>JANLSO010000104.1:0-35623 GCA_031362405.1 Thermoleophilia bacterium | reverse complement strand
GCGGCGGGGGTTTCGTTGCTCCCGAGATGACCACTGCCCTCATCGCCGCGGTTGCGGGCACGCGGCCTGCCGTACCTGGATCGAACAACATCCAGGATCTCACCCAACGTGAGCGTGATGTACTGAGTCTCGTCGGTCGTGGCCTCACGAACGGTCAGATCGCCGAGGCCCTTTTCGTCGAGGAGACCACCGTGAAGACCCACGTGCAGAGGATCCTCGGAAAACTCGCCCTGGCGAACCGCGTCCAGGCGGCGGTCCTCGCCAGCCGCCTGGGCCTCATCGAGTAGAGGGAACCGGCCCCGAAGGCGCGCCGACATGCTTTTCGTCGCGCCGTTGTGTTTTTGCCTCCCGGGCACCGGGTTTCAGCTGCCCGGTGCCCGGGACGCAAAAACAAACGCCGACGCGAATGTCCCACGCTTCCATAGGCCGCCGGACACCGACCGCCTGGGGTTCATCGGATCGTCAGGCCTTCGACCAGACCGGCGTTGCGGCCGAGACTTCCGGCGGCCCGGCGAGCAACGGCTCGACCTCGGCGAGGTAGTCCGCGTACCAGGCCGCGGTGAAGATCACCTGCGACGCAGCCGCATCTGCGTACTGCTGAAAGACGCGGATCAAATCGGGGTCGTTGTCATCGAAGCAGTAGAAGTACGCCTCGTGGGCGCGGTTCGCCTCGACGTTGGGCGGCAGGTGCTTCTTCCAAACCCGGAAGACCTCGTCGCGTTTGCCGGGCAGGGTGCGGTGGGTGATGAAGAGCGCAGCAGTGGCCATGGATGATGCCTCCCTGTTTGTGCGGCTCCCTCACCGTCGCAGAAGGTAGGCGGCTCCCGCAGCGAGAAGGTTCGGGCGGTGGCGTCTCCACGGAGCCGAGGGGCCACCGTTGGAGGCGAGCAGGCGGCGCTCGGCAACGTGGAGACCCTCCGCGCGGGCGAGCTGCTCGAAGTCGCGCAACGTGCACAGGTGAATATTCGGGGTCTCGTACCAGGTGTGCGACAGCGTCCGCGAGCTCGGCATCCGGCCACCGAACGCCAGCTGCAGGCGCAGCGTCACGTGGCCGAAGTTCGGAAACGACACCACACCCACCTGGCCGACGCGCATCATTTCGCGCACGACCAGAGCCGGGCGGTGCGTCGCCTGAAGGGTTTGAGAGAGCACGACCACGTCGAACGAGCCGTCCGAGAAGTCGGGAAGGCCCTTGTCGATGTCGGCCGAGACCACGGGGATCCCGCGCGAAACACACGCATGAAAAGCCTCGGGCGACACCTCGACGCCCTGCCCTTGGCATCCGCGCTGGGTGATCAGGTTCTCGAGCAGCGCCCCATCGCCGCAGCCGAGGTCAAGTACCCGCGATCCATTCGGGATCATTTCGGCGATGATCCCGAGGTCGGGTCTCACGGTGGGCCCGCGTTCGCGAGGGCTTCGGTCTCCATGCGGCGCATGAAGGCCCCGACGGTGCGGTGGTACTCGGGCACCACCAGCAGAAACGAGTCGTGCCCGTGAGGTGAGGAGATCTCACGAAACGTCACCGGCACGCGATGGGCCGAAAGGACCCGCATGATCTCGCGCGAATGCGCGGTGTCGAACCGCCAGTCACTGTCGAACGAGACCACCAGAAACCGCGTGTCGAGGGCCTCGAGCTTTGGCCCCGCGACGGCCATGTCGGCGAACGGGTCGAAGTAGTCCATGACGCGCGTCAGATAGAGATAGCTGTTGGCATCGAAGCGGTCGAGGAACGCCTGGCCCTGGTGCTGGAGGTAGCTCTCGACCTGGAAGTCGACGTCGAACCCCGAGCGTGGCGCGCTGCGTCGCTCCTGCAGTCGTCGGCCGAACTTCTCACGCATGCCTTCCTCGGAGAGATACGTGATGTGGGCCATCATCCGCGCCACTGCGAGGCCAGCCGAGGGGCGCGTGCCGTTGGCGAGATAGTCGCCGCCGAAGAAGTTTGGGTCGCGCATGATCGCCTCACGCGCGACAGCGGAGAATGCGATGTTCTGAGCCGAAAGCCGACTGGTGGCACATACGACGACCGCCGCATGAAGTTCGCCCGGGTAGTCGAGGGCCCATTGGAGCACCTGCATCCCGCCCAGAGACCCACCAACGGCGACCAGCGGGCGCGAAACACCCAGGTGCGCGAGCAGGGCGCGCTGGACGGCGACCAAGTCGGCGACCGTGAACAGCGGAAAACGCAGCCCGTACGGCTGCCCTGTGGCCGGATCGACCGACGCCGGCCCAGTGGTTCCCCGACATCCGCCGAGCAGGTTCGCGCACACGACGAACACCCGGTCGGTGTCGATCGGGTGTTCGGATCCGATGATGTTGTCCCACCAGCCGGGGCGCTGCGCCCCGGGGTGCACGCCGGCAGCGTGGGCATCCCCGGTTAGCGCGTGACAGATGACGACCGCGTTCGAGCGGTCGGCGTTGAGCGTTCCGTAGGTCTCGAACGCCACCTCGACCGGGCCGAGCGTTTCCCCCGATTCCAGAACGAGAGGAGCCTCGGCGGTGAAAAGCTCGACGTGGTGCGTCTCCACCTGCCCGACCGCACCGGGTCGAGGGGTGGATATCGTGCTCACGACCGGCCCACCGCCCGCACGCGGCGGGCGATGGAGATCGTCACTTTCATCGGGTGTTTCGATGCGCGCATCCGGGCATCAAAGCACTTCTCAGACGGTCGACAGAGCCTGATCGAGGTCGGCCAGCAGATCGTCGATGTGCTCGATGCCGACCGACAGACGCACCATGTCCTGGGTGACGCCGGCACTGGCCAGCTCGGCGGCATCCAGCTGCGAGTGTGTGGTGGTCGCCGGGTGGATCGCCAGGCTCTTGGCGTCGCCGATGTTGGCGAGGTGACTGAAGAGGTTCAGGCCCTCGATGAACTTCTGGCCCGCTTCGCGGCCCCCCGTGACCTCGAAGGTCAGAATCGCTCCGTAACCACCGTCGAGGATCCGATCGGCGACCGCGCGCTCGGGACCACTCGCAAGGCCGGGATAGGTAACCGATGCCACCTTCGGGTGCTTCGCCAGGTGCTCGGCGACCGCCATGGCGTTGCTGCAGTGACGCTCCATTCGCAGGGCCAGGGTCTCGATACCCTGCAGCAGCAAAAACGCGTTGAACGGAGACAGCGCCGCGCCCATGTTGCGCAGAAGAACGGTGCGAATCCGTCCGATGTAGGCCGCCGGCCCGAGCGCGTCAGACCACACGACGCCGTGATACGAGGGGTCGGGGCTCGTGAGACCCGGGAATCGCGCGGCGTGTTCGACCCAGTCGAACTTTCCGCTGTCGACGATCATTCCGCCGATCGAGGTCCCGTGGCCGCCGATGAACTTCGTCAGCGAGTGCACGGAGATATCGACGCCGTGGTCGAAAACCTTGCACAGAATCGGCGTGGCGACGGTGTTGTCGACAATCAATGGGAGCCCCGCTGCGTGAGCGGCCGCGGACCACGCGTCGAGGTCGACGACGTTGACCTTCGGGTTGCCGATCGACTCGGCGAACACGGCGCGGGTCTTGTCGTCGGCGAGCTTGGCGACCGCGCCGGGATCGGTCGGGTCGGCGAACCGAACCTCGATGCCGATCTGCGGCAGGGTGTGGGCGAAGAGGTTGTACGTGCCCCCGTAGAGCGTCGAGATGGCGATGATGTTGTCGCCGGTACGGCAGACGTTCTGCACACTGTAGGCGACGGCGGCCTGGCCGGATGCGATGGCACATCCCGCGATGCCCCCCTCGAGGGCCGCGACCCGCTGCTCAAGGACATCCCACGTCGGGTTCATGATCCGGGTGTAGATGTTGCCCGGCACCTTCAGGCCGAACAGGTCGGCCGCGTGCTGGGTGTCGTCGAAGACGTACGAGGTGGTCTGGTAGATCGGGACCGCGCGACTGTTCGTCGTCGGATCCGGCACCTGACCGCCGTGTAGCGCGATCGTCTCTGGGCGTTGAGCGCTCATGTGCTGTCCCTTTCGGTGGAGCCGCGGTAGAGCCCGCGCCTACGGCGGAGAACCGCGCGAACGCTAGTGGTGGTCCCGGTGTCTTGGCAAGCACGGCTCGCCGTGCACAGATCGGTGCCTGGCACCGATCTGTGCACGAGGTAGGCTTTCGGGCATGGAAACGGGCCTGACCTTCGCCGATCTCGACCTCGAAACCGCGGAGCGGTTCGTGGGGTTACGGCGTGCGCTTGGCGTCAGCACGTTCGGGCTCAACCAGATGGTGCTGCGGCCCGGTGAGCGCGGTCGGATTCATGCGCATCGGCATCAGGAGGAGGTCTTTCTGGTGCTCGAGGGTCGGCTCACCCTGGTGGTCGAAGGCGATGAGCAGGATCTTCCGGTGGGTCGGCTCGTTCGGGTCGCCCCCGATGTGCGGCGTCAGCTCGTGAATCGAGGGCCGGAACGGCTGGTGCTGCTCGCCGTCGGCGGCGCGCAGCCACACGAGGGCCGTGACGGCGTGGCGTGGAGCGATTGGGACGATCCTGAGTCGGGCGCTCCGGCCGACATTCCGCTTCCGGACGACCTCCCCGCCGCGGAGCTACGTAGCGCCTGAGCGTTCGAGGCGGGCCCGCATGCCGAGCGCGGCCAGGGCAGAACGCTCTTCACGTGCGCGGGCCCGCGAGACATCGCGCAGCGTGACGACGCGGTACGTGGTCGCACCGCCGGCGACCGAATGGGTGATGACGGTCGCCCGATGGCCTTTGCGCGTCAATCGCACTGCCGCCGCCTGGGCATCGGTGAGACGCTCGTGCTCGCCCGCGATCACCGTGAACGTCGCGGCCGCCTGTGGAGCGGGCGCCGGGACCGGCGCCGGCGCGGTGGGTGCGGGGGTCGGCGCCGGGCGGGGTGTCAGCACGACCGGCGTACGCACAGGCCGGTCGCTACGACGAACCCGGGTCACGACCGCGCGGTAGCCGAAGCGTTTGAGCGCGATGCGTTCCTTGGCCGCAGCCTTCATTAGCGCAAAGCGATTGCTGACAACCAGATACGCATCGGCGCGGCGCAGGACACTCACCTCCGGGCGGGCCCGGGAAAGCCGTCGGGCGATGACGATCGCGCGGGTCTTCTTCAGCTGGCGCGACGCGACCACCATGAGATTCTTCGGCGCCGGCTTCGGCTGTCCGGCGCCGACCGTCGGCGTCGGTGCCGTGGGGACGGGCGCCGGCCCCTCGCCACGCACGACGAACCACGTGTCGCGTAGGCCCAAGGCCCGGCGCACCGAGGCCCCGGGGAGGTCGTGCGGCACTCCGTCGACGGTGGTGACACGCAGCGTGATGACACGCGGCGAGACTCCCTGTCGGGCGACTTCGGCCTTCGCGACGGCACCCCCGAGACCCAGCCGCCGCCCGAGATCCTCAGGAGTGTAGGTCGCGGGGTCGGGCCAGACATGCAGGGGTGATACGTCGTCGAAGGGGTCGGGAACTCCCACCAGGCACGACTGCGGCGATCCGCCGAAGACGTTCTCGACGTTCTCGGTTTGACCACCCGATGTGGAGAAGAAGTAGGTGGTGAGGAGTTGGCCGTTGCACATCAGCACCTGGCCGGCGGTCGCCCGCACGGCCGCCGTCGCCCGTGAGTCTTCGCTGTCGAGCCCGCCGTAGACCTGGCTGCGGGTATCGGCATAGAGGTCGAACGACGAACCGGTGCGTCGCTGAGCGAGGGCATACGACCGGGCCGCGACGGCCTGTGCCCGCAGGGCCGCGGGCGTGTCGTTGCCCCAGCTGGAGGGCATCTCACCGGGCAGCACCCCGGGCAGGTAGTCCTCGAGATCGAGCACGTTGATCGCATCGAGGGCACCGCGGTCGTTGCGCACCTCGATCTCGCCTCGGAAGCGACGCCCGTCGAGGGTGAGGCCTGGTGAGGTGGTCGGCACGATGCGCAGAACCACGGGCCCCGTCGCGACGACGGTGTCGTTGGGGGCAAGAAGGTTCATGCCCGAAGCGGTGGGCTGCGCGCGGTAGGTCGTTCCCGCGACGAGCTCGACGCGAACGCCGGATGGATCGATCGCCGCGCCACCCCCCGCGAGCACGAACCGCAGCTGGCTTTGGGCGTCGGTGACCAGCACGCGCACCGGCGTCGCCGGCATCGTCTGGAGCTGCGACCCCCGGTAGTACCAGCCGAGGATTCGGGGATGGTCCCACCCCTTGAGTGCCGCCCCGCGTGCTCCGTACTGCGACAAGCCCACACCGTGACCGAAGCCGCGACCCTCAACGACGAAGCGCAGCTGGGCATCGGCCGATGCGGCGGCGGCGGCACCGACCACCACGAGCCCGGCGAGTATCGTCGCGGATCGCGCGTGGACCGGCCGTGGTCGTCTCGTCACTCGAAGCCCTTCGTCGTGTCTCGCCGCGTGGCTGAGCGCTGCCGAGTCGCTTCGGTGCAGGCGACCCCGATCCTGCCGTTTGCGGTTGCGTGAGCGCGGGCTCGGATCGCTAACGTCATGACGATGCCGCACGTCGAACCGATTCGCCTCAGCTTCGTGTGCCTGGGGAACATCTGCCGCTCCCCCACCGCCGCCGCCGTCATGCGGCACGTCGCCGCCGAAGCCAGCCTGACCGACATGATCACGATCGACAGTGCCGGCACGGGCGCCTGGCATATCGGTGACGGAGCCGACCCCCGGGCCGTTACCGAAGCCCGACGGCGCGGCATCGCGATGCCGCATCAGGCCCGCCAGTTCGCCACCTCCGATCTCGACCGTTTCGATCTGGTGCTGGCAATGGACACCCAGAACCGTCGTGATCTGGAATCACTGGCTGTCGATGATGACGACCGGTTAAAGGTGCGTCTTCTTCGGGAGTTCGATCCCGAGGCCGTGGCTGCGGGTGATCTCCAGGTTCCCGACCCGTACTTTGGCGGCGCCGACGGGTTCGCCGACGCATTCGACATGGTGGAACGCGCGTGCCGCGGGCTCCTTGCCTACGCTCTCGCCGGGGCCCCGCCGCTCGGCCAGTAGCAGCAGTCCGTTCCGCAACGGTAACTTTCCGAGTCGAGCGATTCGACGGCGCAACGCCCTGCGACGAGAGAGCCACATGAGCACACGCACACGCCGCCGCAGGCGCCCGTCGAAAGCCACTCTCGGCCTGAGCCTTGCCGCGCTGGCGATCGCCACCAGCCAGGCGAGCGCCAGTCGTGCGGACGATCGCGACATTCGGGGGCGGCAACCCCGCGACGCTTGCCTACGAGGAGATCCGCCCGGTGTGCGCCTCCGGCCCTTCGAGTATCTCCTGCATCGCCACCGTTGTGCTGCCGATCGGCAGCACCGAACGCGCGCTGGCCGTCGATGGGTTCCGGTTCCCGTCGTGGCTCGACAGCAGTCGCATTCTGCTCGACTCGGCACGCGTGTGGACCTACACGATCGGGACAGCGCCCGAAGCGGTTCAGGACTGGTTCTCGGTGCCCGCCAGCCCCGACTTCACGACCCACGGCGATGCCGGGGCCTCGCCGGCGGGTGACCGGTTCGCCTCGGTCGCCGACACCAATCGTATTCTCCTGTTTTCCGGGAACACCGCCTTCCCGGCCAACCCGACCTTCCCGTGCCAGATCAACCCGGCCGCCGGCGTTGTCCCGTCCAGCCCGAGCTGGTCGCCGGACGGCGCATCGTTGGTGTGGGCCCAGGGCGATGGCATCTGGAAGGGCGTCGGCGGCGCGCTCACCAGCGGATGCGCCGGCGTCACGCCGACCCGCATCATCCCCGGAGCCGGCGCGCCCGATTGGGGCCCCGCCAATGTCACCGCCGTTGCCCCGCCCGGGCCGGGAACCCCGGGCACGCAGGGTACCCCGGGCGCCCTCAGCGTCGGCCTGGCGTCACCGAGAACCGTGAAGCTCGCAGCGCTTCGCACCCGCGGCGTGAAGATCACGACGACATTCTCGGCAGATGCCCGCGAGGTGTTCTTGCTCGTCGTCTCGCAGGCCGAGGCCAACGTCTGAAGATCGGCAGAACCGAAACCGTTATCGGGCAGGCCGGTCCCTTCGCGGTAAAAGCAGGAAACCGCTCGGTGACGATTCGCCTCAAAGCCCGTTTCGCACGGGCATTGAAATACGTCTCGCGCATCTCCGCCGCCGTGGCGTCAACCGGTGTGGTGGGCGGCAGCGAACCCGTGATCACCGCCCGCAAGATCACGTTCACGGGCTAACGCTGCCCGCGGGTCGGCGCGCGCGCCCACCGCCGAGGAGCGCGCGAACGCGATGAGAGGCTGGATATCGCCGCTATCGGCTGCCCTCAGCGCCGTAAGGTATTTCGCACGAATCTGGCCGGGACTCCCGCTGCCCCCACCGCGCCATGTGAGGGTCTCCCTCCCGAGCGCGCGCGCCAGGCAGTCGGACGCCAAACGCGAATGTCGTCCGTTCCCGTTCGCAAACGGGTGCACGCTCACCAGCCGGTGACCGAGCCTCACCGACGCCTCATCCGCGTCCATCTCCGATGCGAGCCACGCCCCCGCGTCACCGACGAGTTGTCTCATCTGCACGGCAATCTCGATCCACGGAGCCCCGAGATTCTTGTCGGAGCGCCGATACGTACCCGCCCACCCCCAGACCTGCCCAAACATTCGTCGGTGGAGGTCCTGCAGAAAGTCTTCGTCGATGACGTCGGCCGAAGCCAATCGTCGACCCGAAGCCCATCGGATGCCCGAGAGCACGTTTGCCGCTTCGAGCAGGTTCAGCGCCCCTGGGTGGCGAGCGGCACGAGCGGGCCCTTGGCCTCATCGAGATCGAGATCGAGGGGTGTTTGTCCGTCATCGTGAGAATCGCCTAGTCGCGGCGCCATAGGCCCCCGGCCGCAATCAGTTCGCGAACCCGATCGTCGAGAACACAATCCGGGAACACGACGTCCTGCCCTTTCAGAGACATCGTCTGCAGAGTGCGCTGGATCTCTTCGCCGGCGATCTCACGCGCACGGTTCTCGACGGTCTGCTCGAGTGAAACACGCGGGATGAGAACGTATGCAACCTCGCAATCGAGTGCTTCGGCGGCGCGCCGGAGCGTTGAGAGACGGATCGTTCCGTTTGCCTCTGAACGCTCCAGGCTGTGGACCGACGATTGGGCGACATCAAGGCGCTCGGCAAGCTGACGCTCGGTCACACCGATCGCGCGTCGGATGGCATTGACCCAGCCCTGAGGGGGCCGAGGACCTGTGACCTTACTTCTGGCGGCGAGATCACGATCGAGCGCCGATCGGAGAAGAGCTTCCATCTCCGCTTTCAGAGGCCAAAGGCTATCGAAAGACCGTCACTGATAGTTCATAGCCTATTTGCCCGATTCATCTGATTTTCTTTGTCGATCATGAGCGGCGACGCACGACAAGAAGCTCGTCGACGATGCGGTCGCGGTCCCAGAGGTCGACGTCGCCACTTTCGGCGAGGGCCTTCGCGGCGGGGGTGAAGGTCGAGGTCGCGACGACCATCGCGGCGTCGGCGCCGTAGTGCAGGCGGGACCCGATGGCCTCTTGGACCGCGGTGATCCCGACGGGTCGTGAGACCCGCTTGGCCTGAACGCAGGTGTGCGCGCCACCTCGGGTAAGCAGGAGGTCGGCGCCGAAGTCTCCGGTCACAGGCGTCGAGCGCACGCGGTAGCCGAGATCGGCGAACAGCACGCCGAGGTGGCGTTCGAACTCGACCCCGCTCATGCGATCCATCGCCGCCAGACCGCGGCGGCGTACCCAGGCGACCGCCGCGCGATCGATCCATCCGGCTCCGAGCAGGGCCACGACAACAGCGGCACCGATCGCGGCCGCCCCTGTCCCGAGCCATACGTAGAGGGCGAGGGCAACGGCAGCAGCCAGGAGCGCGCCGCCAAACACCTCGAGGCCTGCCGATCGAAGGATCCGCCGCATGCGGCCATGATGCGGGCGCGGTCGGACGCCACGCCGAAACCGCATCCGCCGGGCGGACCTCCCGAGCCGCTCGGCGGATCACTCGACCTACTGGATCACGATTCCAAAACCGTCCTGATACGGAACCTTGTCAAAGCGGGCCTGCGCCCCGGCGCTGAGACGCGAGAAGACGGCGTCGCGCCACTGTTGCTTCTGCCATGGCCCGGCGGTGAAGGGCAGCGTGCGACCCTTCACAAGGCGCTTGACGATCGGGTCGTCCGCGATCTCCGCCGGAAGCGGCACATCGCCCGCCGCGACGTCGTCGGTCGTCGCACCACCGTCACCACTGGCGGTGCCATCATCGACGGGTGTGGTTTCGGTGGGCGAGGGGGTCTCGGCCGTCGCGGTCGTCGTCGCGCCGGCGGCAGCGGTCTTCGCGTCGTCGCTGTCACGGGTGCCGAGGGTCAGGGTGACGATAGCGGCCAGGACGGCCAGTCCGGTCAGAATCCATTTCCTGCGGTTTTCGCGGTCTTCGTTCACGGAGCTCTCTTCCTTGAAGGGCACGGACACAGCGCCCGTGGCGCGGCCGGATGCTAGGCGGACGCCCTGGCACGTGTCAGCCCCCAACGCTGCTTTTGACGTGAGTCACACGCCAGGTGCGAGATTTCTCTCCCGTGCCGCCGACCACAGCGAAAGCGCGTGACCAACGGTTTCGTGATTGATCGCAACCGTGTTGGCGATCTGCCGCGCGTAGCCTCCAGCGAGCGTGACGACGACCGGCACCGAAAGGTCGGCGAGCACATCCAACACAAGGCGGTCGCGCAGGCCCAGCCCGTGCATCGACACCGACAGGCGGCCGAGCCGGTCGTCGTCGTACGGATCGGCACCGGCCAGGTAGAAGCAGATGTCGGGACGGCCCCGCTCCAGAGCCTCGCCGAGCAGACGCTCGACGTGCCCCAGGTAGATGTCGTCACCGCACCCATCGGGCAGGTCGACTTCACAGTCGCCCGGGACTCGGCGAAACGGGTAGTTGGCTCCCCCGTTTACGGCCATCGTCGTGGACTCGGGGTCGGTGGCGAACGCGGCGTGCGTACCGTCGCCCTGGTGGACGTCGAGATCGACCACCAACGCGCGACGGATCGCTCCCGAGCGCCGCAGCCGCCGCACCGCGCAGACGACGTCGTTGAACATGCAGAATCCCCGTCCGCCGTCGGCGAACGCGTGGTGCGTGCCGCCGCCAAGGTTGACCGCAAGGCCCTCCACGAGCGCGGCGTCGGATGCCTGGAGCGTCCCGCCCACCGAGTGCCGCGCGCGGGCGACGAGCTGAGGCGACCACGGCAGGCCGAGAGCGGCCTGCTCACGAGCGCTGAGGCCGCCGTTCATGGCGCGATCGAGGTACTGCGGCGAGTGGGCGAGTGCGAGCTCGGCGTCGGTCGCGGCCCGCGACTCGGCGAGGTCGATGCCAGGTGTCTCCTCCAGGGTCTCCCGGAGCATCCGGTAGCGCTCGAGCGGAAAGCGGTGGCCATCGGGCAGCGGATAATCGAACCGGTCGTGGTGGAAGACCTTCATGACGCGCGCAGAAGGCCGCCGATGCGGTCGACCGCCTCCTCGAGCCGGTCGACGGGCTGCGTGTAGGCGATGCGCACGTGACCGGCCGGTGCGGCGACGCCGAAATCGCGCCCTGGGGTGATCGCCACCCCGGTGGCCTCGATGATTCGTCCGCAGAGCTCGAAGCTGTCGTCGCACACGCCGGATACGTCGCAGTAGACATAGAAGGCCCCGTCGGGGCGGGCCCGCACCGCGAAACCGACGCCCGGCAGCGCGTCGACCAGCATGTCCCGTCGGGCGGCGAGTGCGTGGCGACGCTCCTCCAGAATCTCGATGGTCTCGGGCCGGAAGGCCGCGAGCGCCGCGTACTGAGCGGGCGTCGGAGGGCAGATGAACAGGTTCTGGGCCAGGCGCTCGATCTCACGTGTCCAGCCGTCGGGTACCACCAACCATCCGAGCCGCCAACCGGTCATCTGGAAGTACTTGGAAAAGCTGTTAACCACGAACACGTCATCAGCGACCGACAGCACCGTCTCGGGTTCGCGGTCGTAGGTGAGCCCCTGGTAGATCTCGTCGGCGATCAACGCGGCGCCGCGGGCGCGGCACAGCGCGGCGATCGACGACCACTCCTTCAGGCCGATCCGTGTGCCGGTCGGGTTCGACGGAGACGCGGCGATCACGGCCCGCGCGCCGAGCTCCCAGGCCTCGGCCAGGATGCCTACGGTCACCTGATACGCCGTCTCGGGGCCGGTCGGGATGAGCACCGGCTCGGCGTCGAGCACGCGGACGAAGTGCCGGTTGCAGGGATAGCCGGGGTCACCCATCAGCACCCGGTCACCGGGATCAATCACGGCCCCAAGCGCCATCAGCAGCGCCGCGCTGGAGCCCGCGGTGACGACGATCCGCTCCGGAGCGACCTCGACGCCGAACCGGTCGCGGTAGTGGGTGCTAATCGCCTCGCGTAACGGTTCGAGCCCACGGGCTGACGTGTAGCCCATCGGGTGATCGACAAGGGCCGCGCGGGCGGCCTTCACGATCGGATACGGGGTCGGGAAATCGGGCTCCCCCACCTCCAGATGGATCACGTCGCGGCCGGCCGCCTGCATCGCCTGCGCCCGTGCCAATACCTCCATCACCTCGAACGGCGCGATGTGCGCCATCCGCCGGGACGGGCGGATCACCAGGGCGCCGGTTCGTAGTCCTTCAAAAAGCACCCGAGCAGATCCTCGCCGGCCTCACCGCGGACGATCGGGTCGTAGACGCGAGCGGCGCCGTCGACCAGATCCAGGGGCGCATGGAAGCCCTCTTCGGCAAGCCGCATTTTGGTCGGGTGCGGCCGCTCGTCGGTGATCCACCCGGTGTCGACGGCGGTCATCAGGATACCGTCGCTCAGCATCTCCTGGGCGCTGGTGCGCGTGAGCATGTTCAGCGCCGCTTTGGCCATGTTGGTGTGCGGATGGCCTGGCCCCTTGTAGCCACGGCTGAACTGGCCCTCCATGGCCGAGACGTTGACGATGTAGGTACGCCGGGCCGACGAGGCAGCCAGCGCCGCGCGCAGGCGACTGATCAGGATGAACGGCGCCGTCGCGTTGCAGAGCTGGACCTCGAGCAACTCACGGGGATCGACCTCGTCGACCCGCTGGCTCCAACTGTTGGCGGGGTGTTGATCGGGTACCAGGCCGCCGGCGTCGATCGCGCTGCCCGCGGCAATGCGCGCCGGGGAGGCCGAACCGGTCGTGAGGGCCAGCTCCGTGATGAGTTGCGGTGTTGGCGACCAGTGCGGCCCGTCGACACCGCCGTTCCTCGCATCGCCCGGCACGAGGCTCAGCATCTCGGCGACGGGGCCGGCGACCAGGGCATCGGCCTCCGCCTGGGCCAGCAGGGCGTACGACTCCGGTGAGCGCCGCACCGTCTGGGCGGCGTTGTTGATGAGAATGTCGAGCGGGCCCTGGGCGGCCACGGTGTCGGCCAACCGCAGTACCTGGCTCGGATCGCGCAGATCAATACCCACGATGTGCAGGCGGTCGAGCCACTGCGCGCTGTCGGGCATCGTCCGAAACCGCCGCGCCGCATCGCGCGGAAAGCGGGTGGTGATCGTCGCGTGGGCCCCATCGCGCAGCAGCCGCAGGGCGATGTACATGCCGATCTTCGCCCGTCCTCCGGTGAGCAGCGCGCGCCGCCCGCGCAGATCGGTGCGGGCCTCACGGCGCGCATGGTTGCGGGCCGCGCAGGCCGGGCAGAGCTGGTGGTAAAAGGCGTCGACCTCGACATAGCGCTGCTTGCAGACGTAGCACCCGCGGGCCCGAAGGAGCGTGCCCGCCGTGGCCCCGAACGTGCCCGAAGCGAGTGGACGCCCGCGGGTTTCGTCGTCGATCCGCCCGGGAGCACCGGTCGCCGTGGCCGCCGTCACCGCCGCGTCGGCGGCCAGAACGGCGTCACGGCGCTCGGCGCGCCGGCGCTCCTTGACGCTCTTGTAGATGCCTGCGGTCGCCCGCCGCACCTCGACGGCGTCGGGATCGTCGACCGGCAGCGCATCGATCGCGGCGAGCACCCGCAGACAGACCTCGAGGTCGGCCGGGTCGATCACGCGTTCAGCCGATGAGGTCGACCACGAAGACGAGGGCCTCGTGGCGGCCGATGCCCGAGCCGGGCGGCGGGGAGGGTCCGTAGGCGAGGTCACCGGGGATGACCAACAGGCGACGCCCACCGGGGCGCATGCCTGGGATCCCGCGCCGCCAGCCGGCGATCACGCGGTTCAGGGGAAAGCTGATCGACTCGCCGCGATCCCAGGACGAATCAAACTGCTTGCCGCTGTCCCAGCCGACGCCGACGTAGTGCGCGTTGACGGTGTCGGTGGGCTCGGCGGCCGTACCCTCGCCGTCGACCAGGTCGAGGATGATCAGCTTTTCGGGCGCCTCACCGCCCGGCACCGTGATCTGCGGTTTCTCGTCAATCCCGCCTTCGACCTTCACGCCCGTGGCGTCGTCCATGCTCGGTCTCCCTCATCGCTTGTGACGCGGGCATCGTAACGAGTGCCCGAGCGGCGCTACCGGGGAGCGGCCACCGTGATCTCGTCGGAGTACGTGAGCGGGTTCGTGATCCCCGGACCGATGAAGCGCACGAAGACCATCGAGATCGATCCCGGGCCACGGGCGTCCAGTTTCCAGGGGACGTCCGCGGCCAGGCGCAACGCGCGGGCCCGACGGAAGCTGCGGTTGTTGGCGACGAGCGCCCGTCGAGCGCCGGCGGGCCAGACGAGCGACAACCGGGCACGACGCGTGGTGAGCGTTCGCGCACCGCCGGCGACGACGACACCAACCCGGCCCCGAGGGGGTTTGGGCAACACGCTCAGGGCCCGGAAAGTGGTGTTGCTCTCGCCGCTGGTCGTCGTCGCTCGGACGCCCACGAACACGCGGCCGCGACGCGGGAAGATGTGGGTGACCTGCGGTCCCGCCGCGGTGGCAAAGCGGCCGCTACCGTCGAGATCCCATCGGAAGGTGAGACGTCCGCCGGCACTGGTCGAGCCCGCTGCACCGAGGGTCACGCGCCGACCCGCGACGGCCCATTCGGGGACGGCAAGGGCCGCGATGGGAGCGCTCGGAGCCACCTCCACCGTGAGTGCTCCGGTCGCCGTGCCGCCCGCGGAACCGGTGACGCGCACCGCGTAGCGGGCCGATCCACTCGGGGCCGAGGCCACCGTCGCCGTGGGAGTACCGGCCGTGTCGGTCTCGAACGACCCGTTGTCATCGAGATCCCACTCGTAGCGGGTGATCGACGCGAACGGCTGCCACGACCGCGACCCGTCGAGCGTGAGGGGAGCCCCCGCGACCTTGAGGCTGCCGGCCGCGATGGTGGCCTGCGGCTGGGCGTCGAGTCGCACCACCCCGCCGGCCTGAAGCGCGAGATAGGCCGTGCCGTCGGATCCCACCACCATGTCGCGCACACCCGTCGCGATCTGGGGGGCAACCACGCCGAGGGGCTGCATGTCGCGCACGCCGGCGATGGCGTCGGTACGCCAGAGGGTGGGAGTGCCGCCGCGCGGGCCCGGTGCGATCCAGGCCAGACCGCCCGGTGCCGCCGCCACCTGGGCGCCGGTGGTGAACGACACACCCAGAGATGCCAGGGGCAGCGAGCCCACCTGAGCGCCCGCCGGGCTGAACTGCGTGAGACGTGGCAGATCGGGCTGGGCGAGAAGGAGCGAACCGTCGGGCGCCGCCGTGAGGTCAAGCCGCGCCGACAGCTCGTAGATCTGCCCGGTGCCGAACCCACAGGCGGCGAGCGTGTTCAGGACCTCGAGCGCCGGGGTGAGGCGTACGAGCGCGCAATCGGGACCGGGCCGCAGGCCGAAAACCGTGCCGTCGGAACCAATGACCACTGCGGAGAATCCCGGCGCCGTTACCGGGACGGCGGCCCCGGCGGCAAAGCGGCGAAGCTCGCCAGAGTCGTCGACGGCATAGATCGTGCCGGCCGCGTCGGCCCCGACGCTTGTCGTCGTGCGGGGGGTACCGATCCGACGCACGCGGGTGCCGTCACCGCGCAGCTCATCGATCCATGAGCCCGACGCGTCGGTTCCCCCCACGATGACGGTCCCGCTGGGGCTGATGCCGACGGCTGTGCCGCCCGGCGCGAACTCGCCGACGGCGGCCGAGGCGATGCCCGGAAAGGCACTGCACAGGCCCAAAAGGGCAAGAGCGCGAAGGTGAGTGCGACGCATGGGTGAGGTCTACCAGCGTGAGCCTGGCCCGCGACCTCCCCGCCCGTCCAGACCACATCGGCGTCAGATGGGGGGTCTTCCCGCCTGGCGGGCCTTGAGGCACGCATTGCACTCGGGGCCGGGGTTGTACCGGTTCAGCCGAGTCGGGCAGCTCATGCAATGGCGAGGTTGCGTCGCCGGCTTGACGAGTTCCGGGGCCGGACAGTCACAGAGCCGGGGGCGTTGGCTTCCGCGTGGCCGGTACAGCTCGGCAATCAGCCCGCAGGTCGGGCAGATGATCTCCAGTGGCTCGAGTGGGCGGCGTCGCACAGCAACGCGGGACGATACTCCTACTCGTTGACGAGCTGAGGAATCGAGACCACGGCCGCGGTCGCACCGGGCTCGGGGCGCTCCGGCCGGATCGTGAATCTCAGGAACGGACCATCCGGCGGGGCGACGGCCTCTTCGAAGACCTGGCGTCCTGAGCTGAGGAACCTCCCACGCCGGTCGTAGAAGTCGGCCTGGATCTCCAGGACGATCAGGTCGCTGACATCGATGCTGTTGCGAATCCGACCACGTACGACCGGTCGTGTCGCCGCGGCGAACGAAAGCCCTCGGAGCTCGACGCGATCGGTGAACGGGCCTTCCTCGACGCGAACATCGCCGACGGGGGCGTCGATCTGGGACGGTGGCTGTCGCGGCGACGCCACCACGGTCGAGATGGTGGCCGGCGTGGCTGGTGTTGCGCCACCCCCGGAATCGTTCGAATCACACCCCGCCAGCACAAGTCCGACGAGGATGACCACGACCAGGCGTGGGAGAGCGGCGAGCCGCCCTCCCACGAGGTCGCGCACGTGCCGCATGACTATCGGCGAGTGAAGGCCTTCAGCGAACCCTTCATCTTGGTGTAGATGTCGGTGTTGTCGAAGGAGCCCTGGAAGCGGGCGCTTCCCTTGCCGTAGGCGTACAGGTTGACGTTCGCTCCCGTGTGGTTCCCCGAGAGGTAGGTCAGCCACAGGCTCGCCGCGGGGTCGCCATCCTTGACCGTCGCGGCGTCGTCGGCGGTGCGGAACGTCGCCGGCGCGAAGCTCGAACGGGCCGGATCCTTCGTACCGCCCGTGGGACGCGACGGCGTGCTGTTGTTGGCGGTGTTGCCCGAGTCGACGTTCGACGGCGGGGACGTGGCTTCGGCGTTCGTGAAGCTGTCCTGGCTGATGATGTTAAACCCGGCGCACTCGTGGTCGGCGGTGACGATCACGAGGGTGTTTCCGTCTTTTTCGGCGTACTCCACCGCGGCGGCGACCGCGTCGTCGAACGCCTTCATCTCACCGAGGGTCTGCGCGGCGTCGTTGGCGTGGGAACGTTTATCGATGAGGGCGCCTTCGACCTGCAGGAAGAAGCCCTGCTTCTCGCCCTGCCTACTGTTGGCGAGGAGGGTGATTGCCTTCTCGGTCATCTGCGGCAGGGTCGGCTCGAGCGCCTGCACGGAGGTCGGGGCGTCCTTCTTGGACTTCTCGACCGTCAGGTTGCCGCGGTTGAAAAGGCCGATCACGCGGGCGTCGCGGCCAGACACCGCGGCGAGGTCGGCGCCGGTCGGCACCTTTTGGGTGGTCGCCGTCTGCGCCGCCAGGGCCGGGTCGCCGAAGCTACCGAGCACGGTGTAGCCGTTCGTCTTCATGAGCGCCTGGTCGTCGGGCTCGAAGCGCGAGAGCCCGCCGCCGAGGATCACGTCGGCGGTGTTGTTCGAGGCGATCTGCTCGGCGATCGGAACATCGCCCGGCTCGCAGGCCGTGGCGGAGAAGTCGGGGCCCTGGCAGCCACGTAGGTTCGCGTGGCTGAACTGCGCCGCCGGCGTGGCGTCGGTGATCTCCGACGTCGTCACGTTGCCGGTGCGCATGCCGCGTGCCTTGGCCTCTTCCATCAGGGTACGAACGGTCTGTGCCGCCGCGTCCTTGCCGATCGCCGCGTTGTAGGTCTTGACGCCCGACGACCATGCGGTTCCCGCCGACGCCGAGTCGGTCACCAGATCGGGGGTCGTCGGGTCGCCGATCTGCTTCTTGCGCTTCACCGCATAGGTGCTGACCGAGCCAAGAGCCGGCAGCTTCTCCATGTTCAGCTTTCCGTTTGCGCCGTAGAAGCGGGCGCGGGCGGCCGTGATGTGCGAAACGCCCATGCCGTCACCGATGAGCAGGATGACGTTCTTCGACGTGCCCTTCTGTGCGGTCGCGGGCGGGCCGTCGGTTCCGTAGACGGCGTAGGGGGCACCGGGTCCTGCCGCCGCGTAGCCGGCGCCGGCGACCGCGGCGATCGCGGTAAGGGCGGCAAGCTTTCTCACGGGAATTCTCACGAACACTCTCCTTATCGGTGAGTCGGGGTCAGGCCTACGTTGGGCACGGCTCGACGCTTTCACGAGCCGTGCCCAACGGGCGTTACAGGGCCGCTAAGCGTTGATGACCCTCTGTTGCCGTGGGCTCAGCGCGCGATCTCGTAGAGGGTCACGGTGCCACTCGTCTCATTGGCGACGGTGACCAGGGGTCGGCGGGTCGGGCTGTTGTCACGATCGACGAAGTGGACGACTTCGGGGCCGCTGTCGGGCCCAGTCGGGGTGCGAGTGAAGTCGCGGTTGTTCACCCACCGCACGAGGATCGGGGCCGTGGGAGTGCTGACGTCGAAAACCACGAAACCGCCGATGCGCTCGAGGCCGACGAACGCGTACGTGCGGCCACGGACGCGGCCGACCGCAACGCCTTCGGGTTCCGGGCCCTTGTTGTCGCTGCGGTCGTCGCGGGTGTTGTTGTCGTTGTTCGCGTTGAAGGCGGTCGGCGCCTGGGCCGCCACCACCTGCTCGATCTGGTCGCCGCTGTCCCAAACTCGCCGCCCGCGCGCGTCCCAGATGGTCGCCGAGCGGGCACCGAATGCGTAAAGGGCCTCGTACTCGCCGTCGGCACCCAGGCCGTCGGTCTTCGACACCGTGAGGCGTCCGAGCGCCGAGCCGGCCTTCAGCGCGGCGGCGTTCGGAAAGACGGTCGGATCAAGGGTGAGCGTCGAAACCCGGGCCTCGTCGGAGAACCCGGGCACGTCACGTCCGTCGCCCTCGTTGGCCGTGATGGTGTACTCGCGGCCCTTCACCCGGAACGTGGCGATCGCGTCGGGCATGAACAGGCCCCGCACCGGCCACGTGCCGATGTTGTTGGCGTTGTCGCGGTCGCTCGGATCGAGCCCGGCACCCGGGAACGAGTGATCCTTCGCCCCCAGCGCGACGATGTTGGTCACGCGGGCCCGGCGGATGTCGATCTCGGCGACGGCGTTGGCCTCTTGCAGGGTGACGCGCGCCGACCTGCCGTCGTCGGACGCAGATATGTACTCCGGCTCGAGGTCTTCGGCGATGCTCGCACCCGGGCCGTTCAGACGTATCCCGGTCGGCAGCTCACCGTGTCGGGAGCCCCCGACGTTGAACGCCGAGAACCCGACCGTGCGCACCGCGATCACGCCACGACGCCCGACGTTGCGGGTGGAGATCACCGAGACGCTTCCCTCGGGGTTCGCGGCGTAGGCGTTTCCGTAGCCCGAGGCTTCGCCCTCGTTGGCGACGAGCACGTGGTCGCCCTCGGGCGTGAAGGTGACCATGTCCGGAAGGGCCCCGACCTTCACATCCGCGACGTAGTCGCCGTTCGGACGAAAGAACACGACTCGCCCGGGGTCGGTCTTCGGGTCTGCCTCGACGGCGACGGCGACGAGGCCGCGTACGGCATCGACGCTGTTGACGCCGGTTCCCCACGCGCTCAGGTCGACACGCCGTTCACGTACCGGCGCCGCCGGATTCGAAACATCAACGACGTCGAGCGTGTTACCAGTGCTGTTGGTCACATAAAGGCGCCCGCGTGCGAGCGCGCTGGTCTCCGCGGAGGTGCCTCCGGTCAGACCAGTGGCATAGGTCCCCACCGGGGCGAGCGTGATGTCGCGGGCGGCGTCGGGCTCATGGGTCGCCGCTGTCGCGACGAAGCCGACTCCCGACGCCACGGCGAGCCCAATCGAGGCACCAGCGATGGCACGGGCGTTTGTGCGGCGCATCCAAACCTCCGAAAGTTTCGTTTCTCGATGGGTTTGGACGCTACGGATGCGCCCGCGAGCAGATGTTTCGCCGCTGTTGCGCAGACGAGACGGCGTGTGAACGCTCGCCCGGGACGACGGTCAGTCGATCAGCACGACCTCGACGTCGAGGGCGCGGTAGGTGCGCAGTGCCCGCTGGTCGCGGGTGAGGAGGGGCACCCCATGTTCAACCGCCGCCGCACCGACCAGCGCGTCGTAGACGGCTCCGCCCGATATGCCGAGGCCCGGGAGCCGTATGAACAGTTCCTCGGCCTGCGCGGTGGAGAGGAAACGTGTGAATGGGAAGCTCGCAGCAAGTAATCGAGCCACCGTTGCGGCAGTACGGCGAGCGGGCGGCGGTAGGCGCGTCAGGACCGAAAGCGTCTCGAAGGCCGCATGGCCGGCAAGACCCAATCGGCGATCAGCAACGACCTGCTCCGCCGCCTCCATGGCGTCGTGGCCGACGACGCTCAGAGCAACGGCCACGCTCGTATCGATGAGCAGCTCAGGCCCGGCACTAGCGCTGGTCGGCATCGCGCAGCGCCTGGACATCCTCATCGGTGAGGCGGAGCCCCGACGTCGGGATCACCAGGCGCCCGTCCCGCTCCTCGAGCGTATCCCCGGTGACCGGCCGAATGCGCAGCTCGGCGCCGTACACGTCGATGTCGATCTCGCCCGGGGCCAGGCCGACGTAGTCTCGCAGGGACTTGGGGATGACCACCCGCCCTGCCGCATCAATGGTTGTCTTCATACCATGAGACTACCAAAGCCCCGCCACGCGAATCCGCTACTGAACCAGCTCGAAGATCTTGAACATCGGCATGTACATGGCGATGACCACGACACCGACGATCACGCCGACGAACATCATCATGATCGGCTCGATGATCGAGGTCAGGGATTTGAGCTGCGAGGCGACCTCGTCGTCGTAGAAGTCGGCCAGCTTGTGCAGCATGTGGTCCATGTTGCCGGTCTCCTCACCCACCGAGAGCATCTGGGTGACCATGATCGGAAACACGCCGGTCTTGGCGAGCGGGATGGCAAGTGGCTGCCCTTCGCGCACACGCTCGGAGACCTGGACCATCGGGTCGGAGATCACGCGGTTGCCGGCGGTCGCGGCGGTGATGTCGAGGGCCTGGAGGATCGGCACGCCCGAGGCGGTCAACGTGCCCAGGGTGCGGGCGAAGCGCGCCACCGCGATCTTGCGCACGATGCCGCCGACCTTCATCGGCATCCGCAGCTTGATGGTGTCCCAGATCAGCTCTCCGCGATCGGTGCGCTTCCAGCGTTTGAACGACCAGACGACCCCGGCGATCGCGCCGAAGAAGACGTACCAGTAACCGCGCATCAGGCCGGACAGATCGATCATGAACTGCGTCAACGCAGGCAGCTCGCCGCCGAGGTCTTTGAACATGTCGGCGAACACGGGAATGATGAACAGGATCATCCCCACGAGCACGAGCACGGCGAAGCCGCCGATCAGACACGGGTAGACCATCGCCGAGCGGACGGTGCGGCGCAGGTGGTCGTCTTTTTCGAATTGGATGGCGACGCGCTCGAGCACTTCCTCGAGGTTTCCGCCGGTCTCGCCGGCCTGGACCATCGAGACGAACAGCTGGCTGAAGATGCGCGGGTGCTTGGCCATCGCCTGAGACAGCGACAAACCGGCCTCGACGTCACCGCGGACCGCGGCGATCGCCTTCTTGAGCTTGGGGTTCTCGCTCTGCTCCTCAAGGACGTACAGAGCGCGCAGAAGCGAGAGGCCGCTGGAGATCATCGTGGCGAGCTGGCGGGCGAGCACGGTCAGCTCGGCGGCTTTGACCCGCTTGTACTTGTCGAGGATCGCATCGACGGTGAGCGGCACCTTCTTTGCCTCGACGTCGACGACCGTCAGGCCCCGAAGCCGTAGCTGTGCCGCGACCGCCGCCTTGGTGTCGCCCGATGCCTCGCCGACCATCGTGGCGCCCGAACGATCGAGCGCCTTGT
Source organism: Thermoleophilia bacterium (assembly GCA_031362405.1). Taxonomy (GTDB): domain Bacteria; phylum Actinomycetota; class Thermoleophilia; order Miltoncostaeales; family Miltoncostaeaceae; genus JANLSO01. Next base: position 13,521 of record JANLSO010000104.1, on the reverse strand, counting down.
AGACAAACGTGGGCTGCGCCTGGGTGCTCATCGCCTAGGCCGCCTTGGCCTGGGCGAGAACCTGCTCCATCGACTGCCCCGCGACACCACCGAGGAGGCGTCGCAGCTCATCTGGGCTCGCGGCGCGCTCGACGGCCAGCGTCGGGCTGATCACGCCGGCACGCACGAGGTTCGCCAGCGACGCGTCCATCGAGATCATTCCGTGCTGGGAACCGGTCTGGAGCATCGAGTAGATCTGGTGGGTCTTGCCCTCGCGAATCAGGTTGCGCACGGCCGGTGTGGCCATCAGAACCTCGACCGCGACGACCCGTCCGCCGTGGTTGGTGGCCAGCAGCTGCTGACAGCACACGCCCTGCAGCGAGTTTGCGAGCATGATGCGCACCTGCTCCTGCTGATGCGGCGGGAAGACGTCGATCACACGGTCGATGGTCTGCGGGGCGTCGGAGGTGTGCAGGGTCCCGAAGACCAGATGCCCAGTTTCGGCCGCGGTGATGGCGATCTGGATCGTCTCCAGGTCGCGCATCTCACCGACGAGGATCACATCGGGGTCTTGGCGCAGGGCACTGCGCAGGGCGTTCGCGAACGAGTGCGTGTCGCCCCCCACCTCGCGCTGGTTGATGAGGCTGCGCTTGTGCCGGTGAAGGAACTCGATCGGGTCCTCGACGGTCACGATGTGGCACGAGCGCTTCTCGTTGATCTCGTTGATCAGCGCGGCGAGGGTCGTCGACTTGCCCGACCCGGTTGGCCCTGTCACAAGGACGAGGCCACGCGGTTTGGTGGTCCACCCGGTGAGGCTGTCGGGGAGCTTCAGCTCTTCCAGGGTCTTCAGCGACGACGGCACCACACGGAACGCGGCTCCCAGGGCGGCGCGCTGATAGTAGGCGTTCACGCGAAAGCGGCCGCGGCCCGGCACCTGGTACGAGAAGTCGAGTTCGAGGTTCGTCTCGAGGCGCTGACGCTGGTCTTGAGTGAGGATCCCGTAGATCAACTCGCGGGTGTCCTGCGTGGTCATGACGGTGCTTCCCAACGGGACGAGCTCGCCGTTGCAGCGCATCACGGGCGGGGCCCCGACCGACAGGTGAAGGTCGCTGGCGCCACTCGACAAGACGGTGGTGATGAGCTCGGCGAAGTCCATCGTCATTCATCCTTGAACGTATTCCGCGAACCGGTCATCCGCGACCTGCTCTCGGTATCGGCGTCCCCGGCCCCGGCCTGAAGCGGCGCGCACGGACCGCGGACGAGCCGGCCGTGGAACCCGTAGAACTGTGGGGAGACTTCCGGAGCCGGCTGATGTTTCGAGGCGGCGCCCTCCTGACGCGGGCCGACACGTCGATCTCTGCCAGACCCGCCACTTTTCCCGCAGTTACCACGTGACCTTCCTGGCGGTGCGCTCGAGCAGCGACGCTCCGCGCGCCGACGCCATTCGCGAGGCGACTACCGCGGCGCACCGGACCACGATGCGGCCGGTTCGGCATCTTCATCAGCGCTCCGATACGAAAGCGCCGCGGCACAACGACCCTCGCGCTGGTCGCCGAGAGAAGATCTCTCCTGGTCTGCGAGATCGCCACGGCGATTCGCATGGGAACGCCCGGGAGCCGGGATCACCGACCCGTTTCGCGCGGTGCGGCCCGTGCGCTCGGGGTTTGCCGGAGGCGCCGTCGAGCGAACGAGCGAAGCGGCAGGCGACGCCGCACGCAGCGCATCCGCCCAGGCCGACGCGGCCGACCAGGTCGCCCAGCGCGGATCGGCCACGGCCGGCGACCGCGTCGCACGACGGCGCGGCAACAGTTCGGGAAGCCCAGGCGGCGATGACCCGTATCGAGGGCACCGTGGCCGAGGTCGCCGCCACCGTCGCCGATCTGTCATCGAAGAACCAGACGATCGGCGAGATCGTTCAGACCACCCAGGACATCGCTGCCCAGACGAATCTCTTGGCACTCAACGCGGTCATCGAGGCCGCCCGCGCCGGCGAGCATGGTCGCGGCTTTCCGGGTCGTCGCCGACGAAGTGCGAAAGCTGGCCGAGGGAGCGCAAAGCTTCGTCCCGCTCGATCGGCGAGGTCGCCACCGGCCTGGAGCAGCTACGCGGGAGCGTCGCCGACGTGGAAGAGGTCTCCGTCGGAGTCGTGCCCGCGGCCCAGCAGAACGCCGCCGCCGGACGCCTCATGGCAGAGTCTGCCGAGGAGCTGGTCAACGATGCCGAGGAGCTGCGCGCCCTGGTCGGACGCGTCCAGATCTGAGCGCGCGGGAATTGTCACCACCGGTGCCTGTCACCGTTGGTGACAGAACACTGAGAAGAATGGCACCGCGGCGCCCTCTTCGGATCCTGCGTTCCGGCAATCACCGCCGGCTATCTGATAGCCCAAACATCCGGCTACCGGTGGCCGCGACACATCATGGTGCGATGCGTCTCGGTCACCCGATTATCGCGCTTTCCAGGCGATACGTCGTCCTCATCTCGCCCCTTCCCACTCGCCGGACGGGCTTCGCGGGGCGCAGCAACGCCAGAAACAGGACACACGTGTTCGCTCTTTTGATCCCGGAGTTGTCACCCCCGGTGCCTGGCACCGGGGGTGACGGCGTGCCCTCTACTTCTCGATCCCCAGGGCACGGGCCATTACCGCGACGGGCGGCTCGACGCCGGTCCACTGAGCAAAGGCGGCGGCGCCTTGGTGTAGGAGCATTCCGCGGCCGTCAACGACTCTTGCTCCCCGGGCCGCGGCGGCGGCCAGCCACGGGGTTCCGGTGGGCCGGTAGACGATGTCGGCGGCAACGCTGTTCGGGCCGAGGCTGGTGAGGGGAAGTTCTGGGGGGACATCGTCACCATGCAGGCCGAGGCTGGTGCAGTTCACCACCAGCGCCGCCTCGCGGGCGATCTCCTCCAGGGCCGCGCGAACGTAAGGAACCGGATCGCCGACTTCCACCGCCCGTGCGGGAGTGCGGTTGGCGACGCGCACGCGGGCACCGCGTTCACGTAGGACAAACACGACCGCCCGCGCCGCACCGCCGGCGCCGATGACAAGGACGTCCTTGCCGTCGACCTCGACCGGCGCGGCTTCGTCGAGTGCCCGTGCGAACCCCGTCGCGTCGGTGTTGTCGGCACGCCAGCCTCCGGATCCATCCGGGATGAGGGTGTTCGCGGCGCCAATCGCCTCCACCGCCGGCGACACCGACGAACACAAGTCCACCACCGCCTGCTTGTGGGGAATCGTTACGTTGAGGCCGGCGACCCCGGCCGCGGCCAGGCCCACGAGAGCCGCGGCGACGTGATCGGGTTGCACCGGGAAAGCGACGTACGTCCAGTCGAGATCCAACGCGGCGAAGGCCGCGTTATGCATCGCCGGTGAGAGCGAGTGCGCGACCGGCCAGCCGATGATTCCCGTCACCCGGGTCGCGCCGGAGACGGTCATCCGCCCGCGTTGGCCCGCGACTTCGCGATGGCGGCCTCGAACTCGGCGCTGGTGGTGGCGAAGTAGTGGCGCCCGGTGCCGTCCGCACGAGCGACATAGAACAGGTAGTCGCTCTCGACCGGCCGCGCCGCCGCCTTGATGCTGTCGAGGCCCGGGTTCGCAATCGGCCCAGGGGGAAGGCCGGGAAAGCGGCGGGTGTTGTAGGGGCTGTCGATCTGCAGGTCGGTGGCCGTGAGCTCGGGCTTCCAGAAGCCCAGGGCGTACTGGACGGTCGCGTCGATATCGAGGCGCATTTGTTGACGGAGGCGGTTGTAGATCACCCCGGCGACGATCGGCCGCTCCGTCGGCTCCTGCACCTCGCGCTCGACCATGGCGGCGACGATCAGCACATCGAGGCGCGTGAGGTTCCGCTTCTTCGCATACGAATAGTTCACCTGGGCCTCGCGGTCGCCGTACGCCGCCACCTGCGCGTCGACGAGGTCGGCGACGGTGGTCTTCGACCCGACCTGGTACGTCGCCGGAAACAGAAAGCCTTCAAGCGATTTCGGCTGGTCGCTGTTGGCGAGCCGCTGGCCGCGCGGTCCCACAGCGGTCGCGGCGAGGTACTCGTCGGGCGATAGCTGCGTCTTCTCGCCAAGGATCTTCGCCATGTCCTCGCGACGCAGCCCCTCGGGGAACGTCACCGACACCGGTGGTGCCTCGACCGTCGTCGCAGTCGGCGTGGCCGTGTCGTCATTTCGTCCAAAGACCGACGACGTGGCCACGAAGATCGCCACCACCGCAACAGCAGCAAGGAGCAGCAGCCAGCCAAAGCCGCGGCCGCTGCGTCGCACCGGTGGGCGACGGCGGGGCGGCGGCCGACGCGCCGGTTCGCGGCGGTAGTCGCGGCGCTCGCCGCGGTCACTCATCGGTGCCCGCCAGATACGCCTCGAGCAACACACAGGCGGCGAGGCTATCGAGATCGCCGGTGGCGCCGGTTTCGCGACGACGCCGAGATGCCTCGACGGTCGTCAGCCGCTCGTCGAGCTGGTCGACGGGAATCTTGAAACGTGCGGCGACGTGACGGGCGAAACGGGCCGTGGCCCGTGATTGCGTGCCGCGCCGGCCATCGAGACCGATTGGGTCGCCTACGACGATGCGCGCCGGAGCCTCGGTCGCGACCATCGCGGCGAGCTCGCCCATCCCCGCGGGCGTGTCGATCCGAACGATCGCGGGAAGTGGACGCACGACCGTGCCGGTCGGGTCGCTCACCGCCGCACCGGTTCGCGCGGACCCATGGTCGAGAGCGAGAACCTTCACCGCCGGGTCGAGGACGGGGCTGCCGCCGCGGCGTGGGCCGCGAGCAGCTCAGAGGCGCGAGCGAGCGCCTCGTCGACGCGCGAAGGGTCTTTGCCCCCCGCACGAGCCAAGGTGTCCTTACCGCCCCCACCACCATCCACCAAGGGGCTGATCTCCTTCACCACCGCCGCCGCCGACAGGCCGGCCGCAACCGCCTCGCCACCGAAGCTGGCCACCAGCATGGCCTTACCGTCGGCCCCCGCACCAAGCACGACCGCCGACCCGTCTCCGATGACGCGCTTCACCCGGTCGCTGATCTCGAGCAGCTCGTCCATGTCGGAGGCGTCAACGCGTGCTACCACCGCCTGCACCGATCCGTACGCAGTCGCCGCGGCCGCCAGAGCGTTCGGATCGACGACACCCTGCTTGGCACGCTTGAGCTCGGCCTCGAGCGTGGCGATTCGCGCGTCGCGAGCCGCGATCTCCCCTTCAAGCGTGGAGGTGCGGGCCGTCAGGTGGTCGACGAGTGCCGACCCCGTGAGCGCCTCGATGCGGCGCACACCGGCACCGACGCTGGTTTCGGTCGTGATCGCAAAGCGCCCAATCTCACCCGTTCGGGCGACGTGGGTGCCCCCGCAAAGTTCTTTCGAATAGTCGCCGGCCGCGACGACACGCACGAACTCGCCGTACTTCTCCTCAAAAATCCCCACGGCGCCGAGGCTATCGGCGTCCGCGCGCGGCATGACCGTCGTGGTGACCGGGGCATCCTCGGCGACCCGCGCGTTGACCATCTGCTCGATGAGCACAAGCTCGTCGGTGGGCACGCGGCCGCGGTGGGTGAAGTCGAACCGCAGCTTGTCGGGGCCGACATACGAGCCCGCCTGACGGACGTCAGACCCGAGCCGTTCACGCAGCGCCCAGTTCATGACGTGCGTGGCCGTGTGGTTGGCCTGCGTCGCCTTGCGCGTGGCGACCGCTACGCACGCCCGCACCTTCTGCCCGACCTCGAGCGGCCCCGCAGCGCGAACCCGCAGTACTTGGTCGTCGCCGACGCGGCTGACCTCGCGGACATCGAACACGACGTCGTGGCGGCAGAGGACACCCTGATCAGAGACCTGGCCACCGCCCTGGGCGTAGAAAGGCGTCGCCTCGAGTTTCACGAGAAGTTCGTCGCCGTCGATGGCCTCGAGCGCCGTGACCGTGGTTTCGATCTCGAGCTCAGGGTCGTTGTGGGCGGCGCGCGCGGGCGGCGCAGACGCAGCAACAGCCGCGCGACGCTCGACCAGGCCGGCATCGGCTCCCGTGGCCGCCCCGGCGCGCGAGCGATCGCGCTGGTCGGCCATCAGACGTTCGAAACCGTCGCGGTCGACCGTAAGACCGGCGTCACCGGCCGCGTCGACCGTCAGATCGAGCGGGAATCCGTGGGTGTCGTGCAGCCTGAAGGCGTCGTCCCCCGATACACCCGTCCCGGCCGAGCGCTCGATCACCTCGGAGAGGAGCTTTCGGCCTTGCTGCAGGGTTCGGGCGAACTGCTCAGCTTCGGCGCCCAAGGTGTCGGCAACCGCCGATGCCTGTTGGACGAGCTCGGGGTACGCGTCGCCCCACCGCTCGGCGACGATCGCGGCGATCTCCACAACGGCCTCAGGAGACAGGCCGAGCTGGGTGCCCTCGCTCACCGCGCGGCGCACGATACGGCGCAGCACGTATCCACGCCCCTCGTTGCTCGGGCGGATACCGTCGGAGGCGAGAAACGTCATCGCCCGACCGTGATCAGCCAGCACACGGAACGCCCGATCGGCGCGACCATCAGCCCCGTAGGCGCGACCCGAGCGCTCCTGTGCCCACTCGATCAGGGGGAAGAACGCATCGGTCTCAAAAACGGAGGGCTTTTGCTGCAGCAGGGCCGCGATCCGCTCCAACCCCGCGCCGGTGTCGATGTTCTGCGCGGGCAGCGACCCCAGCGCGCCGTCGGCGGCCCGCTCGTACTGCATGAACACGAGGTTCCAGTACTCGAGGTACCGATCGCCACCGACCATCGGGCCACCCTCGGGGCCAAACGACGGGCCGCGATCGAAATAGAGCTCGGTGTTCGGGCCGCACGGACCCGTCGGGCCGGCCTTCCAGAAGTTGTCGGCCTCACCGAGTCGCTGGATCCGTTCGCGCGGCATCCCCTGGGCGACCCACAGCTCAACGGCCTCGTCGTCGGCGGGAACGCCGTCCATACCCTCAAAGACGGTGATCCAAATCTGCTCGGGGTCCAGCCCGAGGACTTCGGTCGACATCTCCCAGCCGAAGCGGATGGCATCGGTCTTGAAGTAGTCGCCGAGAGAGAAGTTGCCGAGCATCTCGAAGAACGTCAGGTGCCGGGCGGTGTGGCCGACCTGATCGATGTCGACGGTGCGAAAGCACTTTTGGCAGCTCGTCAGGCGCGGAGCGGGCGGCGCCGCCTGCCCCATGAAATACGCCTTCAGGGGCTGCATGCCCGCGATCGTCAAGAGCACCGATGGGTCGTCCTCAAACGGAACCAACGACGCCGATGGCACCGCCTGGTGGCCGTTTCGGACAAAGTAATCCCGGAAAGAGCGACGTATCTCGTGGGTCGTCATGCGGCCGGGGATCGTACCAGCCGCCGCGCCGTCGCCGGCCACGTCCTACCGCTCCGCGTGCGTCCCGAACGCCGCGGCGATCTCGCGGTCGATCTGCTCGCGCTTGCGGACCGACGCGCGCTTGCCCGCCTCGGCGGCCTCGGCCACGTGCTGTTTGGTCCGGGCAGCTTCCTCGGCGAGAAACCCGGCCCATTCGCGCGGGTCGCGCGGGCCCCTCGAGTAGACGTACGCGGCGCCGCCCAGCAGCGCGAGGGTCTTCAGCCTCACAGCATCGGCTCCGACGGTGGAGGCACGGTGACCTCGACCTCCGGCGCCGGCGGGGGTGCCGCCCACGAGGGAGGTGGCGAGGTGGGCGGCGTCGGGGCTGTCGCGCGATCGGCGGCCTCGGTGCGCCGTCGCGAGCGGAAGGTGTTGACGGCCTCGCCCAGCCCGGCCGCCATGCCCGACATCGCCCGTACCGGGGCGGTCGCGGCACGAGAAACGGAGGTCACCGTCTTCTCGGCGCCCTTGGCGGTGTTGACGGCCGTGATCATGATCTCGTCGACACGGTCGATCTCGCGGTTCACCCCATCCATCGTGGTCTGGGCTTTGCCGAGGATCGGCACAACCTCGTCGGTCACGCGGTTCACGGTCGTTCCGAGGTTCCGAAACACGTGAGCCATGCGCACCAGCAGGTACGCCAGGGCGATGCCCGTGAGGATCAAAAACAGCGACAGCGCCGCCTTGAGGACGTCCGACCAGTCCACTCAACTCTCCCGTGGTGGGGTGCCTGAGGATGTGATCGTACCCGCGCCGACCAGACGGCCGCGGCGGTAGAGGGCCGCCGTCTGCCCCGGGGCGACCCCATCGGCAGGCTCGTCGAGCTCGATGCGCAGGGAATCCGACCCGTTCGGAACGGCCCGGCCGGCCCGCGACCTGCCCCGGTAGCGAACCCTCACCTCGAGAGTCTCCGCGGGGTCGATTGGCGTGTGGATCGTCGGGCTGTCGACCACCATCGCGTGCGTCGCGAGCTGTTCGCGCGGGCCAACGACGACGGTATTGCTCGCGGCATCGGTGGCCAGCACGTAGAGCGGATCGGCCGAGCTGACGCCGATGCCCCGCCGCTGACCCACCGTGTACCGCCAGTAGCCCGAGTGCTCGCCGAGCACTCGGCCGTCGCCATCGACGATCGGCCCAGCACTCTCGCCAAGCCCGGCGTTGCGCTCGAGAAACGGCTGGTAGCCGCCCTCGCCAACGAAGCAGACCTCCTGGCTCTCGACCGCATCCGCGGCGGGAAGCCCTGCGGCGTGGGCAATTTCGCGCACACGCGCCTTCTGCATGTCGCCGAGCGGCAGCATCAATCGCGCGCGGATCTGCGCGTCGAGCCTGCTCAACATGTAGCTCTGGTCCTTGTTGCGGTCGGCCGCAACCGCAAGAACCGGCTCTCCCGCTTCTCGTACGACGCGCGCGTAGTGACCGGTCGCCAGGCCCCGCGCGCCGACGAGGGCCGCCGCCTGGGCGAGCAGGCGAAAGCGCACGCTGCCGTTGCAGGTGACGCATGGGTTCGGGGTCCGGCCCGCGGCGTAGCCGGCGATGAAGTCCTCCACCACACCCTTTCGGAACGTCTCGGCGGCGTCGAGCACGAGGTGGGGAATCCCGAGGGCATGCGAGGTCGCACGGGCCATCTGCACCGTCTCGGGTGAGCAGCACGAGCGTTCCGCGGCGGCCGCGCCCGGGTCGTGCCAGAGGCGCATGGTCACGCCGACGACGTCCCACCCCTGCTCGGTCAGAAGCATGGCCGCGACGGCCGAATCGACTCCCCCGCTCATGGCAACGGCGACGCGACCCGAGGAAAGCGGCAGACCCATGTCGCCGAGGCGAGCCGAGAACCAGCCCTCGAACGCGCGTGCGAGGGCGTCGATCACCATCTCCGGCCCGTGGCGACGTTCTGCCCCGAGGCCACCGAGATCACCGTCGAGGTCGCTGGCGGAGATCGCCAGCGCCTCGAGCACCGTGGCGCCGGTCAGCCGGGCACAGGCGGCGCTCGCCGCGGCCAGGGCCGCAGGGCAGCCGAACGCCAAAAAGCGCGCATCGGCGACCGTTCCGCCACGCACGACGAGCTGCATTCGCACGGTGTCACCGCAGGACGCGCTTCCCGACTCGCCCACCGCATCGGGGGCAGCGATCTCGCCCACGCCGACCGGGTGGGCGAGATGTTCTGCGACGATCGCGGGATACCGGGGCACCGCATCAGGGTAGCGACCCCGATCAGGTTGCGGGCGCCTCCTGGGCGGCGCGCAGGGCCTGCTGCAGCATCGGAGGATCCACCAGGCCGTTCCAGGCGTTGACGACGGCTCCGTCGCGACCGATCACGACGATGGCGGGGGTCCCGCTGACGCCGAGGCGTTCGGCGAGGTCGCCAAAGGCGTTCTTGGCCGTGACGTCGTAGACGAACCAGCTCGCCGAACGGCCCTGATCGCTCGCGCGGGCGGCCTTCACGGTTTGGGCCACGAACTGCTCGTCGGCGACATCGCCGAACACGAAAGCCGCGACGACAACGCGATGTTGACGAAGAGCCTCGGTGAACGCCTTCGGTGTGGAATCGCCGGGACGAATCTCCGTACCGATCGCCAGCACCCCCTCGGGAGTCGGCGGCGCGAGGGGTGCGGCCGCGGCCGGGGCAGGAGCGGCACCGGAACTCGATGAGCCTCCACCGCAGCCCGCAAAGCCGACCACGGCAGCGACGCAGACCATCCCTGCGAGACACCGCCTCACGACATACCTCGAGAGGTGCCCCATCGTGCCGTTCCGGCGTGTGACTCGAGCCTGCGTAAGCAGGTGGGACGTAGGCGGACGGGGCTCTCGCACCGACCTGACACCACATCCCGGGTCATTCGTATTGGCTCGGGTTGCGAACCGGTGACGAACACGATCGGGCTCCCCCAGAGTAGTCGTTCCCCGTCTGTGTCGGCAAACATCGGTGCCGCCTCAAACCTCGGGGCCTCCAGGGCACATGGGCATTGCATCTAGGCGCCCTATCCGGAGGCCTCGTGAGGCCCCACCCTGGAGACCCTGCATCCCCAACAAGGCTCTCGCCGTGCTCGTCCCGCCCCCGACACCGCTCTACACACTCGCCCCCTCGATCAACGATCTCGAGCAGGCCACCCACGACCTGGTCGAGCGATGCGTAGCCTCGCTCACCGGGCACTTCTCCAGCGTCTTCGTCACCGGGGTCCGCACAACCGCCCGCCATCACGTCGTCGAGCTCGCAACCGCGACCGGTAACCTGCGGCTGATGGAGATCATCGAACCACCGACGCGGTAGCGGCAGTTGGGGCCCCACCCGGGCCGTCAGGAGGGCTGCCGCCGCGCGTCGCGAACAGGCTGGTGGCGATCGCCACTACGAGCGTCCCGACCATGAAGGTGTTGGTCGTGATCGCCAGGACCGCCGCGACGGAGTCGACGGCGAAGACGAGATCGGTGGCCTCACGCGCCACGAGGGCGACGAAGAGCAGGGTTGCGGTGCGGCGACCAGCGAGCCGAACGAAGAACGTGTCGCCGTGGTACTCCGAGGTCGTGGGCATCACCCGCCGCACGAGCCGGAAAGCGATGTCCTGGTGCGGATCAGGCTGTCGATCATGCGCGAACGCCATCTTCCACCCGGTGAAAAGCAGCAGGGCGCAAAGCAGATAGGCCGTCCTCGATCGCGCCGCTAAGAGCGACGCGCCGGCGAGGATGAAGACCAACCGAACCACGAGGGCCCCCACACGCCCCAGGACAAGACCTCGTGCTGGAACGCCGGTGGGCCAGCGAGCGCGGGAAGATCATCGCGAAGATGAGCACGTTGTCGATCGATAGTGCCTTCGCGATCAGGTGGCCCGAGTAGTACATACCGGCGACGTCGGCACCCTGCCACCACCACATCACCACCCCGAACCCGAGCCGCGGCGATCCAAGATCGCCGACCACGTCGCCGCTTCACGGAAGCCGACCTCATGGGCGTGGTCGCGGCAGGAGTTGCTCGTCCATGTGCCCACTAGAGAAGGCTATGTAAGTCAGGTTATGTGATGCGTATTTTAGGCGGGATGATCGAGGTCGAGTAGGCGCAGGAAGCCCGCGACGTAGCGGTGGCAAGCAATGCATGAGGGCTCACGACGCACAGATCGGTGCCTGGCACCGATCTGTGCACGGGCTGACGTGGCACCGATCTGTGCACGGGCTGACGCAGAGCATGGAGCGCCTCAATGCGGTCCTTGTCCTCAACGGGCGGCACGTCGGTCCCTTGACGCGCTTCCAGGCCCGGTGTGGCCCACCGCATCGGCGACACGGCGACGGTGATCTCCGTTGACGAGGCCGCGCGTTGAACGTGCCTTGGCCGTGGCGGACGAGGATGAGTCGCTCCAGAGGCATTCGCGCAGCTACCGCCGTGACGTACCCTGCGGCGCATGGCGCCCGACCCACTTGCCGATCGACTCGAGATGCTGCTCGTGCTCGCCTGGCTCGATCAAGGCGCCCCCGAGGATGGGGCGATCAGCTTTTCCGTGGCATCGGCCGCGCGAGAGCTCGGGCTCGAGGCGGATCGCACCGGCCTGCTCGCGGTGATGTCGGCGCTGTCCTCGCTGGAAGAGGCGGGTCTTGCCCGGCCCGTCAACTGGCCGTTCGGCTCAGGGTCGCCGGCGCGCGTCGAGCTCTTGGATTCGTTGCGCCGTGACGCGCGGAACCTCTTCAGCGGACCCAACGCCTGACGGCTTCGGCCACCGTCGCCGGTAACCTGAAAGCGTGCGCGTCACCGCCGTCGCCTCACTCGCCGTGGCAGCCGCCCTTATCGCCACGGGGCCCGCCGTCGCGACGGAGCGATCGATCACGGATGGCGCCGGCAATCGGATTCGGATCTCGCTGGAGGATCCGGGCGCCCGCGCCCCAGCCATCGGGGCGACCCTGCGCCGCGCCGCTCATGGCCCTGAGATCAACCGGGTGCGGATCCGCGCGGTACCGGCCGCGTTGATCGCGCGGCTGTGCGCAAGCAGCGCGGCCCGCGCGTGTTACCAGGGGGCGTCCGATGGGAGCGGCGAGATCATCGTGCCCGCGACCGGCACCGGTCTCGACCATGCGCTTTTGCATGAGTACGGGCACCACATCGACAACAGCTTTCGCCACGGCGCAGCCGCCGAGCCAAACGGCACCCTGCGCTGGTGGCGCGCCCGACGCATGGGCGCGCGCGTACGTGCGGGTGAGGTTGCGGGCGGCTACTCCAAGGGATGGCCGCGGTCGATCGGGGAGATCTTTGCCGAAGACTACGTTCAGCTGAACCTGCGTTCATCGTTCGGAATCCCCTGGCTCGCGACCCCGTCGACCTCGGTGCTGCGCGCACTGCGCCGTGACATCACCGGCTCCGCCTCCGGCTCTGCGCCACGCACGCCGGCAGACGAAGGCGGGGGCGCGCCCGACATCGGGGCACCGCCGACACGGCTGGCAAATGGTGGAGGCGGAGCCCTCGAACCCTCACAGACCCGCGATCTGGCATTCGGGCTACTCGGCCCTCAGCGCGGAGTGGAGCTCACCGTTCGGGTCTCCAACCCGCAGGCAACGGCCGTGGCGGCGGTCACGGTGATCTGCGACGGGGTCGTCATCGGGCAGGCCGTCGCCAACCAGGCCGCTTCGGGGGTCGTCACCCGCGATGGTCTCGGGCCGGCCCGGTGCACGGCCCAGATCCAGAACACGGGCGACGGCGCGCTCGCCTACGCGTTCAGCCTGGTCTTGTCGCGTCCGGCGGGCTGAACCGCAGATCATCGGCGATGTCGCGCAGCCGCGGCGCGGCGGCATCGCGATCGGAGACCTGGATCGGCACGTCGGGCCAATCGATGGCCACGTCGGGATCGTTCCAGGCGAATCCGCGCTCAACGGCAGCGTCGTAGTAGCTCGAACATAGGTAGACAACGTCGGCGATCTCGCTGAGCACCACGAAGCCGTGTGCGAAACCGACGGGGATGAACAGCTGGTCGTGTTCGATGTCATCCAGCGAAAACGACTCCCACTCGCCGCAGGTCGCAGACTCGCGGCGAACGTCGACGACGACATCGAGGATCCGACCACGCGCGCAGCGCACGAGCTTCGCCTGCCCCGCGCCCACCGAGAAGTGCATGCCCCGCAGCACTCCGCGCGTCGAGCGGGAGTGGTTGTCCTGAACCCAGCGCTCGTCGATGCCGAGGAAGTCCATGCTGTCGGCGCGAAAGCTCTCATGGAAGAAAC
>JANLSO010000098.1:0-1975 GCA_031362405.1 Thermoleophilia bacterium | reverse complement strand
GAGAGGTCGGCTTGTACTTGCGAATACCCATCAGGCGCCCTCGAACATCTCGATGCGGTCGCCGGGCTTCAGCTCGACGATGGCTTTCTTCCAACCCGGCCGGCGACCCTTGATGGCGCCGCGACGCTTGGGCTTGCTGCGAACCGTGACCGTACGGACATCCGTGACCGTCACGTTGAACATGTCCTCGACGGCCTGGCGGATCTCCGTCTTGTGCGCGCCCTCGAGCACGCGAAAGCTGTACTGATTGTGTGCCTGGACGAGCTGGAAGCTCTTCTCCGAGATCACCGGGCGCACGAGCACCCGACGGATGTCGTCACGGATGCTGGCAGTCATGACGCCTCCTCAGCGGCAGCGGCAGGTGCGGGTCGGCGCGCCTCGAGGCGAGAGATCCGCTCCCATGCACCGCGCTCGACGAGCAGGCTTCGGCCCGCCATCACATCGACGGTCTCCAGCTCGTGACCGGCAAGAACGAAGACGTTCTCGAGGTTGCGGAACGAACGCGACACGACCGAGTCGAGGTCTTCCACAACGACAAGCAGCGGGCGGGCGGAAATGCCCTCTGGCGCCTTGGCCAGAAAAGCGGCGGCGCTCTTGGTCGACGGAGTGTCCCAGCCGAGGTCGTCCATGACGGCCATCGAGCTACGCTCGACGTGTGCCTTCAGGGCCGAGCGGAACGCCTGAGCACGGATTTTGCGGTTGACCTTGCCCCCGTGGGTACGCGGGTGCGGGCCGAAGACCACACCGCCACCCGTCCAGATCGGCGAACGCGACGAACCGGCGCGGGCACGACCGGTGCCCTTCTGGCGCCACGGCTTTGCACCACCACCGCGCACGAGTGCACGCGTCTTGGTCGAGTGCGTACCTGCACGACGGGCGGCGAGCTCGGCCACGACGGTCTCGTGAATGAGGTGTGGTTTGATCTCTTGGTCGGCCATCGCGCCCGCCAGCTCGAGAGAGCCGGCGGCTTTCGCGTTGGCGCCGAGGAGGATGACGCTCATTCTTCGGGCCTCACGATCACGATGCCATTGACGCCGCCGGGAACCGCGCCCCGCACCAGCAGCAGGTTGCGCTCGGGATCACAGTCGACGATCTGAAGTCCCCGTTGGGTAACCGTACGAGAGCCCATGTGGCCGCTCATCCGCAGCCCCTTGAAGACGCGCGCCGGATACGCCGCGGCGCCGATCGAGCCCGGTCCGCGGACGTTGTGCGAGCCGTGGCTCGCGGGGCCGCGCTTGAAATTGTGCCGCTTGATCGTTCCTGCGTAGCCCTTGCCCTTCGAGGTACCCGTGACCCGAACCATCTGGCCCGACTCGAAACCGGCCACCGTGACGATGTCTCCGACAGTGAGCTCGGCGCCGATCTCGTCGGGAGCAAACTCGTGCAGGTGGCGCATCGGCGGGGCGCCCGCGGCCTGAAGATGGCCGATCTCGGGCTTGGAGAGCAGCTTGGGCCGCAGGGCGCCGAAGGCGATCTGGACCGCTTCGTAGCCATCGCGCTCGAGGTTCTTCACGAGCGTCACCGGGCAGGGACCCGCTTCGATGACGGTCAACGGAATCCGTGCACCGTCTTCGGCGAAGATCTGGGTCATCCCGACTTTGCGTCCGATGATGGCAGCCATTACGCCTTGATCTCGATGTCGACGCCGGCGGGCAGGTCGAGGCGCATCAACGAGTCGACCGTCTTCGGGGTCGGCGAGTAGATGTCGATGAGGCGCTTGTGCGTGCGGATCTCGAAGTGCTCGCGCGAGTCCTCGTCCGTGAACGGGCCGCGGATCACGCAGTAGATGTTGCGCTCCGTGGGCAACGGAACCGGACCGGAGATGGTCGCACCACTGCGTTGAGCGGTCTCGACGATCGACGCCGCGCTCTTGTCGATCTGCTCGTGGTCGTAGGCCTTGAGCCTGATCCTGATCTTGTTCTGCTGCAACTCACTGCCCTTCGTGGACGTCCGCCGGGAAAGAAAACCCCGCCGT
>JANLSO010000003.1:0-12713 GCA_031362405.1 Thermoleophilia bacterium | reverse complement strand
CGACGCCGCCCGCGCCGCCGTCGTTGATGCCGTCGCCCGGAATCTCGGGCGGCATGTCGTTGGCGTCGTCGCTCATCGGCTCACCACCTAGAAGTCGAGGTTGCGCACGTCACGCGCGTTGGTGGTGATGAAGTTCTTGCGACTCTCGACATCGTCTCCCATCAGCACACTCGTGATCTCGTCGGCCAACGCGGCCTCCTCGACGGTGACCTGCAAGAGGGTGCGGCTCTCTGCATCCATCGTGGTGGGCTTGAGCTCCTGCCAGTCCATCTCGCCAAGGCCCTTCAGGCGATTGAACTCGGCCGAATGCTTCGGGTTCTGCTCGAGAAACAGGGCTTTGGCGGCATCGTCTTTGAGATAGACCTTCTGCTTTCCGACCACCGTAGAGAACAGGGGTGGCTGGGCGATGTAGACGTAACCCGCCTCCACCATCGTCTTCATCTGTCGGTAGAAGAACGTCAGGAGCAACGTGCGGATGTGGCTGCCGTCGACATCCGCGTCGCAGAGCGCGATGACCTTGTGGTAGCGGGCCTTGGCAACGTCGAATTCCTCGCCGACACCCCCGCCGATGGCCGTGATCAGCGCCCGGATCTCGTTGTTCTTCAGCATCTTGTCGACGCGGCTGCGCTCGACGTTCAGGATCTTGCCGCGGATGGGAAGCATCGCCTGGGTGCGGGGATCGCGCGCGTTCAGCGCCGAGCCACCGGCCGAATCGCCCTCGACGATGAAAAGTTCCGACTCTCCGGGATCGTTGCTCTGGCAATCCTTGAGTTTGTCGGGCATACCCGCCCCGCTGAGGGCGGTCTTGCGACGGATCGCGTTGCGGGCGTTCTTGGCCGCCAGGCGCGCCTGAGCGGCGGCCTGCCCCTTCTTGAACATCTTGCTTGCTTCGGCGGGGTTTTCCTCGAGCCACTCGGCCAGCCGCTCGTTGGTGGCCTTCTGCACGAAGCTGCGCATCGGGACGTTGCCGAGCTTGGCTTTGGTCTGGCCCTCGAACTGGGGTTCGCGCAGCTTGACCGCCACGATCGCGGTGAGGCCCTCGCGGATGTCTTCACCCAGGAGGTTCTCGTCCTTTTCTTTCAGCAGGCCCTTGGCGCGACCGTACTTGTTGACGACGCTGGTGAGGGCGGTCCGGAAACCCTCGATGTGCATGCCGCCCTCGGTGGTGCTGATGCCGTTGGCGTAGCCGTGGATACCCTCGTAGTAGCCGGTGTTCCACTGCATCGCGATGTCGAGGGTCTGCCCCTCGTCGTCGAAGTCGTCGAAGTAGGCGACCTTGGCGAACAGCGCGTCTTTGGAGGCGTTGAGATGCCGCACGAAGTCGACGATGCCGCCGTCGTAGCGGAAGGTGACCTCCTGTTCCCTTTCGGGGCGCTCGTCGCGAAGGACGATCTCGAGGCCTCGGTTGAGAAAGGCCATCGTCTGCAGGCGTTCGAGCACGGTGCGGCTGACGAACTCGGTGCCCTCGGCAACGAAGATCGTCGCGTCTGGCCAGAATGTGACCGACGTTCCGGATGTGCGGACGAACGCACTCCCGTTGACCGGCGTGTCAACCGGAACGAGCGGCCCCTGGGGCACGCCGCCGTTGGCGTATTCCTGGTGGTAGTGCCGACCGTCTTTGTCGATCTCGATGACGAGCCGCTGCGACAGGGCGTTGACGACGCTCACCCCGACACCGTGCAGACCACCCGACACCTTGTAGCCGTCGCCACCGAACTTGCCCCCGGCGTGCAGGACCGTCAGCACAACCTCGGCGGCACTCTTTCCTTTGTGTTCGCCCGAGGGGTACGGGTCGACCGGAACTCCCCGGCCGTTGTCGTCGACACGGCAGCCCCCGTCGGCGAGAAGCGTGACGGCGATCTTCGTGCAGAAGCCCGCCATCGCCTCGTCGACCGAGTTGTCGACGACCTCCCAGATCAGGTGGTGAAGCCCATTGAGGCCGGTGCTTCCGATGTACATCCCGGGTCGCTTGCGGACCGGGTCGAGACCCTCGAGGACCTGAATGTCCTTCGCGCCGTAGTCGCTCGTGGGCATGGACGACCGGCTCGGCTGTGCGGCGTTGTCCGTCACGTTCTCCTGACGTCCTGCGACTGTCCCGGATGCGGGATTACATCGAAACGGGTGTGAAGACCCGGCGAGTCGGACCCGCCGTGTCGCGTCCGGGCGGCCTCGTCGATCGACGAGGGCCGTCGCCTTTCCTGATGCGCGTCGAAGTCTACCAGCCGCATCGGCCGCACCCAACTCAAATCGTGATGAAATGCAGGCAAATCAGGGTGCCGGCGAGTCACGATCGAGGGCACGGGCGGCGGCCCGGGTCAGCAGATCCCGCAACCGATCGTCGGTCACCTCACCCACCAGTTCGACGGCCCGTCGATGCGCATCCGGATCGGGAGCTCGTGGGGTCTCGCGGGGGGCGGGCGGTGCCGACCCGGGCGGGGCGATCACTGCATGGTCGGCGACGATGAAACGCAGGTCGATCACCTCAACGTCGGTCGCGCCCCTCAGACCGTTGACGAGCCGGTCGCTGTGGGCGGCCAGTTCGTGGGCCCACGACGCGCTGGAGCACGCGATGGTGACAACCCCTGCCCGCGTGCGGCGCAGAGGCATGGCGTTCGCCGCGACCGCGGCCCCCGCGACAGTCGGCCAGATGGCCTGCAGGGCGACGATGTCACTCTGCGGACCGTTCGCCGAGCGCGGGCGGTAGCGACCGAGCATCTCTGCGGCCGACGATGGGTCGCGGCGGTAGCGCCGCCTCCTACCGCTCGGCCGCAATGCGTCCCCCTTCGACATGCAGGGTATGCGCCCCCGTGCGCGCCGCCACGCTGAGCACATCCGGGTCGGCGGCGGTGAGGATCGTCTGGCCGTGGTCAGAGACCGCCTCGAGCAGTCGACGTCGTCGATCCGGGTCGAGTTCGCTCAGTACATCGTCGAGGACGAGAATCGGCAGGGCGGCGTGGGTGACCAGGTGGTCGCGGTGCGCCAGCACCAGCGCCAGGGTGGCGGTGCGCTGCTCTCCCTGGCTGCCGAGCCGACGCAGATCCACGTCGCCGCGTCCGATCCAAAGGTCGTCACGGTGAGGGCCAGACAGGGTCACGGCAGCTGCGATGTCTCGATCACGGCGCGCTTGCAGCGCCTCGCGAAGGCCCGACTCGAGATCGTCATCAGCAACCTGCGTGATGTGTACGGGTGACGATTCGAGACGCAGCACCCCCTGCATGCCGCCGCCGAGCCGCTCGAGCCACGACGCGAACGGTTGCTCCAACGCTCGCAGGGCCCGCCGACGAGCGACGATCACCGCGGCTCCGGCGGCGGCGAGTTGGTGGTCCCACGGGGTGAGCGCCGTGGCGGTCGTCGTGCCGGCACGAACCCTGCGTAGCAGTGCGTTGCGCTGGACGAGTGCGTGTTGATATGCGGTCTGGGACGGCGAGAAGCTCGTGTCGGCGGCCTCGAGGAGGCGATCGAGGTGACGTCGCCGGGCCGCCGGCGGGCCCTTCACCGCGCGTAGTTCCTCGGGGATGAACACCAGCACCGATCCGGGGCGCCGCCACGCGCCAAGGGATCGCTCCGGCGCCCCATCGATACTCAACCGTCGCCCCACGCCGGGCTGAAAGCCGATCTCGCGATGTTCGCGGGAGGGGCCCTCCACATCGAGGGCCACGTGGAGAGCGACGGCTCCTCGCCGCACGACCTCCGCCTCACGGGTCGTGCGCGGCGACACGCCGAGTGCACCGAGCACCACCGCCTCGATCAGCGAGGTCTTTCCGGCTCCGTTCGGCCCCTGTACGACGATCAACCCTTCCGGCAGTTCAAGCGCCGCCCGGCGCCAGCACCGGACATCAGACAGCTCGAGATGACGGACCACCCACCGCGTTGGCGTAGGCGTGTCGACTCCCGCGCATGGCGCCTGCGGGGTGGGGGTGCCCATCGGCCGGGTCGTCAGCCGCTCAGGCGTATCGGCATCAGGAGGTAGCGGTAGTGCTCATCCGAGCCCCGCAAAAGGCCGGGCCGAAGGGGGCTGATGAGGCCCAGACGCACGGTGTCGCCGTCAATGCTCTCGACGCCGGCGCGAAGGAACTCGACGTTGAAGCCGATCTCTACCGGGTCGCCGACGAAGGGGACCGGAAGGGTCTCGTGTCCCTCGCCCAGCTGTTCGCTGACCGCCGAGACCGTGACCTCCCCGTCGGCAAAGGCCAGTCGCACGGGTGTGTTGCGTTGTGCCAGAACCGCGATTCGGCTCAGGACGCCGCCGAGCTCGGCCTTGTCGAACTGGAGTTCGTGCTCGAAGGTGTCGGGTATGAGCTGACGGTAATCTGGAAACTGGCCGTCGATCAGCCGACTGGTCATGCGGATGTCGCCGATCCGAAAAAGCGCCTGGGTATCGGAGATGACGACCTCGACGGTTTCGGCCGACGCCAGCGGCACAAGACGAGCAACGTCGGCCAGGGCCCGTGCCGGGATCAGCGCCTCGATCGGCTCGGCGGGACCGTTCTCGATGGCGGTGCGACGGACGGCCAACCGGTACGAATCGGTGGCGACCATCGTCAACGCGTCGTGTTCGATCCGCACCAGTACCCCGGTGAGAACCGGCCGGGTGTCGTCACGTGACGCCGCTTTGGCGATCCGTTCGGCCGACTGGACCAGCGTGGCCGCCGGCAGTACGACTCCCTGCCCGGTGTCGGGTGGAAGCTCCGGGAACTCACTGGCCTGATGGCAGTTCAGCGCGAACGACGACGAGCCCGCCTGCAGGGTCACGACCCCTTCGCCTGTGCGGTGCTCAAGCGTGACCGGCCCCGGGGACATTGATCTCACGATGTCCGCGGCGAGGCGAGGAAGCACCACTGAGCCGGCCTCTTCGATCGTCGCCTCGAGGGGGGTTCTCAGTGAGATCTCCATGTCGGTGGCCGACAGGTCGACCTGCCCTCCCTCCGCGCTGACAAGGATATGTGTCAGGACGGGCACGGTGCTCTTCGACGATGCGGCACGGCCGACGGCGGTCAGCTTTACCGCCAGTTCCTCACGGGCACAACTCAGACGCATGGGGTGGTCTCCGGACGGGGGTCGACGCGTATCCACACTTGTGGGGTACTGACCTTAAGAAGAAAGATTATGAGAGAGATGGAGGTCGTAGTAGTAAGGCCTGTGCAATCGGTGCAGAGCAACTACTCGTACCCGCAAACGCACTCATTCTGACGTGTGCATCGGATGTGGAGAATGTGTCGGGACCGGTGCGGGCTCTCCACGGGTGTCCACAGGTCGCCAGCCGAAGACCCGCGACGACGAGACGGTGTGGAGCCCTGACACCTGTCGTCCCCCGGTTGTACACGGGCCGACGGGTCAGTCGCGCTGGCCGGTGAGGCGGCCAGTCAAGGTTTGGACGGCGTTGAAGATGTCGCCCTCGTCGGACATGAGCCCGGTCACTTTCTGAACGGCGTACATCACCGTCGTGTGATCGCGGTTGCCGAATGCCCGACCGATGGCGGGAAGCGAGGCGTCGGTCAGCTCGCGGCTGAGGTACATCGCCACCTGTCGAGGGGTGACGATTCGTCGTGTGCGTTTGTGGCCGATGAGCTCGTCGAACTCGACCGAGTAGTACCGGCAGGATTCGCGCTGGATACTCGCGATGGTCACGGCACCCTCACCCGCAGGGAAAAGGTCCTGCAGAACATCGGCGGCGAGCTCCACGCTGACCGGTCGACCGGAGATCGAGGCGTGGGCGACGACACGTGTCAGGGCGCCCTCGAGCGCCCGTACGTTGCTGGTCACCCGCTCGGCGATGAACGAGAGCACCTCGGGATCGTGCACCTGGTAGCCGTCGTGCTGGACGCGTTTACGCAGGATCGCGATACGCGTCTCGACGTCGGGCGGCTGGATGTCGGTGATCAGACCCATCTCGAACCGCGACCGCAGGCGATCCTCGAGCGTGGCGATGGCCTTGGGGGGCCGGTCCGAGGAGATCACAATCTGCTTGCCGCTGTCGTGCAGTGCGTTGAACGTATGGAAGAACTCTTCCTGGGTCTGTTCGCGGCCCTGCAGCGATTGGATGTCGTCGATCAAAAGGACGTCGACGCTGCGGTAGCGGTCTTTGAACGAGCGGATGTTCCCGTCACGCAGGGCGTTGATGAACTCGTTGGTGAACGTCTCGACGGAGACGTAGAGGAACGACAGCTCCGGATAGTTGCGCTCGGAGAAGTGTCCGATCGCATGCATGAGGTGGGTCTTTCCGAGCCCGACGCCGCCATAGATGAAGAGCGGGTTGTACGCCCGCGCGGGTGCTTCGGCAACGGCCAAGGCGGCGGCCTGGGCGAACCGGTTCGATGGTCCGGTGACGAACGCCTCGAACGTGAAGCGCGACTGGAGGCGCCCGCGATCACGCCGCGGCAGCTCGAGAACCCTCGGCTGTGACGGCGGCGCCACTCCGCCGTCTGTCGACGCGGGTGCGGGAAGCGGAGAGACGATGATGTCGACCTCGAGATCAACCCCGATCACCTCGAAAAGCGCGTCCTGCAGGACGTTGAGATACCGCTGGTGAACCCACGTCCGGGCAAAGTCGGTCTCGACGGCGATCCGAAGCCGCTCGTCTGACAGCTCGAGAGGCCGCGCCCGCTCAAACGCGAAATCGTAGGTGGCCGCGTTGAGGGTCGAGCGCAGCCGCTGACGAACCTCGTCCCACACCGCATCCATGCTCGCCGAGCCGCCGTCGCCGGCATCCGCCGTCATCTAAAAGAGGGTTTTGACGAGTGTGATCCCAGCCGGCGTGAGGGAACGCGTACCGTCGGTGTTGCGGCCGACAAGGCCATGGGCCTCCAAGACGACCAACTCACGGCCGCACCGGCTGACCTGCCAACCGAGCTCCGCGGCGAGACGCTCCGGGCCGGCATCGCCGACCTCGATGAGCAGCGCCAAGAGAACCCGTGCGTCGGAACTGCACGCAAACGTTGTGTCGATGTCGAAGTCATCGCTGGTTGGGGCAGTCAGCGTCACGACCGTGCCCCCTCCGAGGTTGGCTTCGAGCTGCAGGTCTCCACCCTCGTCCCGGACGAGTCGGGCCGCAAGGGGCAGCCCGCAACCCGCGCCACGAATCACCATGCGCTCGGCGGGCCCCGCCGTCGAGAAACCCGGCTCGAGGGCACGGATCGGGTCGGCAATGCCGGGCCCCGTATCGGAAACCCTCACCGTGCGTCCCCCATCAAAGACGCTGACAAGGGCGTCGCGAAAGCCGGCATGCACGAGGTTCTCGACGACCTCACGGATAGCGATCACCGGCAACCGCGCGCGCGACGCGGCCGCCTCGAAGAGGCGCTCCACGACGCTGGCGGCTTCGTCGGCGGTGATCTCTTCGATTGTGGGCGGGGCGCCGGGGTGGGCCCACACCGCCATGCGCGCGCAGACGGGGGCATGGCCGTCGGGAAGACGTGCGTCGCGGGATGTCGGGAAGGAGTGAGTTGTGGTCATCGTGTGAAAGGCGGGGCGCGACTGTACCCACTGTCACCGAGCCCGCGAAAGCCCCAGAAGGGGCTGTGGAAAACGTTCGGTGGGTGCACGCGGGAAAAAGCGCTTTCGCGATGGGCGAGCCGGTCGCGACGTCGCACCGAAAAACCCACGCACACGGCACAGTGAGCGTTATCCACAGGAGTTTCCACACCTGTGGAGACAGGCGTCGGCCCGGCATGTGAGGGGCCTCTGGTATGCTCGCCGCTCGTATGTGGCGGGTCACGTGCCGCGCCTGCGACCAGACCATGCCTTGAGGAGTGTCGGCAGTGAAGCGCACCTACCAGCCAAATCGCCGTAAGCGACAAAAGACCCACGGCTTTCGTAAGCGCATGAGCACGCGTGCCGGACGGGCGATTCTGAAGCGCCGCCGCGCCAAAGGGCGCGCCAGCCTCTCCGCCTGAGCGGGCGGCGGGTGAGCACAGCGCCTTCCGAGGCTCGAAGCCGACGCGGGCGGATTAGCCGCTCCCACGATTTCGACGCCGTCTATCGACGTGGGAAGTCGGCGGCCAGTCGTCATCTCGTCGTCTACGTGTTCCATCGCGATCCCACGGAGGCCTCTGGGGCTCCACGTCTCGGGCTCTCGGTCTCGCGCAAGGTGGGCGGCTCGGTCGCGAGAAACCGCATCAAGAGGGTTCTGCGTGAGCAATTCGCGTGTGTGGCTCACCGACTCCCCCTCGACGCGGATGTCGTGGTGATCGCCCGCCCCGGGGTCGCCGAGTACGAGGCCGCGCGGGGAAGCGCGGCCCTGGGCGAGCGCCTCGACGAGCTCGTCAGCCGCCTCGCGGCACCGAACGATCAGGTGCCCGCGTGAGGCGCGCCGTCATCGCACCGATCCGTGGATACCAGCGGCTGGTTTCGCCGCTCCTGGTGCGGCGCTGCAAGTACCACCCCACCTGTTCGCACTACGCGATTGACGCGGTGCGTGAGTTCGGGGTGCTGCGCGGGATCGTGCTGGCCGCCTGGCGACTGGTGCGGTGCAACCCCTGGAGTCATGGCGGGGTCGACTACCCCCGCGACCAACGGGTGTTTCGCTCATGAACCCATTGGACCTGCTCGAAACACCGCTTCGCAAGCTGCTCGAGTTCCTGCACGAGCACGGCAACCTCACCTACGGCTGGTCGATCGTCGTTCTGACCCTGATCGTGCGTAGCGCGCTTCTGCCGCTGGTCATCAAGCAGTACCGGTCGATGCGTCAGATGCAGATCTACGCACCTCAGCTCAAGGAGCTGCAACGTAAGTACAAGGGCGATCGCCCGAAGCAGCAGGAAGAACTCATGAAGTTCTATCGCGAGAACCAGATCAACCCCTTCGCGAGTTGCCTGCCGCTGGTTGCCCAGTTCCCGGTCTTCATCGCTCTCTACTACGTGCTGCGCGCCTTCTCGAAGACGGCCGGGCAGGACGGTTCGGATCTCTCGTTCATGTGGGTGATCCCCGACATCACGCTCAAACTGACCGAAATCGGCAGCGGGGCTTTCGTGATCGTCGCGATCTACGGCATCTCGCAGCTGTTGTCATCCGAGCTTTCTCACACCGTTGGAATGCCCGAATCGCAGCGGCGCATGATGCGTGTGATCCCCGTGGTTGTGGTGATCTTCGTCTTTCAGTTCCCCGTTCCCTCCGGGCTCGTTCTCTATTGGATGACCACGAACCTCTGGACTGCCGGTCAGCAGTTGGTGATGCGCCACAAGATCGGTCTTCATCTGGCGGAGCATCCCGAGGAGGGGCTCTCCAAGCGCAGCTCGCGGGCAGGGAACGGCGCGAGTGGCGACGACGCGCCGACCACGCCGAAGAAACCCGGTTTGCTTGGACGCCTGCTCACGCCACCCACCCCACCGACCAACGGCACGCCGGCGATCAGCGACGCCGCTGATGTCTCCGAGACTCCGGCGGGGGACGAGCCCGGCGAGCCCGGTCTCGACGCCGGCGTCGAGACCACCCCTCCCGTCCGGCCGCCCCGCCCGAACTCGGGGCCGCGCGCCAACGGCAACACGCCGCGTCGGCGTCCGCGCGCCGGCGGTCCCGGCCAGGGTGGAAACAGCGGGAAACGCCGACCTCCAAAGAAGAAGCGATGACGACAAACGATCCCGGAAGCTCTGCACTGAAGGACGTTCTGGTGGCCGTTGCCGCCGCCGTGTGCCCGGAGGCCGCGGTCTCGGTCGCGCCCGACGACGAGGGGGGTCTGGTGGCCCGCATCGATGGTACGGACGCCGACCGTCTGATCGGTCGCGGCGGCGAGACCATCGATGCGATCCAATATCTTGCCGCACAGATCGTCAGCCGCGCCGCTGATGGGACCCGCCGCCGCGTCACCATTGATGCCGATGGTTACCGCGCGCGTCGCGCGGCGGCTCTCGAGGAGCTGGCGATGCGGGCGGCCGACGAGGCGGTGACCCATGGCGAAGAGATCGAGCTCGACGCCATGACACCTCACGATCGGCGGATCGTCCACATGGCCTTGAAGGAACGGACCGACATCTCGACCCGCAGCGAGGGCGAGGAGCCACGCCGACGGATCATCGTCGAGCCGGCCGAGTAGTCCTCGAGCCGCCGGACGAACGGGGGCCCGCAATGCCCGATGTTTCACGTGAAACATCCACCGGCCCGCTGCAGTACCTCGTCGCGTCGTGCGCGCAACAGAGGATCGCTCTTCCCACCGGCATCGCGGGCTGGCTTGTCGCTCTGCTGGATCGGATTGCGCTCGAGCCCCAGAACCTCACGACGATCGGCGATCCGATTGAGGCCGTGGAGCGCCATCTCCTCGACTCGCTTTGCGCCCTCGTGCTGCCCGAGATCGCCACGGCGGCGAGGATCGTCGACATCGGAAGCGGCGCGGGTTTCCCGGGGCTGGCCCTCGCGGCGGCGCGTCCGGAGGTGCAGGTGACGCTGGTCGAAAGCGAGCGGCGCAAGGCCGACTGGCTACGGCGGGCGTCCGAAGATCGCTCTAACGTACGTGTCGTGGCTGACCGCTCAGAGAGCTTTGCCCGTCAGGAGCGGGAGACATATGACGTCGTGACGGCGCGCGCGGTCGCGCCGCTCGTCTCGACCTTGGAGTTGGCGGCTCCACTGGTCGCACTCAGTGGCGCCGTCGTTGTGTGGCGTGGCCCTGATGAGGCCGAGGAGGCCGCCGCCGCCGCCGCCGCGACGGCGCTGGGCCTCGGGGACGCTCGGGTCACCCTTACCTCCCCGTTTGCGGGTGCTTCGCGCCGTTTGCTGACCTTCCCGAAGGTCTCTCCGACGCCCGATCGTTATCCCCGCCGACCCGGCCGCGCGACGAAGCGCCCGATCGCCTGATGGAGGACCAGCCCCGCGTGATCTACGCCGTCGCGAACCAGAAGGGTGGGGTCGGCAAGACCACCACGGCCGTCAACCTTGCCGCCTGTCTCGCCGAGGCGGGCGCACGCGTCTTGCTGGTCGATCTCGACCCGCAGGCGAACGCCACGAGCGGGGTCGGCGTGCCCCGTGACTCTGGCGCCTCGATGGCGGACGTGCTGCTCGACGGCTTTCCCGCCGCCGACGCGGTTCGCGCGACGGCCGTGGGCAACCTCGATCTGATCGCCTCGAGCCCTGATCTGGCTGGCGCCGCGATCGAGCTGCCGAGCCGCGACGAGCGGGAGTTCCTGTTGGCCCGGGCTCTCGCCCCGGTGCTCGATCGCTACTCGTACGTGTTCATCGACTGCCCGCCTTCGCTCGATTTGCTCACCGTCAACGCCCTGGTGGCGGCCGACCGGCTGATCGTCCCCGTGCAGTGTGAGTACTACGCCCTGGAGGGCCTGTCGCGGCTCATGGAGACGGTGGCGGGCGTGCAGGCCGCGTTGAACCCGTCCCTACGGGTGGCCGGAATGCTGATGACCATGCACGATTCACGCACCCGCGTCAGTGGCGATGTCGTCGCGGAGGTCCGACGCCACTTTCCCGAGCTCGCGTTTCGCACGGTCGTGCCCCGCAACGTGCGCCTGGCGGAGGCTCCTTCGTACGGGCAGCCGGTCATCAGCTACGACCCTCACTGCGCGGGTGCTGACGCGTACTTCGACGCCGCGAAGGAGGTTGCCGCGCGTGGCTGACGGCCCGCCGGCTGCCCGCGTGCCGGCCCGTCGCCTTGGTCGAGGGCTCTCGGCACTGCTCGGCGACCCCATGGCGGGCTCGCCCGGCGGGGGGAGTGACCTGCGCCGCCTTCCCGTCGGCGCGATCCGTCCCAATCCACAGCAACCCCGACGGCGTCTCGATGAGGCTGCTCTGGATGCGCTCGCGGAATCTCTGCGCACGACGGGTCTGATGCAGCCCGTCGTGGTGCGGGCGTTGGCGGACGCACCCGATGAATACGAGCTGATCGCCGGCGAGCGTCGCTGGCGCGCCGCTCAGCGCGCCGGCCTCGTGACGCTGCCGGCCCTCGTGCGGACCGCCGACGAACGGGAACGCCTCGAGATGGCGCTCGTTGAGAACATGGTCCGGGAGGATCTGTCTCCGGTGGAGGTCGCCCGCGCCTGCGCGTCGCTCATCGAGGACTTCGGCCAGACGCATCAACAGGTCGCCGCCGGCCTCGGACGTAGCCGCCCCGCGATCACCAACCTGGTGCGCCTGCTCGAGCTGCCCGATGACGTCCAGGAGTTGATCTCCCACGGTGCCCTCTCGGAGGGTCACGGCCGGGCGATCCTCATGGTCGATGGTGCCCGCGCCCGCCGAAACCTTGCGCAGAGGGTCGTCTCGGGTGAGCTGTCGGTGCGCGTCACCGAGCGGCTCGCGCGTGCTGCACCGCCCGTGGCGGCCCCGAAGAAAGAGAGCCCGCGCGACCCCCTCGCAGACGCGGCAATTGACGCTTTTGCGGGGGTTTATGACGTTCCTGTCGTGCTGCGACGTGTCGCGAACGGTGGGGTGGTTGTCGAGCTACGGTTCTCCGACGACGACGCCCTGAGGGCCGCTCTCGAGCGGGTCGCCTCCGACTGAGGGCATCGGGAAGCGCGCCCGCACGCGGGCACCCCGGCCGGGCGACGAGCTGATCCGCAGGGCGCCACCCGCCAACTCGGCCCGTTCGCGCATTGCGGCAAGGCCCAGGTGGCCGCGGTCGATGCGTCCGCCCACCTCGCGCGGGTCGAACCCCATCCCGTCGTCGCGTACTTCCACCCAGATGCCATCACCATCCCGCCCCGCGGTGACCTCCACGCGACCTGCCCCGGCATGCCGCGCAACGTTTGCCAGAGCCTCCTGAACGATCCGAAACGCGACCG
>JANLSO010000051.1:0-41046 GCA_031362405.1 Thermoleophilia bacterium | reverse complement strand
CCCGGCGAGCCCAAGCGCGTGCAGCCCTCACGCGACCGCGACCGCCGCTAGCCCCGATCTCCTCCGGGGTCCCGTGCCGCGGCGGTCTGTGCGGCGGCGCGCCACGGGTGGATCAGTGCCTCTGCCCTCTTTGGGTGGGCTGCGCCGTCAGCCTCGATGATCCCCACGAGGTGCATGACCACCGTCGGGTCGAGCTGGGCGTTGGCGCACGCGCGAAGCTCGGCGAGGGCGTCTTCCACCGACATCGCGGTGCGATAAGGACGGGTCGTCGTCATGGCGTTGTAGGTGTCGCATGCAGACACGATCCGCGCCTCGAGGGGGATGTCCTCGCCGGCGAGGCCGTCCGGGTACCCGCCACCGTCCCATCGCTCGTGGTGGGCACGCACGATCAGGCCGACGTCGCGCATGATTCCCCCAACCCGCTCGAGCATTCGATGGCCCTCGATGGTATGGGTGCGGATGATCTCCCATTCACGGTCGTCGAGCGGGCCCGGCTTGTTGATGATCTCCTTGGGAATGGCCACTTTGCCGACGTCGTGCAGAAGGGCGCCGAACTCGACTCTTTGGCGGCGCACGGGGTCAAGACGCAGCGAATCGGCCACGCGCAGGGCCATTTCGACCACGCCACGGCAATGCTCGCCGGTGTAGGCATCGTCGGCCTCCACCACGTCACCCAGCACCAGTGCGGTGCCCCGATAGGCGTGATTGAGCTCGATGAGGCTTTCGAGCCGAGCCTGGCGCTCCGCGGCGAACACGCGCAGAAGGCCGAGGAGCGGTAGCAGGAGAAGCAGGGCCCAGGGGCGGTCCTGGACGGCGTAGGCGGTGAGCAGGCCGACGGGGGCGAAGCCGGCGTCGACCACGCATACCCAGATCACTCCGGCGGCTTGTTCGCGTAGCGACGCCCCGGCGATGATTCGCTCGCGAAGGGCCGATGCGCCGAAGTCTGTCGCGAACTGCGCCGCGAGCATGCCCAGCAACAGAATGGGGGACGCGGCGTCCAGCAATGGCTCCCCGGCGAGTGCCAACACCGTGACCGGGCCGACGCTGAACCAGGCGTTGGCGGGCGCGAGCAGCAACCGCGCGGGGGCCGAGCGGCGGCGAAGGACATCGGGCAGCCCGCCGACGGCGAGCGCCAACGCCGTGAAGGCGGGCAACAGCGGCAGTGGAAGAGCGAACAGGAAAGGGACGAACACCAGCATGATCGGCACCGTGTAATGGCCGCCTACGGTGAAACGAATCCGCGAGGCAACGGCCAAAGCGATGACGGCGGCTCCGGCCGCGAACGGATCAAGCGCCTGGCTCACGGAAATGGTGAGCGCGAGCACGAGCGCCACGGCGCAGAAGGCGCCGCCCACGACGGCCTCCGCGACCCGCTCTCGGGGCGCGAGGGTGTTCGCGTCGCGAGTCAACGCGTCTTCGGCCGAGGCCTCCGCCTGGGGCCCGGAATCCGCCCGCGCCAGGAATTCGAGGAAGGGGACCATCACGTGTGCATCGGCCCCACGTCGCCGTGCCTTGAGGGGGTGAGCGAGTTCTCTAGTCCCGTTGCGGCGAGCCGGCCGAAGGGCCATCGTTCCGGCGAGAAACGGATGCTTCAACGGAAAGGATTCCGATATGTCAGTAACGACTCGCCTCCTCGGCCTCGCCGCCATTTCGGCCGCCGGCATGGCGCTCTCCCCGGTTGCGCAGGCGTCCTGCGGGCAGACCTACGACACCACCTTCGCGTCGTATGCAGACGCGGGGCTCTACTTCCTCGTCGACGGCGGCGACTTCGAGAGCGCCGAGACCAACTGGACCTACGGAACCGGCGCGAAGAGAGTCCAGGACATGCACAACACACTCGGAGTCGCTACCGACGAGTGGTCGCTCAAACTGAAGCCTGCCGCCACGACCACGACGCCTCCGGTGTGTATTACCGTCGACCACGAGTCCCTGCGCTTCACCGCCCACGCCGGTGACAGCGGCAACCAGAGCGGGGGTAAGCTCGGTGTGCAGATGCTCTACTCCGACACGCAGGGGCGTGCCCGCTCGGTGAGCCTGGGCTACGACAAGGCGACCAGCGACTGGACGGCAACCAGGAGCTTCGCCATCAAGACCACCAAGTACTCCATGGGGTGGGGCGCCGACGGCACGGCGAGCGTGCGCTTCGTGGTGGCCTCGAGCGACAAGTCCCCCCTGCGGATCGACGACTTCTACGTCGACCCGAGGATGCGGTAGGCGGACGCGGCGAAGACCTCCTCCAAACCGATGGCGTGGGGCCGCTCGAGCTGCGCGTAGCCGCAGCTGAGCGGATCTCGGTCGGTCCGCCAGTGGCGAAAGCGCGCGACGTGCCGAAAGCGCGTTCCCTGCATGACGTCGTATCCCACCTCGCAGACGAGGTCCGGGCGCAGGGGCTCGAAAGAGAGGTCCTTCGTCGCATTCCACCGGGAGACCGCGCCCGGCCGGCGGTCGTCGCGCGCGCCGTCGGCGCCCCAGGGGCCCCATGGATGGCCGCGGAGATCCTCGGCCCGGTACGACGCGAGCTCATCCACGAGCTCCCGTCGGCGGGCCATCGTGAACGCCCCGGCGACGCCAACGTGCTGCAGGCGCCCGGCGTCGTCGTAGAGGCCGAGGAGCAACGAGCCCACGACGTCACCGGACTTGTGCCAGCGAAAGCCCGCCACGACGCAGTCGGCCGTCCGCGCGTGCTTGACCTTAGTCATCGCGCGGACATTGGGCTGGTACGGGTCGGCTAACGGTTTCGCGATCACTCCGTCGAGGCCCGCGCCTTCGAAGCGCATGAACCAGTCTCGGGCCACCTCGGCATCCCGCGTCGCGGGCGTGAGTTGGATCGAACCCCGTTCCCCCGCAAGCGCCTGTTCCAACCGCGCCCGGCGTTCGGCGAACGGCAGATCCATCAGCGACTCGTCACCGAGCGCGAGCAGGTCGAAGGCCACGAGCGACGCCGGTGTTTGCTCGGCGAGCAGTCGTACCCGCGACGCGGCGGGGTGGATCCGCTGCTGCAGGGCCTCGAAGTCGAGCCGACGGTGCCCGGCGATGATGATCTCGCCATCGACAACACACCGCGCCGGGAGAGAGGTCAGGGCGGCGGCGACCACCTCCGGGAAGTACCGCGTCAACGGCCGCTCGTTGCGGCTGCCGAGCTCAACCTCGTCACCGTCGCGAAACAGGACGCAGCGAAAGCCGTCCCACTTCGGTTCGTAGAGGTAGTCCCCCACCGGGACCTCGGAAACGGGTTTGGCCAACATCGGCGCGACCGGGGGCATTACGGGCAGGTCCATGCAAGAAGTCAAGCAGCCAGCGTCCCTCCCACAAGCGCCGCGTGAGTAATCGGTGATCGCTGCTGCTGCTCGACGAGCGTGTCGAGCAGTCGTTCCACATGAGAACGGCCCCA
This sequence comes from Thermoleophilia bacterium, assembly GCA_031362405.1. GTDB lineage: Bacteria > Actinomycetota > Thermoleophilia > Miltoncostaeales > Miltoncostaeaceae > JANLSO01. Next base: position 37,655 of record JANLSO010000051.1, on the reverse strand, counting down.
GCGGCTGTCGAGATCCGGTGGGTGTAGATCGAGTCGGATGGCCGCGGATCGCGCGGCCACCACGGCCGTGCCCTTCGCGGCGAGCGGCGAGAAACCCCGCCGAAGCGGCGTCGAGGCCCCGAGACCGACGCTCGGCAGTATCCGACCGCCGCCACCCCAGCGCAGGGTCGTGCGGGTGGCCCACCACCCGAGACCGCTTTCGCGCAGGGCCTTCTCGAGCCGGGGCGGATGTCCGTAGGCGGGAGCGATGAAGCCCTCGACGCCAAAGCCCATACGGCGCAGGTCGTCGCGGGCGACCATCAGCGCGGTCGTGGCATCGACCGGGCCAGACCGCGAGAACTCCGGTCCGTCCCTGCCCGACGGCGTGAGGTGCACGAGCCCGTGGGCGACGATCTCGTCGCCCGTCTGCTTTCGCGCGAGGACCCACCCCTGCGACGATTCATCCCAGCGGGGATCTCCGTGGTAGCGGGGCACGACCAAGAGGCTCACGGGCGCCGCGCCGATCGTCGTCGTAACGAGATCGCGCAGGCGGACGACGCGGTGCAGGGTCGCGGGCGCGACGTCATGGATCGACACGACGACGTTCATATGACCAAGGCGCGAAGTCGTTGGTAGACATCCCATTCTCGGGCGAACGTCCGATCCCATCCGAGGTCGTCGCGCGGCGGACACATCGGCCGCGGCTCGGCCAGCGCCTGACGCACGCCCTCGGCAAGTGCCGTCGCGCTGTCGGGGTCGACCAACCAGGCTCCACGGTGCCCGAGGAACTCGCCGAGCCCTCCCGATCGCGGAGCAACGACACGGCATCCGGCCGCGAGGGCCTCCAGGGGCGTCAGCCCGAAGGGTTCATGTGGGTTCGGGTGCACGAAACAGTCAGCCGTCGCCATCAGCGCCGCCAGCCGCTCCCGGTCGTCCACGTGGCCCAGCAGAATGATCCGATCGGCCACCCCGTACCGCCGGGCCCGCCTCTCAAGCGCGCCGCGCGCCGCCCCGTCGCCGGCGATCGCGAGGACCGCCCCACCGCCGAGCGCGGCGAGCATCGGCGGGAGAAGGTCGATCCGCTTTTCACTCGACAGGCGTCCGGCATACAAAAGCAATGGCGACCCATCCCCCACCAGCGCACGGCGGACTTCGCGATCGGGTCCCGCCGCCTGGAAATGGGCGAGGTCGACACCGAGAGGCGTGACGATGACCTGCCCCCTCGCGTGCGACGCGACGCGCCTCTCGGTGTCGTGCGACGCCACCATGACCACCTCGACGGCGGCCAGCGCACGATGCTGCGCGCACCCGAGCAGGGTCGCGGCAGGGCGCCGAATCACCCGTGGCAGACCCGCCGCCGCCGCCGACAGGTGGGAGTGGCACAGCATCGCTACCGCGACCCCTCGCGCCGCTGCCCACTCGGCGATTACCCGGGGAAACGCAAGAGCGTCATGGAGGACGACGACATCGGGGCGCAACGACTCGAGCGCCTCGATGACCGCCGGTGACCGCATCGCCAGGCGGTAGCCCCAGCGCTGGGTCGGCGTACGGCCGCGAACGGTGACGAATGAGCTCTGCGCGACCTGCTCCTGGCCGGTGTGTTCACCGGTGACAACAGCCGCGTGTGGTGCGCCGGTGCGTGCCGCCCAGTCGGCTTTGGCACGCAGGTAGGTGCGGATGCCACCCGATGTCGGCGCGTACCACTGGGTGACGTCGATGACCCGGGGAAGCACCTCGACGAAGGCGCTCACGCGGCTGCTGCGGTGGTGTCGACCGCCGCGTGTGCAGCCGCGACCGTCGAGCCGACGCTGTTGTAGCTCGCGAGGAGCCCGTCGAAGACCTCGGTCCACCCGGCGCGGGCAATTGCCGCCGCGCGGGCGCGCTGACCGAGTGCGGCACGCAGACCCGGTTCGCTCGCGAGACGGACCAGCTCGCGCGCCAGCTCCTCGACATCGCCCGCCCGCGTGACGAGCCCCGTCACCCCGTGCTCGACCTGATCCTGCGCGCCGCCGGTGTCGGTGACGATCGGGGCAAGGCCGCTGGTCGCCGCCTCGAGAACGACCTGACCGAAGGTCTCCGTCGCCGACGGGAGGCAGAAGACGTCGGCCGACGCGTACGCCGCCGCGAGCGGCGCTGCGGACAGTGGCCCGAGGAAACGATGCGCGGTGCCCGCGAGCTGACCGGCAAGCGCGTCGCGATGGGGGCCGTCGCCGACGATAGCCAGGCGCAGTTGCGGGCACGTCTCCGAGGCTCTCCGGAACGCCGCCGCGAGCGTGTCGAGGCCCTTCTCGCGCGAGAGGCGCCCGACGTAGAGCACCACGACCGCGTTGCGGCCTGCTGCGAGCCGCTGACGCATTGTCCACGAGCGCCGCGTCGGACCGAACAGCTCGGTGTCGACCCCCCGTCCGAAGATGAACGTGCGCGTCGGGTCGATGCCCTCGCGCAGCAGGCCCGCTCCGCTTGCTCGGGTCGGCAGGTAGATCCGCTCGGCGTGGGAATAGAACCACGAACTCGCCGAGCGGGCCACCGACGCGGCGAGCCGATCACTCGTGAGCGCCTGCGCGTAGTCAGCGAACTCTGTGTGATGAGTTGCGACGAATGGCAGCCCGAGCACGCGGGCGATCAACAGCCCGGCGAGGCCGATCGGGCCAGGGGTTGCGGCGTGAATGATCTGTGCCCGCGACTCCTCGACCGCGTCGAGTACGTCAAGGAGCGACGGCACCCCGAGATTCCACCCCGCGTCACCGTACGCCGGAACCGGCACCGTCGCCGCGGAGCGCAGCCTCCGCAGCGGTCCTGAGGTAAGGGCTCGATCGCCGGCGGTGATCACCGTGATCGGGCGGCGGATGGGATCGGCGCCGGTGTAGTCGACGAGTCGTCGCATCGTGCCCGCCACGCCGTTCAGCTCGTCGTAGGTGTCGGTCAGCATCGCGACACGTCTCGGGGGAATGTCGGTGGGGGTGGGCGCGCCGAAGAACTCCGCTTCGATCTGCTCGGCGTGCTGGTGCTCGCCGCGCACGTACCGCGAGGCCAGCGCGTACGGCGCCACCAACGCGCCCGCGGCCAGAAACGCGCCGATACGTCCCTGCAACTCACCCACGCTCATCCCCCGTGGGTCGAGTGCCGTCGCGAGGGCCTGATCGTGCAGCCACCCCACCACGGTGCGCAGGCGGGCGTGGGAGCGGTCGGCGCTGTCGGGCCGTCGGGTGATGCGGTGAAACGCGAGCGCCCGGCGCGGGTCGCTCATCGCAAATCCGGCGAGCCCCGTTGCCAGTCCGCGCCGCGGATCGTCACGTCGATCTGGCGACACCACCGGCGCAGCGGGAATGCGGTGCATGATCAGCTCCGCGAAGCCGTCGCGCAGGTTCGCGGGTAACTCGTGTGCACCGCCGTTCACGTAACCCTTCACCGCGAGGCTGCCCACCGCGTGGGCGAGCGTCTGGGCACTACCATGCTGGCCGCCGGGTTCGACGCGTCCGGCACGAAGGTTGCCGAGCAGCTCGGCGGCGGTGCGGGCTCTCGGGACGCACGTCCACGTCGACGCGGCGCCCAGAAGCGCGTGGTCGTCGCTTCCGCCGGTGAGCGCCGGAGGCCCGTCTCCCCGTGGGGCGAGGCCGTGCTTGTCGGCCAGTTTGGCCAGGTATTCCGGCGTCGCCGAGCGCGCGATCCGCTCCGCGATGGTGTTGCCGCTCTCGGGCCGGGCGCCGTTACGACCCTCCCAAAGCGTGAAGAGGAGCAGGCATCGCTCGAGATGGTCGGCGGTCAGCCGGTCGCCCACCCGATGCAGGGGATGTGCCAGGGCGTGGGGGACGCCCCGCGCGCACAGGTCGTCGACCAGCTCGTAGAGATTCGGCCGAAGCCGACTCAGCTCGTCCCATGCGGATTCGTCGACACCCCAGGCGAGGACATGCACCGGAACGCCGTCGTCCGGGAAGGTGGCCGTGATCTCCACGCCGACGACGACATCGGAGTGATGGGCGATCTCGAGGGCCCCCGAGATCGTGTTGTGGTCTGTCAGGGTGACGAAGTCCATCCCGCGTCGCTTCGCCGTGCGGTAGGCGTCGTCGGGTTCGGTGAACGACTCCGGCATCAGGGCCTGGCTCAGGAACCAACTGCCGGTATCGGTCGACGCCCGCGAGTGCAGGTGCAGGTCGACGCGGGTCTCGGCGGATGCGACGAAAGGGGGGACGCTCAACAGGCCATCTCCTGGCGGTCGTGCCCGGGGCTGTCCGCTCCCAGCGACCCGCCCCGGGGGCTGGGGTCTCCGGGCGCAGGGTGGCGGCCCGGCGTGCGCGGTGCGTTACGCCGCTGTGGCCGCGGCGTGAACACCAGGGGCATACGGGCCCCGAATCACCGACAGACACCGTGCCCGAGGCGCCGCTCGCCCATTAGACTCCGCCCGTTTGGACTGGGCACCCCCGCGTGCGACGAACCGTGACAAGGGACGGATGGATGAGCACTGACACGCTGACGGTCACCGATAACCGCACCGGCAAGAGCTACGAGCTGCCGATCGCTGAAGGCACGATCCGGGCGACGGATCTGCGGCAGATCAAGGTCGATGATGCGGATTTCGGCCTGATGACCTACGACCCCGCGTTCATGAACACCGCCTCGTGTCGCAGTGCGATCACGTTTCTCGACGGTGACGCCGGCATCTTGCAGTACCGCGGGTATCCGATCGAACAGCTCGCCGACAAGAGCTCGTTCCTCGAGGTCTCGTATCTGCTTCTGAACGGTGAACTGCCGACCCAGCCGCAGCTCGACACGTGGGTACACGACGTCACCCACCACACGTTCGTGCACGAGAACGTGCGCTCGTTCATGGAGGGCTTTCGGTACGACGGCCACCCGATGGGTGCGCTGCTGGCCACCATCGGGGCGCTGGGCACATTCTACCCCGAAGCCAAAGACATCATGGATGCCGACAATCAGTACCGGCAGATCGTCCGTCTGATCGCCAAGATGCCGACCCTCGGCGCCTGGGCCTACCGCCACAGCCAGGGTATGCCGTTCATCTACCCCGACAACAGCCGCTCGTACTCCGAGAACTTCCTGGCGATGCTCTTCCAGATCGGCACCAGGGAGTACACGCCCGATCCACGGATCGTCAAAGCCCTCGACACGCTGTTCATTCTCCACGCCGACCACGAGCAGAACTGCTCGACGTCGGCCGTGCGCAGCGTGGGCTCCTCGCAGGTCGACCCCTACTCGGCGACGGCCGCCGGCATCGCCGCGCTCTACGGTCCGCTGCACGGTGGCGCGAACGAGGCCGTGCTGCTCATGCTGCGGCGCATCGAGAAGGTCGAGAACATCCCGGCCTTCATGGAGGGCGTCAAGGCGGGTAACGAGCGCCTGATGGGCTTCGGCCACCGGGTCTACAAGAACTTCGATCCGCGCGCGACGATCATCAAGAAGGCCTGCGACGACGTCTTCGAGGTCACCGGGGTCAACCCGCTGCTGAAGATCGCCATCGAGCTCGAGAAGATCGCACTCGCCGACGAGTACTTCGTGAAGCGGCGCCTCTACCCGAACGTCGACTTCTATTCGGGTCTCATCTACGAAGCGCTCGGTATGCCGTCGGAGATGTTCACGGTGCTGTTCGCCATCGGCCGCACCCCGGGCTGGGTCGCCCAGTGGCAGGAGATGATCCACGACAAGGATCAGAAGATCTCCCGCCCGCGGCAGATCTACATCGGATCTCCCGAGCGCGAGTACGTGGAGATCGGCAAGCGCTAGAGCCTCGCGCTCTCCCGGGGCCGCGCGCCCCGGGAGAGCGACTCACTTGGTTCCGCAGGCGATGTTTATCGGGTTGGTCAACGCCGCCGCGCCACTCCCATCGGCGCGCTGACGGAGCATTTCGTCAAGCGCATTCCTGACCCCGACCATCTGATCGTCCGTCACGTCCAGCTCGCCGAGGATGTCCCCGACGATCGGATTGCTGTGAATCAACCAGTCCCACAGCTCCTTCCCTGACGCGAACAGCGTTCTCTCCGTGATGGTCTCGACGCTGATCGCGCGAAGGCCGGCCGCGGCGAGTTCATGGCGGAGCCTTTCGGGGTCGTGTAGCTGAAACGGCAGCGGAAGGGGATCCATCGGTGGACCTTCGAAGCTCGGGATCACCGACCGGATGGCGCCGACGAACAAGCCGAGGAACTCGATCTCGTGCGGGTTGCCGTAGACGCTCATCAGCACACGTCCCCGCGGTTTGACGACGCGCGCCAACTCGCGGATCCCGCGAGGCATATCCGGGAAGAGCATCACGCCGAACTGCGAACCGGCGACATCGAAGGTGTCGTCGCGGAGATCGAGCGCGTGGCCGTCCATGACACGCGTTTCGATTTTCAGCCCCTCCGCGCGCGCTCGCGCGGCGAGTCGCTCGAGCATCGCGGGCGACTGGTCCGTGGCCAGCACGTGCGCACCTAGGCGCGCGGCCGGAATGCTCAGTGCACCGCTACCGGCCGCGACGTCGAGAAACGTCATGCCGGCACTCACGCCAGCGCGACGAAGCCCTTCATCGCCGAGCCACATCTGCGTGGGTGTGTTCGTCCGGTCGTACCCCTCGGCGATCGTGTCCCAGGCGCTTTGCGTCGTCCTGTCGTGAACGGTCATGGCGGGCTCCCCTGTTGATCGGGGGTTCACCGTACGTTCGGGGTGCCGGCTGCGCGTCGGGCGGACTACCCAATCCCGTCCGTGAGGTGATGGGTGGGACCACCCATCACCTCACGCGCGTCAGACGAGATCATGCGTATATGCATACGCAGTCGCCGCGCTGCGCGACGGGACATCCAGCTTGGCGAGGATGTTGCTCACGTGCCTGTCAACCGTCTTCTCACTCAGAAAAAGCTCGTCCGCAATGGCTCGGTTCGTTTTTCCCACGGCGACCAGGCGCAGCACCTGCCGCTCGCGCGCCGTCACGCGATCTCGACGCTCTGTCGTCGCGCCGCGGATCAGCGCATCGACTCGCGCAAGGTCGGGTAGTGCCCCCAAATGCGCGAACGCGGCGCGAGCGGCGTCGAGTTCGAGCCCGAAGCCTTCGTCGTCGCCGAGTTCGCGGCAGGCCAACCCAACGAGAACGCGGACGCGCGCGGCCGGGTACGGCGCTTCAACCCGATGCCACACCGTCCACGCGCGGCGCAGCGAGGCGAGCGAGGTGGCGATGTCGCCTTCGGCCAGCTCGACCGCACCGCGACCGTGCGCGGCCATTGCGTCCAGAGGGGCGGTGCGCACGCTCTGGGCGATCTCCTCCAGCTCGAAAGAGGCGCCGCGCGCGTCCTCGATGTCACCTGCGGCGAGCAGGACCTCGATGAACGCGGGCAGCAGACGCACCCTTTGGAGACGATCCGTCACCCCGCCAGCCGCGCGGCGGATCCCTGCGGCCGCCACGCCACGTCTACCTTGGGCCAGTCGCATCAGTGCAAGGCCCGGCTGTGGATCCTGCCCGGCCCGGCTCGCATCGCGGTACGCCTTCTCGGCCGGAGCAAAGTCGCCTCTCAGGCGGTGGACCTCCCCCTGCTGGTAGAGCGCCGCGGCTACCGCGCTCGCGTTGCCGGCGCGATGGCTACGCGCGTGGGCGCCCCGCGCCTCGTCGATCGCCTGCGACCACTCACCGCGCATTTGCAGAATTTCCGCGCGATGCACCCGGCAGACGCCGGAAAAGGCGACCATCTCGGGCTGCTCCTCGCACCATTGCCCCAGGGCGGAAGTCCACTCGCGGGACCGATCCAGGGCGAATACCTCCTGGCACCCTTCGATCACGCTGCAATAGATCAGGCCTGTGACGAGCGGCGATAGATTCCCGCGTGCGACGACGACCATGACCTCGTCCAGCAGTGCGAGTCCCGGCGCGATCTGCCCGTGCTGCATGAGGGCGCGGCCCTGCAGATGTCGGGCGCAGGCGATCAGGTCTACTTCCCCGAATCGGTTGCCGATCTCGGCGGCCTGCGCCGCGGTGGCGTGGGCGGCGGCGCAATCGCCTGCGTCGAGCTGCTGCTGCGCCGTCGGTAGCAGCAGATAACCGTGCTCAGCGCAGTCGCGTCCCGCGTGCTCGAGCGATCGCCGGGCACGCGCAAGCCAGCCGTTGGCCCGCCCGTTCTCGCCCCTTGACGCAAGGCGCAGCCCCAACCAGAACGCGCAACGCACGGCACGCTCAGCGGCGTCAACGCTCAGATGCGCGTGGTGGGCCCGCTCGAGTGCAGACAGATAGTCATCGTCGCGACCCGTCAGATACGCGGACATCGCCAACAGTTCGAGGTCGTCGGGCCCAAGTGGCGTCATTTGGTCGGCACGGGAAAGCGCCTCGTACGCGCCCGCCCAGGATCGTCGCCGAAAGTCCTCGCGCCCGCGATCGACCTCGCTGCCGGGGCGTGCAGCGCGGTGACTCGGTTGGCTCGGTTCGGCGTCTGTCATCCGCCTCGGATCGTTCCCCTTGCCGTACGCATCGTCGGCGTGTCCCGTGACGCGAGGATCGTTCACGAGCCCCGGCCTGTCTACCCGCGCGGCCAGCCCCCAATCTCATCCCGCGCGAAGACGATGCCCACTTGCGGCAGTCATCGGACGTTCCGGCGGAGAGATCCGCGCGCGCGCCGGTCCGGCGGCACGCTGAAGCAGCCTCACCAGGGCCTCGAGTTCGTCGGGATCGAGCTGCTCCCAGAGGCGTTCGATGCGCACCACGCGTCCGGGCAGTGCCCGGTTCGCCAGGGCTGCACCTTCCTGGGTGAGCTGTGCCTGCACCATCCGCCGGTCGTCGGGATGTGGCATGCGTTTCACGAGCCCTGAACGTTCAAGGCCGTCAACGAGCTTGGTGATGTTCGGCCGCGTTACGCCGAGGCGATCGCCCAGGGCGTAAAGACACGCGCGCCGGCCCGAACAGCACGACAGTACTTCGAGCACTTCGAGCTTGGCGTCGGAGATTCCGTATGCAGAGGCATGGCGATCGAGGTCGCGCTCGACGCAGGTCGCCACCGAGACGAGGGCATCGGCGGCCATGCGCGCCAGACACGCACGCTGATCGGCAAGTGTTCGCTCCTCGTTCATCACGGCGAAAAGTAGCACCCGGGACCCCTCCCACGACCGGCCGCTAAGCTGACGGCATGAATGAACAAGACGAGATGCGCCGCGCGGTACGCGAGATGGTCGACGAGCTTGGCCGGGCCGCGGAACAGGCCACAAAACTGGTCAAAGAAGCGGTCGGGGACCTCACCCGCTTTGTCGGTGGCGAGCCCACAGCCTCGCCCGGCGCGTCGGAGGCAACCGTCGTCGCCGACCCATTCGAAGCGATCCGCCAGCTCGCCAAACTCCGCGACGAAGGCCACATCAGCGAGGCCGAGTTCACCGCGAAGAAATCCCAACTCATGGAGCGCCTCTAGTGCCGGAAGCCGATGGCTGGAACGCCCTGCTCGATTCGCTCACCGAGCACATGCCACCGGAGTGGATGAAGCACGCGCGCACCTACGGTGGCCAGCCGTGGATCCGGTTGGTGCTGATGGTCGACGCGCACGCCCTTCTTGCACGGCCGCGAGCGACCGAGAAGATCGCGATGACCATGGCCGACCTCGCGGGTGATCGTGAGAAGGAGGCCGAGGGCTGGAACGCGCTGTCCGAGAGCGCCCGCGACGAACGTTTCGAGATACTTGCCGCGATCGTTGACGGTGGCGAGACCCTTCTGCCACTCGAGCTGCGGCCGTATTTCGAGCGATCTGTCGAGCCGGTGAGTTTCCCGGGCTGATCGCGTGAGCCGCGGTCACCCGACCGACGCAGACCGCGAGCAGGCCAGCGCCGAGACGGTCGCCGCGGCTCTCACGGCGGCCCGCCGCGGTGACGCGGCGAGCCTTGCGCAGATGCTCGCCGACCATGGCGTGTGGCTTTCCGCCACCGGCCGGGCCGAGGGGCCTTCGGACGCCGCCGCCTTCGCCGCGGCGGCGTTGACGCTCGCGCCCCGGGCGCACCGGGAGTGGGCCGAGCCGCAGTTGCGCGGGGCGCACTCCGTGCTTCGGTACGTCGAGAACGACGGCGAGGTGTTCCGTGCGGGCGCTCTCGTGCTCGAGGCGCGCGCCGGCCGGCTGGTCTTGGTCGTCGAGGCGCCCTGATCGAGCGCTCACCGACGCAGCGTCTGGCCCATCTCGTCGAACAGGCCTCCGTGGGGCTGGTGGGCCTGGTCGGGGTGGAGGTCGTCGGCGTCGACGATACGAGCATCCGCGTTCGGCTTCCGATCGCCGCGCGGCTGATGGCGCCGAATGGCTACCTGCACGCGGCCGCGGTCGTCGCTCTCGCCGATACGGCCTGCGGCTTCGGCTGCTTCCTCGGCCTACCGGAGGATTCGCCCGGCTTTACGACGATCGAGCTGAAGACGAACTTTCTGGGCACCGCGACCGCGGGCACGCTCGACTGCGAGGCGCGCAGAGTGCACGGGGGCCGGACCACCCAGGTATGGGATGCCATGGTGACCGGCCCCGGTGGCCGAACAATCGCCCTGTTTCGCTGCACGCAGCTGCTTCTCGCCGCGCGATAGGTCGCCGCGCGATCAGTGGCTGACAGCCCGCTTCATACTCTTTGCCTCGGCGACCCAGCCGCTGACCATCGTCTCGGTCGGTACCCGACGCGTCAGCTGCTTCTCCGCGTTCGTTGTTCCCAGCTTGGCCGTCAGAGAGTCGGCCCGGCGCGCGCCAAGCTCGGGTACGCTGTCGACGCCTGCGGCCTCGAGCAGCTCGGCGAACTGGCCTCCAACGCCCATGATCCGCATCAGGTCAGCGTGGTTCACCCAGCGAAGGATCAGCTTCTCTGAGACGCCGGAACTCTTCGCCAACGCCGCCCGACCCTTCGCGCTTCCCCCCGCCGCGAGCAATGCTACGACGCTGCCGACACCGGCCCCGCGCAGGGCCTCGGCACTCGCATCGCCGATACCTTCGATATCAATCAGTCGCGCCACGGTGGTCCCCCCGGATCTGTTGATTGTGGAGAGACTATGACGACGACGCGTCGCGGGGCGAGAGGCACCGCGTACGTCTCACCGATCCGAAGGGTCGGCACGGCCCAGCCGCCGCAGAACGCGGGGAGGGTAGAGGCCGAGCAGGGTGCCTCCCGCATGGCGCAGGCCCTCCAACCGCATGACCGCCAGCCCGCCGCGACGAAACTCCACCGATGCTCCGGTCAGGTCGGCAACGACCAGCGAGAGGTCGGGCTGATGCCCACACACGACGAGGCCCGTGGCGTCGGGATACTCCGCGACGAGATGCATCAGGTCATCGACCCGCATCCCCGGACCCAACACCGGATGCTCGCGGACGCTCACGCCGAGCCGATCGGCCACCAGCCCGGCGGTCTCGGTGCAGCGGGTGAGAGGGCTCGTGAGAACGGCCTCGGGCGCCAGGTCGAGGCCGGCCATGCCGCGGGCCGCACGACGCATCCGCTCAACCCCCTCATTGGTCAAACGCCGTGGCTCATCTCGCCCGCCCGTGTCGGGGCCGGCGTCTTCCGCGATGCCGTGGCGAAGAAGGGCGAGGATCACAAGAGGCCCGATCGCGCAGTGCCCTGGTTCAACCGGGGCACCGCGCCTGCGATCAGTCGATCAGGTCATACGCGGGCAGGGTCAGGAAGTCGACGAAGCTGTCGTCGACCGAGATCTTCTCGAAGAGCTCGGCACCCTTGGCGAAGTAACCGTCGGGGTCCTGGTCGCGCTCGGCACGGATCTTCACCATCTCCTCGCCGATGATGCTGCGCACCAGCGTCTCGTCGACCTTGCGGCCATCGTCGAGGATGCCCTTCGGGCTGTGGATCCACTGCCAGACCTGGCTGCGGGAGATCTCCGCCGTGGCGGCGTCTTCCATCAGGTTGAACAGCGGCACACATCCGAGGCCCGAGATCCACGCGCCGAGATACTGCACGCCGACGTTGATGTTCTGACGCAGGCCGGCTTCGGTGATCGGGCCTTCCGGGCCGAAGTCGAGGAGGTCCTTCGCCGTGATCGATACGTCCTCACGCTTCTTGTCGATCTGGTTCGGCTTGGTGCCGAGCGCGGTGTCGAACGCATCCATCGCGATCGACACGAGGCCCGGGTGGGCGACCCAGGTACCGTCGTGGCCGTCAGTGGCCTCACGCACCTTGTCGGCCCGCACCTTCTCGAGGGCCGCCTCGTTGGCCTCGGGGTCGTTCTTGATCGGAATCTGCGCCGCCATGCCACCCATCGCGTGGATGTTGCGCCGGTGGCAGGTCTTGATCGCCAGAAGCGAGTACGAGCGCATGAAGTGCGTGGTCATGGTGACCAGCGCCCGGTCGCCAAGGACGAACTCCGCGTTCGAGCCGAACTTCTTGATGCACGAGAAGATGTAATCCCAACGGCCGCAGTTCAGGCCGGCCGAGTGCTCGCGCAGCTCGTAGAGGATCTCGTCCATCTCGAAGGCGGCAAGGACCGTTTCGATCAGGACCGTTGCCTTCGCCGAGCCCTGGGGTACGCCGATGGCGTCTTGGGTGGTGACGATAATCTCGTTCCAGAGCCGTGCTTCGAGGTGGCTCTCCATCTTCGGCAGGTAGAAGTACGGGCCGGAACCACGCGCCAGGAGGGTCTTGGCGTTGTGGAACATGAACAGGGCAAAGTCGAACATGCCGGCAGAAACCGGCTTTCCGTCGACGAGCACGTGCTTTTCGAGCATGTGCCAACCGCGTGGGCGCACCAGCAGCGTGGCGAGCTCGCCCTCGGGCTTGAGGGAGTAGCTCTTGCCGCCCTCCTGATCGAACCGGATCGTCCGGTCCACGGCGTCACGCAGGTTGACCTGACCCTCGATGAGGTTGTCCCACGTCGGGGTGTTCGAGTCCTCGAAGTCCGACATGAAGACCTTTGCGCCCGAGTTCAGGGCGTTGATGATCATCTTGCGGTCGACGGGCCCGGTGATCTCCACCCGCCGGTCCTGCAGGTCGGCCGGTACCGGCGCGACGACCCAGTCGCCCGCGCGCACGTCTGCGGTCTCGGGCAGGAAGTCGGGCATGACGCCGGCATCCAACTGCGCTTGGCGCGTGACGCGGCGGGCGAGCAGTTCCTCACGGCGCGAGCCGTAGGTGCGCTGCAGTTGGGCGACGAGGGCGAGTGCCTCGGGTGCGAGGATTTCAACGGCGGCCGGGGTGGCCGCGCCAAGAATCTCGACACCCTCGGGGGCGGAGATGCTGTCCATCGTAGGGTGGGTCCCCTTTCATGCTTCCGTGACAAGAAAGGGCGCCGCGACACGCTTCTGTCGGAACGCCCTCACGCAGAGTTCGGACCGCTGCCAGCATCGGCGCGGGGCCGACGGCCAGCCTAGTGGAACGACCCCCGCGGGGTCGAGCCTAAACCCGCCCCGGCACCTGAGCGACCAGCAGCGCTGCGACCACGACGATTACCAGCGACAGAATCAGCTCGATCTGCGCAGAGCGTCGCACCATGGCAAGCGCCGCGTGTGAGGGCCGCGGCATGCGGCTCAGGGCGTTGGTCACGCGGCGACTGCGCAGTGCCAGCAGGGTGATCGGCACCAGCAGGCCGATCTTGTAGATGATGCTGAGGCCGTAGCTCGTCTCCCAGAGCTGCGCGGGGTCAGAGAGCTGCCCAAACGCGCGCAGAGTGCCGGTCGCGATCACCGCTCCGACCGCGAGCAGCGCGACCCGCGAGAAGCGGGCCAGAACGGCGGCCGCCAACGGCGGGCCCACGCTCTCGGCGACGCGCGGCAGCCGCCAGAGCACGACGAGAGTCATCGCCAAACCGGCGATCCAGATCGACGCGGCCGACAGGTGGACGAGGTCGGCCGCGACCTGCAGCGGCGCGAACGGGGCCTGCGACGCATGCCCCTGCGAGGAAATCCCGTAGAGCACCACCACAACGAGGACCGCCATCAGCGCGGCGGGAATGACCTTGCCGGTCGATGTCGCCGCTTTGGGCTTTGCGGCACTGCCGAACTCGGCGAGAAACTGCCATGCCCCGAGGGCGAAGACGGCAAAAAGAAGTGCGCCGCGAAGCTGCACGAGCGATCCGAATCGGGTGCTGGCCAGCACGTCGCCGATGCCGGTGGTGTTGCCGAGCGTGTCGAGCACGCCGGCGCCCAGGGCACTGGCGCTGTAGGTGACAAGCAGAAATCCCTCGGCGACCATCGCGCCGACGGCCATTGCACCGAAGACGACCCAGAACAGGTCGCGGTGCCACGCGAGGGCGGTGGTGCGCTCGTCATCGGTCATCTCGGCGACGCGGTTGCTGTCGCGGGTTGCAGGCCCCCACACCAGCCACCGGAAACCGATCAGGCCGAGCAGACCGCCGAGGCCGACCAACTCGAAGAAGCGGGCACTGACGCCCCAGCCGCTCGTCGGCGACGGCCCGGCGTTGCCCGAGCCGGTGAGGAACGGGTCGCCGACGGGCCCGGCGCCGACGGCAAAGGCGTAGACGCCGTTGATGATGTGCGCGTCAGCGCTGACGATTTTGTAGCGGACCGTGTACGTGCCGTCGGCGAGGTCGCGGCGCAGCGGGATCTCGATCCGTCGCGCGTCACGGGGGCTGACACGCCCCGCTCCGCTCGACTGCGGGGCGCCGGTGGATGACACCACCTCGAGATCCGCCGGGTCGAGAAGCTGGACGGTCTCGCTGAAGCTCATGGTCACGAGGGTGGGTGCGACGGCGACCGCGCTCTGGCGTGCCGGAGACCCGGACAGCAGCACAGCGTGGGCGAAGGCCGAGGCCGGCAGCATCGCGAACGCGATGAGGGCGAGGAACACAAGGGGCGGGCGTCGCATTCGGTCGATGCTGACGGGCGACACGGGTGTGATCAAGCCGAATCCGTTCCATTGGGGACGAGTGGTACCGTGGCGCGGCTCACACGGAGGGGGAGAACATGGCCACAGAAGCGAGTCGCCGCGGGCTGATCACGGGCAACAAAGCGTTGGTCGTCGGAGTCGCCAACAAGCGCAGCATCGCGTGGGCGATCGCCAAGGCCCTCGACGAGGCGGGCGCGCACGTCACGCTGACCTACCAGGGTGAGCGGACCGAGCGCGACGTTCGCAAGCTGGCGGCCGGGCTCCAGAATCCCGGGCCGATCCTGCCGCTCGACGTTCAAGACGATGACCAGACCGACGCCACGGTTGCCGCGGCTGCTGAGGCCATGGGGGGCATAGACACGCTCGTCCACGCCGTTGCCTACGCCAAGCCGGAAGACCTTGGCGGTCGTTTCGTGGAAATCTCACGCGACGGCTTCATGACCGCCCTCGACATTTCGGCCTTCTCGCTCGTCGCGCTCTCGCGGCGCGTCGAGCCGTTCATGCGCGCTGCCGGTGGCGGATCGATCATGACGCTCTCGTACATCGCGGCCGACCGGGCCGTGCCCGGGTACAACGTGATGGCCGTCGCCAAAGCGGCTCTCGAATGCATGGTGCGCTACCTGGCCTGGGACCTCGGCGAGGCCGGCATCCGCGTAAACGCCATCTCGGCCGGCCCTGTACGGACCCTCGCCGCCCGCGGCGTGCCCGGTTTCGGGACCATGGCCGACAAGGCCGCCGAGCGCGCCCCCCTGCGCCGTGAGATCACCGTGGACGAGGTTGGGGCGACCGGCCTCTACCTGGCATCGGATCTCTCGACCGCCGTCACCGGCGAGACGCTCTTCGTCGACGCCGGTTTCCACGCGATGGCCAACTGACCGGCCGCCCTCTGCGCGTTGGCGTGGTGTGCGACTCGCATGTCGGCGAGCACATCCCGGCGCTTCCGTCCGGTGTCGCCGACGCTCTCGGTGACGTCGACCTGATCCTGCACGGTGGCGACCTCACCGATCCGTGCGTGGTCACTGAGCTCGAACGGATTGCGCCCGTCGTCGCGGTGCGCGGTAACCACGATCATTCCGCGGGGAGTTCGCTGCCGTGGACGACCATCGTTCGCATCGGTGGCCGCCGAATCGGCCTGGTCCACGGCGTGCGCCCGGCCCCGGTCGAGATCGCCTCGGCGCTGGTATCCGTCGCCGCCGGTCGCCCCGTACTCCTCGGCCTCTTGGGGCACCTGCGGCGCCGGCTGCCAGAGGTCGAATGCATCGTCTTCGGGCACCTGCACCTTCCCGTTCAGCAGTGTGTCCGGGGAGTGCTCATGTTTTCCCCCGGCGCCGTCTACGTACCCGAGGTCGACCCCGAGCGGTTGTCGACCGGGCCCACCGGGTGGGCGTACATGCGATACCGCAAAGGAATCCCCACGGCGTTGAAGCGCCCCATGGTCGGGATCCTCGAAGTCTCGGCAGCAGGAATCACCGCCCGGTCGGTACCGGTGCTCGGTGGGCTTCGCGGATCGGTGTGACGGCGATACCTTCACCTCCGTGAGAGCCACTGCCCTGCGACCGGCGATTGCCGCGGTGATGGCGCTCGTTGTGCCCGTCGCGCATGCGGCTGCGGCGCCGTCCGAGGTTGAGATCACGTTTCCGACCTCTGATGGGCTCGCCCTTGCCGGAACGCTCACGCTGCCGGATGGGCCGGGTCCGTTTGCGGCGGCGGTGCTGGTCGGCGGCTTCGGCCCGACGAACCGCGACGGGGGTTTTGGCCTTTTGGGGCGCTCCGACTACGACGACTGGGCGCGACGGCTCGCCCGCCGCGGCATCGCCGTGCTGCGCTACGACAAGCGAGGCATTGGGGCGTCTTTCGGCCCAGAGTTGGCGTGGCTCGACCCCTTGCCGTTGACGCGCGATGCCCGGGCCGCGACTCGCGCGTTGGCCGCCTGGCGGGAGATCGACCGATCACGCATCGCGATCATCGGCCACAGCCAGGGCGGGACGATCGCCCTTCGCGCCGCCGTGAACTCGCCGGCCTCGAGGCTTGTGCTGCTTTCGAGCCCGGGCCGTCCGCTGGAAAGGCTGCCGGAGATCGCGGCGCCCGGTGCGCGGGCCCTGCTTCGCGCGGTTGTCGGCCGCGCGGCGGCACGGCGCACCCTCCGGCTCGATCCGCGTCGCGACGCCGTACGCGCTCGTCAGCCCGTCCTGATCATCCATGGCCTGGCTGACAGAGTTGTGCCCGCGCGCGACGCGCTGCTTCTGCGCAACGCCCGTCGGTCTGCGGGCGGCACGACCCGTGTCGTCTTCGTTCCGCGCGCAGATCACTACCTGGTCGTGGGCGATCGCACGCCCGAACGCGTTGTAACGCAGATTGCGAGTGCGATCCGGCGCTGAGGTGTCGCGGCCCACGCGCGATACATTCGCCGAAGTGGTCACTTTTCGTCTTCCTCACCGGCGCGTCTTCCTGGCCGCGGCGGTCCTGCTGCCCGTCGTGCCGGTGGTAGCCGTCGTCGCAGCGGTCGCCGCGAAAACCCAGCCCCGGAACGGCGCTTCGCGACGTCCAGCTGCGGCTTGCTGAGTTGGGATACATCGCGCCGGAGAACATCGACGGTATCGACGGCGACGCCACCCGTTTCGGACTGGTTGCCTTTCAGGCGTGGGAGGGCCTCGACCGCGACGGCACCAGCGGCCCGACCACGATTGCCCGCCTGCGCACTGCCGAGGCCCCGAGACCCGAGACGACCACCACCCGCCGCCGCATCGAGGTGTACCGCGACAAGGGCGTGGCATTACTCCTCGAGGGAGACCGCCTGTCACGCGTCATCCACATCTCGAGCGGCGCGCAGGGCTACACGACCCCGTCGGGCCAGTTCGCGGTCGGGCGCAAAGAGCTGAACTCCTGGTCGTGCAAGTTCACGACGTGGCTGCCGTACGCCAGTTACTTCGTCGGCGGTATCGCCTTCCACCAGTACCCGGATGTCCCGGCCTACCCGGCATCTCATGGGTGCGTCCGGGTTCCGTACACGGAGGCGCCGATGCTCTACGAGTTCGCCCAGCCCAGGACGGTGGTGACGGTCTTTTGATCACGACCGTCTCCGTGGTCGTGCGCGACTACGACGAGGCGATCGCGTTCTACGTGGGTGTCCTCGGCCTTGATCTGATCGAAGACACCACGCTCAGCCCAACGAAGCGTTGGGTCGTCGTCGGCCGCGGCGCCGGTGCCCGGCTGCTGCTTGCCCGGGCCGCGACACCCGACCAAGAGGCTCATGTCGGCAACCAGACCGGCGGCCGGGTCTTCCTGTTCATGGAAACCGACGACTTCGCGCGCGACCACGCCGCATATTCGGCGGCGGGTGTCAGGTTCGTGGAAGGTCCGCGGACCGAGAGCTACGGCACGGTCGCCGTCTTCGAGGATCTCTACGGCAACCGCTGGGACCTCATCGGCCGCAGTAAGCCGTCTCGCGCGTCCGCGGAGGCCGTCGTCCAGGTTCCCGCTTCGTCAACCTTTCGGATTTTTGGCCCGCCCTTCCCGAGCGATCGAGCTGGTGGTTCGACCCCATCGGGTTGGTGCTTCACGATGCCGACGGCAGGCCGATCTGGGCTATGGAAGCATCCGTGGCACTTGCCAGTTTTTCCGCGTCGTTGAGGTTGCTCGATGAGAGCGCACCGATACCAGACCGCTTCGACGCGAAGAACCAGCTGCAGGGCTTCGTGCGGGTCATGCTCGACTCGATCGGGCTCATGCACGGCGCGGCGGTCGATTGCGACGTCGTACAGCTCGAGGGCCCCGATGGATCAGTGGTCACTCTCGATTCCTCTTTCAGCGACCTTGTCATCAAAGAGAATCAATCCGTGTTACGGCGGATCGCCATCCTCGGGCATTTCGTACCGGGCCTCCGGCGTGGACTCGCCGACTTCAGGCTGGCAATTGCGCTACCCGGCGACACGCTCTTTCTCTGCTATCGAGCTCTCGACGGCATCCGAGCAGACATCTCCCGGGTCGAGTCCTCAACGACGCCGCGGCGTGGTCAAGAACGCGTGAGATCACGCGGCTCAGCTACGACGAAGTCATGGCTCTCGAACCGGGTGCCGGCATGCGTCGGCACGGAAGCTGGTCCGATGTGTCGCATGACGATCGTGTAGCGGCCCTGCGCGTTCTCCAGCGCGCCCTTCTCGCATACTCCGAATGGTGCGCAGACCGCTGGCCGATGCTGCTCGAATCGGAGTCAGCACACTAAGTGTGGTGAAGTGTGCTACCGTCGCGGGTGGTGATCGTCGTGGATTCGTCAACCCTCATATCGCTGGCCCGGTCAGGCAATGTCGACCTAGTGGCCGATTCCCGTCTCGATTTTGCAATTCCCGACGTCGTCAGGGACGAGACAGTCACCACCGGCGTTGCTGCCGGATACCGGGACGCGGGGGTCATCGAGAAACGCCTCGCTGATCTTCCGCGTCTACCGAGCGTCGAGATGGGCGACGCTGGGGTGCTCGAAGCCGCTGCCGGTGCGGACGCCCTCGTGTGCGACGACATCGCGCTGGGACGGCGTGCCCGGAGTCTGGGTACTGCGTGGCTGCGCACCCCTGATCTTGCCCTGCTGCTTATTCGGCTCGGCGAAATCGACGCATCGAAGGGCCGAAGTTCGATTGTCGCCCTACGCGAAGCCGGGCGGCTCGACGACGCAACAGCACGAAGCTACTTGGGAGAGCTTGGATGACCACCGTCCGCGTCAACACCGTGATGCAGTCCGACCTGCTCGCTGGCGTCGACGCATATGCGCGTGAACGGCGAGAAGATCGCTCGACAGCGATCCGTCAGCTCGTGGCCTTCGCGCTTCGTGAGACTCACACCCGCGAGGCGCTCGATCAGGTGAAAGTCGGCCGGATGACGTTTCGTGAGTTCGCAGACTCGCTCGACCTCGATGCGTGGCAGGCACACGATCTTCTTGCCGCTGAAGGCATCAGACCGGTTGCGTTGGAAGAGACTGCGAGCGCGCTCGCCGAGCTCGTCGCCAAGGCGGGTGGCACCGCGGCTCGTGCTCGCCCCCAATAGTTCCGGACGCTTCACGCTGCCCGTGGTCAAGCCCCAACGACGACTCACGGTCTCGCAGGCGACGACGTTGTCGATGCGGTCCACGACCACGTGTCGTGCCCGGTGCCACCGACGAGTCGATCGTTGCCGCGCCCTCCGGGGGTATCTCGCGCGCTCGGCTTCGACGTCGAGGCCCGCGAAGATTCTTACGGCTTCGCGTCGCGTGACTCGATCGATCTCCACGTTTCTCGCAACCGCGCGCACGATCCGCTGACCACCGCGGGGTGCGCGTACGTCAGCGTCGACGATGCTGACGGGCTCTACGAGGAATGGTCCTCGGTCGGCGCCGGCCGCACCGGTCGATACCGATTACGGCATTCGTGAGGGCACACACATCGACCCCGATGGCAACCTCATCCGCTTCGGGAGCGCCTCCAGGCCTGCTGACGGTCTGTGCGAAGCGGGAGTGACGGGACTCGAACCCGCGACCTCAGGATTGACAGTCCTGCGCTCTAACCAAGCTGAGCTACACCCCCGCGATGCCAGCGAACCGGGTCAGTGGGCGGTGACAGACTCGAACTGTCGGCCCCCTGCGTGTAAAGCAGGTGCTCTAACCAACTGAGCTAACCGCCCGTATGCCGCATGGCGAAGCGGCAAGATAGCACCCCGGCGCGTGTACCGGCACCCGTCGCCGGATCAGTGGGGTGGTCGAGGCCGCTGGAGTAGATTCCGCGCATTCGCGGAGGCCCCTGATGGGGCGGGGGGTCGTTCCTATGTGGTTGGTGTTCCGGTCGGGCGGCGACGATGGGCGCGCGGTGCGCGCGATGGGCGAGCGTTTCATCATCGGCCGCGATGCGAGCTGCAACCTGATCGTGAACGACGACCGTTGTTCGCGTCAGCACGCCCTCCTCAAGGTCTACCCGGACGGTCGTGCTGAGCTGCACGACATGGGCTCGGCCAACGGAACGTTCGTCAACGGGCACCGCCTCACCGGCCCCGTTCTTCTGCAGGGCAACGAGCAGCTCCAGTTCGGGGATGTCGTGATGGGCACCTCCGTCACGGAGCCGTCGGCGAAGGCCACCCAGGTCGGTGTGGTGCCCGCCGACCTGCGGCGGCCCTCCGACTCGACGGTCGAGCGCATCAAGCTGCGTCGCGCCACGCGGACGGCCACGATTGTTGGGGGCGTTGCGGTCGCGGCCGCCGTCGCGCTTGGCGCGCTCTTCTTCACGGGCGTGCTCGGTGGAGGCAAAGACGAGCCGAAGCAGGCATCGGTCGCCGACATCGTCGCGAAGGTCACCCCCTCAACCGTCGTGATCTTTGCCGAAGACAACGCGGGAAACGGCGGGTCGGGAACCGGCTGGGTGCTCGATGCGGCCCAGGGGCTGATCGTGACCAACGGCCACGTCGTCAACGCGGGCTCGCGGTTTGCGGTCGGCGTCAATGGGCAGCGTCGCGACGCCACCCTGTTGGCCGACGCCCCGTGCGAGGATCTCGCGATTCTGAAGGTCGCCGACACCAGCGGGCTTGTTACCCTTCCGCTCGGATCCCAAAGCACCGTGCGCCTGGGCGACGAGGTCGTTGTCGTCGGCTTCCCCGGAAGCGCGTCGCAGTCCAGCAATCTCACCGCCACCGAGGGAGTCGTCTCGGTGGTTCAGACGAAGTTCGATATCCAGGCCCTCGACGTGCCCCAATACTCGAACGTGCTCCAAACCGATGCGGCGATCAACCCGGGTAACTCGGGCGGGCCGCTGGTCGACGTCGACGGGAACCTGATCGGCGTCAACTCCGCCGGCATCACTGACCTTGGTGGCCGCACGATCCAGGGGCAGGGCTACGCGATCGGCGTTGATCGCGTGAAGGAGATCGTCGCGACGCTACGGCAGGGTCGCTCGATCGCCTGGACGGGCATGAGCTTCGGCTACTCGCCCGATCCGGCCGACCCCAACCGGCCTGCCGGTCTTCCCTCAGAGCCTGGGCTCGTTGTCTCGGGTGTCGTGCCCGGGTCTTCGGCGGAGAGCGCCGGGTTCGGCCAGACGCCCGTGCTGATTACCGCCGTCAATGGCCAGCCAATGAACGGGAGCCTGCCGGCCTACTGCGCCGCGATCGCCTCGGGGAGCCCAGAGTCGGCCACGTTCACCGCGACCCCCGTGGGAGTCTCGAGCGCGCAGGAGATCCCGGTAAAGCTGCAAGGCCCGGCCACGCAGTAGCTCGGCTTTCCCGTGCGGACCCCAGCGGGTCCGCACGGGAGGATCTCTACGGGGTGACCGGCGGCGCGGGGGGCAGCGGCGTCACCGGTGCCGGCCGAGCCGCGTCGTAGGCGCGCATCGCGTCGTGGAAAATCACCGTCGGGCCGCTCAGGTTCGTCGCGCGCACGATGCCCTGCTTGATCTGGACCTTGCCAGCTCGGGGCACCATGGTCTTGCTGATGAGGCGGGTCGCCCCGACCCCTCCAAAGGTGGCGGGGTTGTTTCCCTCGCCACCGAATGGCCAGTTCATGGCCTGCGGGACCCCGTCGACGAAGAGCTCGATGAACCCGTCACCGTTCGCCGACCATTTGACGTGCATCGCGTAGTCGACCCAGCGGTTGCGCACGCTCGCCAGCGGCACACCCCACGGACGCGCGGCGCGCGTGAAAACCTTCGTCGATTTTTGCAGGTTCACTTGCAAGGTGAGCTGGTTCTGGTTGACGTAGAACCCCACGGGGGCTGCTCCGCCCTTGTCGTTCGACCAGCGGGTGATCGTCAGGTAGCTGCCGCCGTTTGCGCCGTTGGCGCGGAACGCGTCGGTCATGAGGGTCGACCAGGTGTACCAGCGCTCCGCCCCTTGGCCTGCTTCGGGAAGCATCTGCGTCTCTGCCCGCTCAGAGTCGCCGAATGGATTGTCACCATCGCGGACCTCGAAGCGGGCCGCTTTAGTGCCGTCGCGGACGCCCGCAGTGGTGAGTTTGAAGGCGTGCCTGGCGCACGTGACCGCGAAACAGACTTTGCGGCCGCGCGGGCGGACCTGAATGCCGGCCCAGCTTTTGGGAAGCCCGCTTTCGGCGTTGATCGTCCCGTCCCAGGAGCCGTCAAGGACCTGCGCTCCGGACACGGGGACGACGGGGGCCTGAGCGGCGGCCGGTACTGCGCTGATGGCGGCCAACGCGAGGATCGCGGCGGCGCCGAGGGGGGTGCGTGAGTTCATGCGACCGAGCCTACGCAGTCGGCTTTGCCCCCAGCAACCGGCAAGGGTGTGGGACGCGGCCGACGATGGTCGAGGATCGCGCGGGCCGACCCGATTTGCTCAGCGTAGTGGACCATCGTGACCCCGAGGAGCGACCTGGGTGGTTTGCCGGCCGGGCGTTTCTCGCCGGGGCCGGGCACGGGCAGGTCGACGCGACCGAGACGGCGATCGGTCAGCGTGTGCTCGACGTCAGCTATGGGCCCGAGGGAACTCACGGCGGAGCGGATCTCGGCGGTCGAACCCATCCGGGTCGTTCGTGGCGTATGCCGAGCTTGCAAACGATGAATGGCAGGGTCTATCCGAAGCTTTGGAACTACGTCCGAAGGGAGGTCGACGCGCGCGCCACTCCGGGTCAGTTCATCCTGACCGCATCGGCAACCCCCGCCGGTGACCATATCCGGCACAGCGCCGCCGGTCGCTTCGGTCGAATCCAGATGCCCCCATGGCTCTCGCGGAGATCGGTCGAAGTATGGGCCGGATCTCTTTGGCCGCGCTGCTTTCCGGGGAAGGCGTCAGCAGTCGTGACCCCGGACTCTCTCTCGATGACCTGATCAACGAGGTCATCCGCGGAGGATGGCCGGGCACTCGCGCAATGTCCGTGCGGGACGCAGCCCGCTCGAACCGCGACTACTTGGACCGCATTCGGCGGACCGACATCGTCGCGGTCGACGGTGTACGACGGGACCCTGACCGCCTTGCAGTCGTCATGCGTAGCCTGGCGCGCAACGTCGCGACGCAGGCGTCGTTGACGACGATCGCCACCGAGGCGTCGGGTGCGGGGGTAGGAGTGACCGATGACACCGTTTCCGACTATCTCGCGGCCCTTGCACGCCTTGGCCATCGGAAGATCAGCCTGCGTGGAACACGCATCTTCGATCGAGTCACCGGCTGCGAACCTCACCGACGCGCCACTTCGTCGACCCGTCGCTCGCCGTTGCGGCCCTGGGCGCGACCAGCAGAATCCTCAAGGCTGACCTCAACGCGCTTGGTCTGCTCTTCGAGTCGCTCGTCATCCGTGATCTTCGTGTTTATGCCCAACCGCTCTTTGGCGAGGTTTTGCACTACCGAGACCAAACCGGGCTCGAGGTCGATGCGATCGTCGACGCGGGCGACCAGTGGGCGGCATTCGAGGTAACGCTCGGCGTCGGCCAGATCGATGCCGCTGCGGCAACGCGGCGCGCGTTTGCGCGCCGCGTCGACACGACCAAACGAGGCGAACCGACGACTCTTGGTGTGATCACCGGAAGCGGTCTCGGCTACGTCCGCCCCGACGGAGTCCACGTGATCCCGATAGGCGCGCTCGGCCCACAGCGAGATCGCGCCTGTCCCGCAGATGGAAGCCAGAAGGTTGCGGGGGCGAACAGGGACCCCAGTCGACCCGTTCTACGCCCATCCCGCTGGCTCAAGGAAAAGTACACCTGGCCCGGTTGAAGTTGAAGTTGAACCGTCCCGCATCGTGAGATCAGGCTCCCCGGGCTCCGCCTACCTACCGCAAGATCCCGGCCAAGAACCTCGCGACTACCCGGTCATAGAGAGCGTGAAATCCCGGCTCAATTATCCGCACACTCCCGTCTGAAAATTCCGCTCTCTCCCGGCCGGAGCGCTAGTCTCCCTTCATGGGGTATGTCCCAAGGATTATTGATCACGAGGTGCGAGACCTTCTCGCTTCCGCTGGCGCCGTCGTCATCGATGGACCAAAGGCCTGCGGAAAGACCGAGACGGCCCGCCAACACGCCGCGAGCGAGATTCTCCTGGATACCGATCCGGCCGCTGCAACGGCAATCGCGATCGACCCCAAAATCCTCCTGGAAGGCCCGGTGCCTCGCCTCCTCGACGAGTGGCAAACCTATCCAGTCCTCTGGAATCACGTTCGTCGCGAAGTTGACGACCGTCAGGCGCGCGGCCAGTTTCTCCTCACTGGGTCCGCGACACCCGTCGATGACCGAACCCGTCACAGTGGCGCGGGCCGGTTTGCGACCGTGAGAATGCGCCCGATGACGCTGGTGGAGCTTGGTCGCAGCACCAACGCGATCTCGCTCGAAGCCCTGTTCGCCGGAGCTGCCAGCAGAAGCGTTGATATCGCGATGTCGCTCGATGCCGTGATCGATGAAGTCATTCGCGGCGGGTGGCCTGGCCTTCGCGACCTCGAACCAGAGCGTGCGAGGCGTCTCACCGCTACATATCTCGATCGCATATCGCGTACCGACATCACCGGCGTCGACGGTGTTCGCCGGAATCCCGAGCAAGTCACCGCAGTCATGGCCAGCCTGGCGAGAAACGTCGGAACCCAAGCGACGCTTGCCAGTATCGCTACCGACGTATCCGGTCACGGAGCAGCGGTTACCGATGACACCGCGGGCGAGTACATCGCCGCCCTTCGTCGCCTAATGGTCGTTGAGGATGCACCCGCGTGGAATACCCATCTGCGATCCCGCCATCGACTCCGGACGAGCCCGACCCGCTACTTCGTCGATCCGTCACTCGCGGTGGCGGCCCTCGGAGCAACGCACGCCCAGCTGAAAGCGGATCTCCGAACCCTGGGATTGCTCTTCGAGTCGCTCGTCGTGAGAGACCTTCGCGTGTATGCGCAGCCGCTGGGCGGCGAGGTCTTCCACTATCGCGACGAGAGTGGACTCGAAGTCGATGCGATCGTCGACTCCGGCTCGGCATGGGGTGCGTTCGAGATCAAGCTCGGCGTCGGACAGATCGACGCGGCCGCCGAGAGTCTGACCCGATTCGCGGCCCGGGTTGACACGTCGGTGCGGGGTAAGCCTGCCGTTCTTGGTGTGATCGTTGGCACTGGCTACGGCTTCGTGCGGCCGGACGGGGTCCATGTCATCCCATTCGGTGCTCTGGGGCCCTGAGGGGATTCAACCTGAATCCCGCCGCCTCACGCCGACCGGCGACGTTCGAAATACCCCCAACGGGATTCGAACCCGTGCTGCCGCCGTGAAAGGGCGAAGTCCTAGGCCGCTAGACGATGGGGGCGCGGCGCCCGTGCGGGCCGGGCAACGATACTGATTCGCTCGAGAAGCAGAAAGGCCCGGGAGACTTGCAATGGTGCAAGTCGATCCCGGGCCTCGGTGGCAGCAGTGGTTTGGCTTCGGGACGCGGATCTGTCCCCCAGCTGCTTAAAGCGCCACAGGGGTCACGCCCCTAGCTACTGCCACCTCCACAGGTGCTATGCAATAGGACCACCTCCTTTCCGTGGTGAAAGGAGAATACGCGGTTCTCCGGATGTCGGCCACCCAGATCGCGCAGTGTCAGGGCAGCGGCGTGGACACCGCCGACGGATCGTCACCGGTGGGGATCACGACCTCCCCGTCATCGATCATCCGCAGCAGGGCGGTCACGGCGTCGGGCCAGAACTGACGGCCTGATTCGTGCTCGCACTCCCCGCTGGCATCGGCCAGTGTTCGCGGCGCCGAATAGTTTCGGGCGACGGTCATGACGTCCCACGAATCGGCCAACGCGAGGATGCGCGCACCCTCGGGAACATTCATCCCGGCGAGCCCGTCGGGATACCCGCCACCATCCCAGCGTTCATGGTGGCCGCGAACCCACCTACCCTGCTCTTCGCTGAGGGCTCCCGACACGATCTGCGCGCCGAGGCTCGCGTGCGACACGATCTGTTCGTACTCGCCCTTCGTCAACGGGCCGGGCTTGAACAGGACCGCGTCGGGCACGCCGATCTTCCCGACGTCGTGCACCAGGGCGGCGCCGTGCAGCAGCTCGATGCGGTCCGAGCTCCAACCGAGGGCCCGGGCGATCTTCGCCGAAAGATCCGCGACACGCTCACTGTGGCGACGGGTGGAGGCGTCCTTCGCATCCACCGCGCGCGCGAGCGCGCGAATCGTGGTGATCGTCTGACGACGCTCGAGGCGGCCAGCGTGCTCTTCGGCCGAGAGCGCCTGCACGACCTCGGGGGTGTACTGGCAGCATTGGTTTCGGCCGTGCGCTTTGGCCCAGTAGAGGGCCCCGTCGGCGAGGCGGTAGAGGTCTGCCGCCGTTGGCCCCTGGTCGAATGCGCAGACTCCCGCCGAGATCGTCACGGTACCCACGCCGGCAACGGGTTCGCGGCAGATGGCGAGCCGTGCGCGCTCGGCGGCCATCAGGGCGCCCTCGGCGTCGATTCCGGGTAAGAGCCAGCCAAACTCCTCGCCACCAACACGAGCGAGCGTGTCGCCACGTCGCGCCACGCCGCGGAGGCGTCGCGCAACCTCCCGCAGGGTCTCGTCGCCGGCCATATGGCCGTGTTCGTCGTTGACCGCCTTGAAGTGGTCGAGATCGACGACCACCAGCGACAGGGGTTCACCCTCGAGGTGGGCCTCGTCGACGGCGGCCGCGAGCCGGTCGTGAAATGTGCGGTGGTTCGCCAGCCCGGTGAGGTGATCGGTCGATGCCTGGGCGGCGAGAGCCTCCTCAGCAAGGCGCCGGGCGGAGATGTCCTTGAAGCTGATCATGTGACCGTTTGATGCGCCCGACTCGTCGTGGAGCGGGGCGGCGGTCATGATCACCCACACCGGGCGACGTTCGGGGCGGTGCAACGAGAGCTCGGTCTCGAACCCGGCCGTCGTCTCATGGGCCCGCTCGAATGCTGCTGCGGCAACGCTTCGCTCGTCCGCGCTTCCTCCCAGCCAGCCGGGGAGTGGCGCCTGCGCGCCGATGACTTCGGAGCGCTCGGCACCGATCATCGCGCAGAACCGCTCGTTCGCCTCGACGACCACGAGGTCGTGATCGACGACCAGCAGGCCGTCCTGCAGCGCCTCGACCATCGTGCGCGAGTAGTCGCGTTCGCGGCTCAACTCGCGCTCTGCCGTGTCCCGTTCGGCCAGCCGCGTCTGCACGAGATCCAGTGCGTAGCGCTCCTTTCGGGCGCTCTGCCACACGATCAATGCCATGAGACCGCTGACGCCGAGCCCGATCATCACGACGATCAGGACGTTCTTCTGCGGCGCGGGTGGAACCGGCGCCGATAATGCCCATTCGCGAGATCCGACGCGCAGGCGCTCGGAGACCGTTTGCGAACCCGAGGGTTGGGCGGGGCCGGCCAGCACGGCACCGTCGTCGCTGACCCGTAGTCCGAGTCGGGATGCTTCGGTCACGCTGCGCAGACGATCGACTCGCACGCTCGCGCCAACCAGGCCCACGAGGGCTCGCCGACGCTGCGGCTCCGTGGCGTGAGGCATTCCGACGCGATAAACCGGATGGAAAACCGCGGCCTGGGTTGCCGTACTACGCAACCCGGCGGGCACCGGTGGCGACAGCGCCGTCGTCCCGCTGATGGCCGCGCGCTGAAACGCATCTCCGACGAGCACGTTTGATGAGCTGTCAAAGCCGACGACACCCTGACGGTTCGTGGGGTAGATCCACGCGATCGGAAAGTAGGGGCCTGCCCCGGGTCGGCCGACCCTCGATCTCCGCGCCAGGAGGTCGACATTCCACAACGGCTGCCGGAGCCGACGCTCAAAGCCGGCCCTCGCGCCCTCGGTGATGCGTGGCATCCACGAAAGTGAGACCAACCCTTTGCGTCGCAGGGCAAGCTCGGCGAGCCCCGCGAAATACGCGCGTTCGCCCGCCGTGTTGCTGCGCATGACGACGCCGGCGCTCTCGACGGTCCCGAGGGTCTGTACGAGCTCCGCTTGGAGGTTGCCCGCGACTTCGCGCAGCACGAGCTGCTGCTGGGTCTCGCTCTTGCGATCCTCCTGACGCTGCACAGCGATGGCACCGGCGAGGGTCGCGGCCACAAGGACGAGCACGGCGGCGATGCCGACGATTGTGCGGGGTCGCATTCATCCTGCATCGTCATCCAGATCCTGACCTTCACGGTCGGGGCGGTTGCGTGTGAGCGATCGCCGGGCGCGAATCGTCTTCCCGGGACTAAGCTCGAGCCTCCGCGCCGCCCGAACTGGAGGCTGTCTCGAATGGCACGCGCAATCTGGAACGACACCGTCATCGCCGAAAGCGACGCGACGGTCATGGTCGAGGGCAACCACTACTTTCCGCCCACGTCTCTCACGCCCGACGTCCTGCAGTCGAGCAGCGATTCGAGTGTCTGCCCGTGGAAGGGCACCGCGAGCTACTACGACATCGTCGTCGGCGATCAGACCAATCCCGGTGCCGCCTGGTACTACCCCGCGCCCAAGGACGCCGCCGCGAACATCAAAGACCACGTCGCGTTTTGGCGTGGGGTCACGATCGAGGCGTAGCCGGCTCAGCGCCGCTTACGGGAGATTCGCGCGACGTAGCCGCGTCGCATTCCGCCCGGCAGCGCCCCGAGCAGCTTCATCACAAAGGCCATCCGGCGGGGGAAGGCGATCTCCGGGTCTCCCCGCTCGAGACCGTCGGCGATGACGCGTGCCGCCTTCTCGGGGGAGATCACGAACGGCATTGTGAAGTCGTTCTGGGCGGTGGCTCCGGTGTGGACGAAGCCCGGGGCCACCACCGTGAGCGCGACGCCGCTGCCGGTGAGGTCGGCCTGAAGGGATTCGCACATGCTGATCAGGAAGGCCTTGGTGCCGCCGTAGGCCGCGGCCAGCGGGAGAGCGGCGTATCCGGTGACGCTTGCCATCACGGCGATCCGGCCGCCGCGCCGCGCGAGCATCCCTGGAAGCACGGCCTCCATGCAGTTTGCCGTACCCATCACGTTGACCTCCACGTGCGCGCGCACGATCTCGGCGGTGAACGTCTGGGGAGTGACCGGGCGGTAGACACCGGCATTGAGAACCGCGATGTCGATCTCGCCCCACGTGGCGTCGAGTTCGGCGCCGATCTGGCGCATTCGTTCGAGATCGGCGATGTCTCCGGGCAGGGCGATCGCGTCAGGAAGCTCGGCGGCGAGGCGCTCGAGCGGTGCGGCTGAGCGCGCGGTGAGCGCCAACCGGCAGCCCCGGCCGGCGAGCTCTTCGGCCAGCGCCGCGCCGATACCGCTGGAGGCCCCGGTGATCCAGATCCGTTGGCCGCGCAGGCTGCTCATGCGGGTGCTCCCGTGTGGCGACGCGCTTCGATGCCCGGCAGGCCGTCGTTGAACGGGCGGGTCAACACAAGCTGGTAGACGTGGATCGAGCGCGCCCGAAAGGCGGCCTCACAGGTGGCCAGGTAGAACCGCCAGCCGCGAATGAAGGTCTCGTCGAAGCCGAGTGCGAGTACCGCCTCGCGGTTGGCTTCGAACCGCAGCCGCCACCGGCGCAGGGTCTCGGCGTAGTGGATTCCGATGTCCTCGACTCCATTCACCATCAGGCTCGAGCCCTTCGTGATCGCATCGAGCATCGCCTTCAGCGATGGCACGTTTCCCCCGGGGAAAATGTACTCGCTGATCCAATCGCGGCTGCGGCGGTACCGCTCGTAGCGTTGGTCGGGGATGGCGATCGCCTGGATGCATACGAGCCCATCGGGGGCGAGCAGCCGGTCGAGGCTTCCGAAGTATCCGGGCAGCTCGTGATGCGGGACCGCCTCGATCATCTCAGTCGAGGCGATGCGCGAGAACGTGCCCTCGAGCGTTCGGTAGTCGTCGAGGCGGATGTCGGTGCGACCGCCAAGCCCCGCAGCCGCGAGACGTTCGCGGGCCATGTCGTGTTGCTCGTTGGAGAGTGTGACCCCGGTGACCCGCGCGCCGAAGTCACCGGCGGCGACCTGGGCGAAGGCGCCCCACCCGCACCCGACCTCGAGCAGGTGATCGTCGGGCCCCAGTAACAGCCTGTCGCAGATCATCCGGTGCTTGCGGTGCTGGGCGGCTTCGAGGGTGTCGTCGGGCCCGTCGAAGACCGCGCACGAATAGGTCAGCGAATCGTCGAGGAACAGCGTGTAGAAGTCGTTGCCGAGGTCGTAGTGATAGCCGATTCGACGCCGGGCAATGGCTTCTTCAAACCGATCGGGCAGGCTCGGTCGAAGTGTGCGCAGGCCCGTCGTGAGCCGGCCGATTCGCGACCGGGAGACCTCCTCGCCACGCCGAAGCAACGACTCCATCGCCGATGGCAGGTCTTCGGCGTCCCAATCGCCCGCGACGTACGACTCGCCGATGCCGGTCATCCCGCGCACCGCGAGGCGCCGATAGAGCTGGTTCGGCGCGTGGATCGCGATGTCGACATGCGGGCCGGGCCGTTCGGCCCGGTGGCGTCGTACCCGGCCTTCGGGGGTCCGCAGGGCGATGCTGCCGCGCTCGGGGCGGGTCAGCGCAAAGAGCGTCAGGGCCTTGGTGATCGGGGCCAGGGGCGATCGCCGCGCCGGGGGAGGGGGCTTTAGTCCACGCCGTGCGGGCTGCGCAGTCTTAGGTGCGATGGAACCGTCTCCGATGCGAAAAGCGGGTTTGGGGTGGAAGGGCACGCGTTTCAGGGCAAGGCGGATCGCCTGCCAATGGATGAGGGCGGTGACGCGCTGCGGCATGAGCGGGTGACGCAAAAGTGACCAGGCGAGCGTCGCATCGGTGAGCTCGTGCCGGCGGCCGGTAAGCGTTGCGTGGAAGGGCTTGTCACCGTCATGGGAGACGGTGACGCCCACGAAGACGTTCTCGTCGGGTTCGGTGAGGGCGAACTCGTATCGCTGATCGAGGCCGAAGAATGGCGAGACGTGCATCTGCTTGTCGACCTGCCACGCCCGACGGCGGCCCGCCCGCACCTGGCAGCGTTCGTCGAGCAGGTAGAGGTGGCGCTCCCCAAAGGTGTTTCCGACCTCGGCCACGACCGCCCGCAGGTCACCTGCCGCCCCGTGGCAGTAGAACACCGAGATCGGATTGAACACGTAGCCGAAGATGCGCAGGTTCGTCAGCAGTTGCACACGTCCGCCGGCGAGATCGACATCGTGCTCGGCGAGGAACGCGAGGACGTTCTCCTTGATCGAGCGCTGCGGATCGCCGAGGTGGTCGCCGCGGTGCAGCGTGATCGGGGCCGCTGAGTCAATACCGAGCAGCCGTAGGCGCCGATTGAGCTCGCCGATTTCGTCGAGGTCGATCAGGAACGCCGCCACCCGATACCGAAAGACGTTTCGGGCCGGGGTCTGGCGAGCGTGCATTACTACGCCGGTGTAGAGGGCCGACCTCACCAGGGTGCTCCCAGGGCAGCGGCGGCGCGCAGACCCGACACGAGACCGTCTTCATGGAAGCCGTGCCCGTGGTAGGCGCCTGCGAAGACGACGTTCCCCGTGCCCGAGATCTCCGGCAGGCGGGCTTGCGCCGCGACCGAGTCGAAGGTGTAGAGCGGATGCTCGTAGGGAATCGTCGCGATCACCCGCGCCGGGTCGATCTGGCTGCCACGATTGAGTGTGACGCAGTAGTGCTCGGATTCGTTCAGCCGCTGCAGGCGGTTCATGTAGTAGGTCATCGTGGGCGCGCCATCGGGGTTGCGGCAGTCATCGAGCAGGTAGTTCCAACTCGCCCGCACTGCGGATGAACGTGGCAGTAGGCGCGCGTCGGTGTGCAGCACGGCGTCGCTCGGCACATAGGAGATCGCGCCGAGGATCTCCCGTTCTGCGACGGTCGGCTCGGTAAGCATCGCGAGGGCGTGGGCGGGGTGCGTCGCGATCACCGCGGCGTCGAAACGATGCTCGGCGCCGGCGCCGGTGACCAACGCCACCCCGTCGTCGTCGCGGTGCACGCGGGTGATGGGCGTTGAGAGATGAAGGTGATCGCCGAGAGGGTCCACAATCTGGTTTACGTACCGGCGGCTCCCTCCGATCACCGTCCGCCATTGACGACGACGGAAACCCAGCAGGCCGTGGTTATCGAAGAACCGTAGTGCGTACTCGACGGGGAACTCCCGTGCGAGGCCCGGGGCGGTCGACCAAATCGATGCGGTCAGCGGCACGAGGAAATGGTCACGGAAGGCGCGCGAGTAGCCCTCCCTCTGAATGAAGTCACCCACCGTGGCGGCCCGGTAGCGGCCGTCGAGCCGCCGCCGTGCCGTCGCCAGAAAGCGGGTGATCTCGGCCAAGAGCCGCAGCATCCTCGGGCTGGTCAGGTTCCGCGGCTGCGACCAGAGCGCGTGGCCGGAGTACTCGATCCCGCAGCGCCGGCAGCTGACCGAAAACGACATGTCCGAGCCTTGAGTCGCCACGCCGAGCTCGCCGAACAGCCGAATCAGGTTCGGGTAGTTGACCGTGTTATGGACGATAAAGCCGGTATCAACGGCGAGATCCGATCCGTCGGCCCGTTTCACGAGGACCGTGTTCGAATGCCCGCCGGGGCGATCATCGGCCTCGAACAGGTCGACCGCGTGGCGCCGGCGCAGCGCGTGGGTTGCGCCCATTCCCGCAATTCCCGAGCCGACGACGGCCACTCTCATGCGGGAAACCCGAACAACTGACGCGGCCCGACCGAGTCGGATGTCATACGTTGCACGGACCGGCGACCGCTACGCTGCCGCCGATGACCACTCAAGAAGCTCTTCAAAAACCCGCCGCAGTCGCCACGGTGCTGCCGCGCACGACCAACGCGAGCCGCGTGATCACGCTCATCGCGGTGATCGTCCCGTTTATCGGCTTCCTCTCTGCGGTGGGGTTCTTTTGGGGTGTTGCCCTGCATCCCATCGACCTCATCCTGTTCGCCGTGCTGTATGTCTTCTGCGGATTCGGCATCACGGTGGGATTCCATCGGCAGTTCAGCCACAAGAGCTTCCATGCACGGCCGTGGGTTCGCACCACCCTTGCGATCGCCGGGTGCATGGCCGTCCAAGGCCCGCTGATCCAGTGGGTGACCGATCACCGCAAGCACCACGCGATGTCCGACAAAGAGGGCGATCCGCACTCCCCGCACACGCACGCCGAGGGATGGCGCGGCACGATCGCCGGCTTCTACCACGCCCACATGGGCTGGTTGTTCGTGACCAAGGGCATGGAGCGCGGCCGCGTCTACGGGCGTGACCTCTTCGACGACAAGATGATCCGTCGGGTCGATCGGTTTTATCTCGTGTGGCTGTTTCTCGGTCTGCTGATCCCGCTCGGAGTCGCCTGGGGTCTGACCGGTCAGTTCAGTCGCGGCATTGAGGCGATGGTCTGGGCGGGCCTCGTTCGCGTGTTCTTGTTCGACCACATCACGTGGTCGGTGAACTCGATCTGCCACACGTTCGGTCGGCGCGACTACGAGACGCCCGATCACAGCCGCAACTTCTGGCTGCTGGCACTGCCGACCTTCGGTGAGGCATGGCACAACAACCATCACGCGTTTCCGGGTTCGGCACGGCACGGTCTGAAGCGCCACCAGGTCGACCCGTCGTGGCTCTTGATCCGCGGCATGGAAAAGATGGGTTGGGTCTCGAACGTGAAGTTGCCGACGCCGGAGCGCATGGCCCGTCGGGTGGTTTCCGCTCACGAGTAGCCGCCCTGGCCAGCGAAACGTTCGACGGCCGCGGATACCAAACGTTCCCATTCGCCGGCTCGTGGCAGGGTCACGAGCCGGCCGAAGGGGCGCAGCGCGATCCCGTGCAACCCACCCGGGATCAGCGTGTAATCGACGGGCACGCCGAGCGCCGCAACACGGTCGGCACCGCGGCGGCTGCTTGTCGCACTGACGCCGGGAATTCCCGGAAGCGCCTGATCGAGCGATCCATGGATCACGCGCAGGCTGCGGCCGCGCATGCCGGAGACATCGAGCTTCTCGGGAATCCACGGGGCCAGCCCGATGACCGTGCGCACCGCCGCCGCACCGGCGCATGCGAGTGATACAGCGCCACCCATCGAAAACCCCATCAGGGCAACCTGTCGCGCGCCGCGCGCGACGACTGCGTCGATGGCCGCCGCGCCGTCGTCGATACACATCTCGAGCTGGCGCCACGACTTGACCCGGTAACGCACCTCGGCGAACTGGACGTGCGGGAACGCCGGGGCCAGCCGGCGAACCAGCCATTCGAGGGACGGACTCCAATCGCCCGGAACCGAACCGGCACGGCCGCCGTTCAGGCACACCACGGCCAACGGGCCGGGACCGCCGGTGAGCCGCATGCGGGCGCCCGTTGCGACGGGCACCTCTAGTGCGCCTACGACCGCCTCCGTCGCCACGGCACGAGGCCGAGCGCCCCGAAGGCGGCAAAGCCGACCGTGCTCGCAAGCACCCGTGGCCGCCCCCGACCATAGCGCCACGCGTCGCTAAGGTCGTACATCACGCGCACCGCGATCGCCGGCTTCACGGGCCCGGGGGTGAGCAGGCTGATCGCGGAGCCGATGTCGCGGATTGCCAGCGCCCGAACCTCCGCCGGCTCGGTGCCGATCATTTGCGCGATGTGGTCGGTCCTGCGGAACGCCCAGGCGATCCATCCGACACATCCCGCGCCCAACAGGCACGCAAAGGTTCGTTCGCGGGAAAACAGCACCGCCGGATGGTACCCGGCCGGAGCCCGCTGGAACCGTCGACCGGTCGGCACGACTACGGTCGGATGATCACCGGTGTTCCGGGAAGCGCGTAGCGACGCAGGCGCACCAGATGAGGTGCCGACAAGATCACGCAACCGTTGCTGGATGCGCGCCCGACGCGCCCCGCGCTTCCACCGTGAATCGCCACAAGCCCGATGCCCCCCATAAAGCTCTGGAGCACCGAGGAGTGGGCGGTCAGAGTGATGGTGTGCTCGCCGTAGACACCGCGCCAGGCCGGAAGCGTGCGCAGGGCGTCGGAGATTGCGAAGTGTCCGGTTGGAGTTGGGGTTCGCGTCCGCCCCACACCCGCGGCCCATGATGCGAGCTGCGCCGGGCCGCGCCAGACCGCGAGCGTCCGCGAACCGAGGTCGACGACGATTCTACGGCGGGTCCCGGCGAGACGCACGTCCGAAACCGGCACCCAGCCGGCGGCGCCGTTGGGTCGCTCGGGCAACCGCACGCGAACCCACCTTGCGCCGGTGGGGTCGAGGGCCCGGCCGGTGACCATCAGCACCTGCGCGCGGTGCGAATACGGGGTGGTCCCGGTCAGCGCAGCTACGGGAGCAGCATCGCGATGCGGCGTCACCCGCGCGACGGTGGGAAAGGCGATGCGCGCCGTCAGGGTGACCGGCGCCTCGGGGATCGCCGACGACGGCTGCGCGCCCAGGGCAGCAAGCATCACCGTGGCAACCGTGCCGGCCAGCGTCCTCACACGTCATGGGTCGTTCCCCGACGCTCGAAACTTGACGATTGCGCCGCACGGGGTCTTGCGCTCGGGGCGGTACGTGCCGACAACACGAGTCATGGACACAACGACAACCGCCCCCACAGAGCTCGCCGCCGAGGTCCGCTGCGCGGTCGCGATCAACGCGTCGGTCGACGCCGGAGCGATGATCGCGATCGGCCCGCAGGCCGCCATCGATGCCGCGATGGGCGAAGGCCTCATCGCGTTCGATCTCGCCGGCGGATTCGTCGAGCTGCGTGCGGCGCGCGATGGCGCGGTGATCGCTCGGGAGGGGCGCCTGGCGATCTCCTCCCTGCGTGAGCGGGACGGCCACGTCGACGCGGAGAGCGGAGACATGGACGTCACCGGGGCGCTGCGGGTCTTCGGTCAGATCGCGCCGGGACGCCACGTTCGGGTCACCCTGGGGCTGGAAATCCAAGGTCGTGCGGAGGCCGCGCGTCTTGAGGCGGGCAACGGGATGATCCTCGACCGCGTCTCTCGAAGCGAACTGCGTGAAGGGTCCCTGAATGGGGTGCGGCTGCGGCTGCGCAGCGGCCTGCGCGGCGTGCCCGACGACGTCCATGCGTTGACGGCATCGATCAGGGACGCCATCGGCATCGCCCTGCGCAAGGGAAGCATGGTCACGATCGCGGATCCTTTGGCTCATCTCGTCGGGGGTCCGTTCACGGCACTCGCCGAGGCGATCGCCGTCGCCCACGGACAGCTCATGGGAACGCGGAGTGAGTGGCCGAATGGGCTGGCGTCGCTCGGGGCAGCCGTCGGTCTTCTCCATGGGGCCTTTGCGACGCCGCAGACGGGCATTCCGGCGAGCGGCCTGGACGGGCTGGAGGCCGCGGCGCGGGCGATTCACGCCGCGCTCGGCGGGCCGCGGCCGGCCGACGGGATCGGTCTGCGGGTCAAGTACCTCGAGTCGTCATCGGCCGAGGCAACCGGCGCGATGCGAATCAGCGGGCCGGGTGCCACCGACAGCGAGATCATCGCCCGCAGCGGTCTGCACTGCATGGCGTCGGGATCGTCGATCCGCGGTGGCCACGTGACCGCCGCCGGGCGGATCCGGGTGCTCGAGCTCGGTCCGTCGGGGAACCGCCGACTGACGTTCGTCATCGAGGGCCGGCCCGCGCCGGGTGAGGTGCGTTTCGGTCTGGTGCGGCCGGGCGTGGACCTCATCATCGATGGGCGCACGATCAACGTCGAGGAACGTCGAAGCGACGTGCAGGTCGACTTTCCCAACGGTGTCGCAGCCCTCGTCACCGCCGAATCGGGGACGTGAACCCGCCGACGAAGGCGGCTGTTGCGGCTGGTAGTTCGTGCCGATTGTCATGTAGTCTGCGCGACAGCTACGGACGTTCGGTTTCCGAACGGGCCGCTATGGCCAACCGGAGCCGGGCCGGCGCGGCGACTCCGCCGCGGGGGTGCGGGGACGCCGCGATCGGCTTCGGAAGGGGACTACCAGCGGGGTGCTCATCAGAGCGCCCCGTTTGCATGTAGAGGGCATCGATGAGAACCGTCATTGAGATCGTTGAGTGGGACGCGCCACCGGTCACCGTCCTGCGCGATGATCCATCCCCCGCCGCGGGCGACATCGTCGTGCGGCTGC
>JANLSO010000181.1:0-1623 GCA_031362405.1 Thermoleophilia bacterium | reverse complement strand
GGGCGGGCTTGGGTGGCGGTTGGGGCCGGGGTCTGGTGGGCCTGGGCTTCTGTATCGGCCGCAGACCTGAGATCGGCGGCAAGCAGCGAAAGGGCGGTGGGGGTGGTGTCGGTCTTGGGCTCATCCCGGGGGGTGGGGGGTGTTCGACGGGGGGTCGGGGTGGTGCGGGGGGCGAAGGAACGCGGAGAGGTATCGCGGCGCAGCACGAGCACCGATCGCGCCTCGACGCGGGGCTGGGCTCCCGCAACGAAGACGTCGACGCCGTTCTCGGGTTCGGAGGTCGAGAGCTCGACGATCCAACGGCGGCCGAAGCGGCGGGCCGGCAGACGGAAGTCAATCGGCTGCGAACCGGCATTCATGAGCAGGATGAACGAGTCGTCGATGATCCGTTCACCCTCGGGCCCGGAGCGGCGGATCTCCTCGCCGTTCAGGAATACGCCGACGACTTGGGCCTCGGTGCTCTCCCAGTCGCGGGCCGTCATCCGGCGACCGTCGGGGCGGAACCACCATGCGTCGGGAAGGCCGTCCGCCGACGACGCTTCTCCGGTGAGAAACGACCGCCTGCGGAAGACCGGATGGTTCATCCGTAAGGCGATCAGCTTCTTGACGAACGCGAGCTGCCGTGTCTCAGCGGCATCGAGATCCCAGTCGAGCCAGGAGATCTCGTTGTCTTGGCAGTAGGCGTTGTTGTTGCCGCCTTGGGTGCGTGCGATCTCGTCGCCGGCGACGATCATCGGCACGCCGATCGACAGGAGCAGCGTCGCCAAGAAGTTGCGCTGCTGACGGCCACGTAGCTCGGTGATTGCGGCGTCGTCGGTTGGCCCCTCGACTCCGCAGTTCCAGTTGCGGTTGTCGTCGGTGCCATCGCGGTTGTCTTCGCGGTTGGCCTCGTTGCGTTTGGTCTCGTAGGTGACCAGGTCGTTGAGGCTGAAGCCGTCGTGGGCGGTGACGAAGTTGATCGAGGCAAACGGTTTGCGGCCATCGCGCTGGTAGAGGTCGGCTGAGCCCGCGAGGCGCAGGGCGAGTTCGGCGGCGTTGCCGTGGCCGCGCCAGAAGTCGCGGACCTCGTCGCGGTACCGGCCGTTCCACTCGGTCCAGAGAACCGGGAAGTTGCCGACCTGATAGCCGCCGGGGCCGACATCCCACGGCTCGGCGATGAGCTTCACCTGCGAGAGCACCGGGTCTTGGTGAATGACATCGAAGAACGCCGAGAGGCGATCGACGTCGTAGAACTCTCGCGCGAGCGCCGATGCCAGGTCGAAGCGAAAGCCATCGACGTGGCACTCGTTGGCCCAGTAGCGCAGCGAATCCATGATCAGGCGCAGAACGCTCGGGTGAACGGGGTTCAGACTGTTTCCCGTACCCGTGAAATCGATGTAATGGCGCCTGTCGGCGGGATCGAGCCGGTAGTAGGAGGCGTTATCGATGCCGCGGTACGAAATCGTCGGGCCGAGGTGGCCGCCCTCACCGGTGTGGTTGTAGACGACATCGAGGATCACCTCGATGCCGGCCCGGTGAAGGGCCTTCACCATCCCCTTGAACTCGCGTACCTGGTCGCCCCGCTGGCCGCTCGCGCTGTAGCCGGCGTCGGGTGCGAAGAATCCGATCGAGCTGTAGCCCCAG
>JANLSO010000174.1:0-22936 GCA_031362405.1 Thermoleophilia bacterium | reverse complement strand
CGGTTTTACCCCTCTCCCCACCACCCCGCGTTGCCCGTTTCC
This sequence comes from Thermoleophilia bacterium, assembly GCA_031362405.1. Lineage (GTDB taxonomy): Bacteria > Actinomycetota > Thermoleophilia > Miltoncostaeales > Miltoncostaeaceae > JANLSO01. The sequence goes on along the minus strand of JANLSO010000174.1, from coordinate 22,894 downwards.
CCGCCCCCCGCCCATGTGGGGGCGGCGCCCGACCCCGACGCACAGGCTCTCGTTACCCGGGCCGCCACGATGGATTCCGACGCTCTGGTCGCCGAAACCGCGCGCGAGCTCGAGCGACTCGGCGAAGCCCGCAGCGCACAGAGGGCCGCCGCCGCCAGGCTCGTGGCCGAGGGCGTTCTCGTGGCCTACTTCTCGTGCGAGTTCGGCCTCGCCGAGCGGCTCGCCGTCTACTCGGGTGGTCTCGGCGTGCTCGCCGGAGATCACCTCAAAGCGGCCGCCGACGTCGGCGTTCCTCTCATCGGGATAGGGCTCTTCTACCGCACCGGCTACTTCCGGCAGGACCTCGACGCCAGCGGATGGCAGCTGGAGCGGTACCCGGCCAACGACCCCGCCGCGGCCGGCCTCGAGCTGTGCCGCGACGCCGCCGGCGCCCCGATCGAGGTGACCGTCGACCTGCCCGACGGCCCCGCGCGACTGCGAATCCAGAAGGCCACGATCGGCGAGGTCTCGCTCTACCTGCTCGATGCCGACCACGATGGCAACCCCGAGAACGTGTGCGCGATCACGGGGGCCCTGTACGGCGGAGACCGGGAGATGCGCATCCGCCAGGAGGTTCTGCTCGGCGTCGGCGGCGTCCGCGCCCTGCGCGCCCTCGGCCTGGCCCCCACCGTCTGGCACATGAACGAGGGCCACTCCGCGTTTCTCGCGCTCGAACGGCTGCGCGAATTCATTGCCGAGGGCATCCCGCACGACGCGGCAATGGAAAAGCTCCGGGCCGGCGGGTTGTTCACGACCCACACGCCGGTCCCCGCCGGAAACGAGGTCTTCGACACCGACCTGGTCGTACGCTACCTCGGGCCATTGGCCGCCGAGGCCGGGCTCGACGAACCGGCACTGCGCGCGCTCGGGCTGTTCGAAGACCCCGCGCATTTCTCGATGACCGTTCTTGCCCTGAAAACCGCGGGCCGCGCCAACGGGGTCTCCGCCCTTCACGGCGAGGTGTCGCGTGAGATGTGGCGCGGTCTCTGGCCCGGCTTGCCGGAGGCGCAGGTGCCGATCGGCCACGTGACCAACGGCGTCCATACCGGTACGTGGCTCTCGCGGGAACTTGCCGCCCTTGTTGGGGGGACCCCGGGCGCGATCAACCTCGAGGCGATCCGAGGCGTCGGCGATGCCGAGTTGTGGAGTGCCCATCAGGCCGGGCGGGCACGCCTGGTCGCCGACGTCGCCCGCCGTCTCGGTGCCGACCGGCTCGACCCCGAGGCCCTCACAATCGGCTTCTCGCGCCGTTTTACCGGCTACAAGCGGGCGACCCTGCTGTTCCGCGACCCGGAGCGGCTCGTGCGCCTGGTCTCGGGCGACCCCGACCGGCCGGTGCAGTTCCTGTTCGCCGGCAAGGCCCACCCGGCAGATGAGGAGGGCAAGCGACTCATCCAGCAGGTGACCGAGTTCTGCGCGCGGCCCGAGGTCGCCGGGCGCATCGTGTTCCTCGTCGACTACGAGATGGATATGGCCCGCCATCTGGTCCAGGGCGTCGACATCTGGCTGAACACTCCGCGCCGCCCCCTGGAGGCATCGGGCACCAGCGGCATGAAAGCGGCCCTCAACGGGGCACTCAACCTGTCGATCCTCGACGGCTGGTGGGCCGAGGGTTACGCGCCCGAGGTCGGCTGGGCAATCGGCGACACGACCGTCGACCCCGACACCAACGCCCAGGACTCCCGCGACGCCGGCTCGCTCTATCACCTGCTCGAGGACGAGATCGTGCCGCTGTTTCACCACCGCGGCGCCGACGGTGTCCCCACCGAGTGGGTGGCGAAGATGCGCGAGTCGATCGCACATCTCGGCGCGAACTACAGCACCGGCCGCATGGTCACCGACTACCGCGACAAGTACTACCTACCCGCGCACCGCGACCCGCAGCGGTGAAACGCGTCACACGCCGTCAGGCCCTCCTCACCGGCGGTGCCCTGGCGGCGACCGGTGCCGCCACGGCCGTCTACGTCGGCCCCGGCGGCTGCACGACCGGATCGCCGCGGGCGGCCGGCCCGGCCTTTGCGCTGGTTGCGGTCGACGGCGGCGAGGATCGCCTGTCAATGCTCTTGGCCGAGCTGATTCCGCAGATCCGTTCGCAGCGGAGCCGTGTGGGTCGAGGCCTCTGGGGGTGGTCGATGGGTGGGTCTGGGCCCTGCGCGCTGCCGTCGAGAGGCCGGGGGAGTTCGCGCCGTGGCGACCTCTGGCGCCGCGCTGTGGCAGAGCCCCGGCGAGAGCGCCCGTTCCTGCGCGACGCATTCGCCGCGGAGACACAGCAATAACGTAAGCAAACCTCCCGAGGATCGCGCGCCGCGCCGATCGACGCCCTCAGAACTCCCCAGATGGAGAGGTCGATAGGTCGCACGAGTGGGAAGAATGCCGGCATGCAGGCCACCATGGGCGAGCAGCCCGAGATAATGGTTTCCCATCTGGCCGACCGCGCATGAACGATGTCGTGGCAATGGCGCTCGTCGGCGCGGTCCTCGTCGCCGGGGCCCTGATCACGATTGGCTGGCGCAGGCGCCACCTGGCGGGTGGTCGGGCGTTTGCGCTCATGGCCGTGGGCGGTGCGTTGTGGTCAGGGGCGAACGCCGCCCAGGTGGTGAGTGACAACCATGTGATCAAGCACATCACCGTCGTTGTCGCCTACCTCGGCATCTGCCTCGTCTCTTTCTTCGTGTGGCGATGCATGACCCAGGTCGCCGGGCCATCACGGTTGACCTCTCCCGTCGTGATTCGACTGCTGGCGATTCCCGCGTTCATCACTGTCCTACTCGTGATCACGAGTGACCTTCAGCGGCTGATGTTCGCGGAACTGAAGATCCCCGACGGGCCCGGACCGGTGACATCCGAGATCGGCCCGTGGTTCATCGTTCACCTCGTTTGGGCCTACGGCCTGATCATGGGCGGCGTTGTCGCGTTCGCACGAGCGGTGCTGCGCGCACCCCCGCACTACCGGCGCCTGGCGATCCTCATGATCGCGGCGGTGGCGTTACCGCTGGCCGCCAACGCGTTCGCCCTCGGTGGCATCGTCGATCTCCAAGGCCACGATCCCACCCCGCTGGCGCTGATGCTGACCGCGGCCGCGATGGGTTGGGGCATTCTACGAATGCGTCTCATCGATGCGCACCTGGGTCTTCTTCCCGTTGCCCGCAGCGTCGTCGTTGAATCGATGCACGACGGCGTCGTCGTGATCGATTCGACGGATCGCGTCCTCGACATGAACCCCGCGGCGGCGGATCTTCTCGGCACAAAGATCGATGGCGCGATCGGTGAGCCCATTGCGGCGCTGATGTCCGGCTGGCGGCTCGATGACGACGCGCCGACACTTACATGGGAGTTCCCTGCAGGAACGCCCCACGTGCCCCTCATCATCGAGGCTACGCTCGGTGCGCTCGACGGCGGCCACGAGCCCGGTCGGCTCCTCATGCTTCGCGACGTGACCGTCCGGCGTGCTGCCGAGCGTACCCTGGCCGAAAGCGCAGAACGCCATCTGCACCAGTCGCGGCACGATCCGCTGACCGGGCTTCCCAACCGCGTTCTCCTCTTCGACGAGCTGCGTGCGGCGCTGCGGGCCCTTCCACCTCCGCGCGGAAGCGTTGCCTTGTTGATTCTCGACCTCGACGGCTTCAAGGATCTCAACGACACCTTCGGACACCGCGCAGGCGATGACGTCCTGCGCGGTGTCGCGCCGCGCCTCGGCCAGGCGGCGGGCAGCCGGGCAACGGTGGCCCGCCTCGCGGGAGATGAGTTCGCGATTCTCGTGGCTGACTCCGACCCTGATGACGCGATGGCCGTGGCCGAACGCATCGTGGCGATTTTCCGGGTTCCGTTCGTCGTCGACGAGACAGAGGTCACGCTCGGAGGAAGCGTCGGCATCGCCCTCGCCCCCCAGCATGGGACGGATGCCGACGGGCTGGTTCACGCCGCGGATGTGGCGATGTACCACGCCAAGCGGACCGTTGGCCGGGCGGTCGTCTATACGTCAGACGCCGACGTCCGCCGCCCCGACCGTCTGATTCTGCGGCAGGAGCTGCGCCGGGCGCTGATCGGTAGGGAGATCGGCCTGCACTACCAACCTCAGGCGACCCCGGACGGAGTCGTCGTCGGTGTCGAGGCGTTGGCGCGCTGGCATCACCCCACCCGTGGCCTGCTTCAGCCCTCGGAGTTCCTGTCGATCTCCGAGGAGGGCGAGCTGATGTGTGAGCTCACCGACGTCGTTCTTGACCTCGCCCTGGCGCACGCCGCACGCGGGAACGCCGCTGACGCCGGTATCCGCATGGCGGTCAACCTGTCTGCCCAGGACCTACGCGATCCGCGGCTCGCCAGCAGGATCACCGAGGCCCTCGAGCGCAACCACCAGCCCGCGACGGTACTGACGCTGGAGGTCACCGAGAACGCTCTGGTTCTGGCCCGCGACGCCGGACGGCAGCTCGAACGGATCCGTACTTCGGGTGCTCGGATCTCGCTCGACGACTTCGGAACCGGGTTCGGGCCGCTGGCCTCGTTGCGCGAGCTCGCCGTCGACGAGATCAAGATCGACCGGTCATTCGTGGGTTCAATCGATTGCGATGATCGCGCGCAGGCGCTGGTCGGTGGACTGATCCGGCTCGGCCACGACCTGGGTGCGATGATCGTTGCGGAGGGCGTCGAAACCCAGGAGTGCGCCGACCGTCTCCACGAGATGGGCTGCGACGTCCTCCAAGGATTCTTGATCGGTCGTCCGCGACCCGACGTGGCGCGTGGCCCCGCCCTGGAGAGGCCCGCTCGGGTTGAGGACCCTCTCTTGCCCCGGGCAACCGGACTATTCTCAACCTCGACTTAACGGTAAGACCTAGTCGATGGGAACAAGATCTTTCGCAGGGTCGATCCCCCAGCGGCGGGCGACGCCTTCGAGGTCGTGGGTAAGGCCCCACGAATCGGGGCGCTCGCTGCCGGTATGCACAGGGGTTGCGCCCTTGAGTGTCATCGCGCCGCTGTTGTCGCCGATCTGGGCGATCTGGGCGATCTCGTCGGAGGTCAGGACGATCTCGCTCGGCACCGCGGCCAACTCGGCACGCTTCTCTTCGATCGTCTTGGCGTTCAGCCCCGGTTCTTGGATCAGCGTCGGTGCCACCGACCGCACCGCCGGCTGGGCGAGCGTCCACTGGCAGGCCAGCTGCAGCGGGGTGAGGCCGTGGCGCTCGGCGATCGGGCGCACGGCGTCGAGCTGGCGGCGGCCGCGTTCGACCCACCCCGCGGGCCGGAACCCGCGGTGGTCCTTCTCGGCGAGCTCGCCCTCGTTCGGGACGTCGTCGTGAAAGACACCGCCGTAGTCGACGACGCGCGCAACCACGCGCACGTCGTTTTGCGCGCACGCCGGCAGCGTAAGGCGCACCGGCCACGGCTCGAAAGGATTCAGGATCAGCATCGTCCAGTCGATCAGCTCCCCAAAACGTTCGATGCAGCTGATGACATCAAGCGTGAATCCGTTGGCCGGCCCGGGCGCGAGACCCAACGAGCGCGTCAGGCCCTCGTCGCGGAGGTCCGACATCGCCCGCCACACCTGCTCAGAGGAGTAGCCGATGCGGTCGGGGTTATGCAGAAAAAGGAGATCGAAGTGGTCGACGCCGCAGCGCTCGAGGCTGCGCTCGGTGGCCATCCGTAGGTAGTCGCCGTACTCCTTGGGCCCGCGGAGGCGCGCGTCGGTGAAGCGCGGAAAGCCCTTCGGCCCGTCACGGTGACCGAAGTAGAAGTCGTGCCCAACCGCGCCCACGAGCTCGAACGACTCACGCGGCAGGCCAAGAAGCGCTCGGCCGACGAGCGTGTCGGCCGCGCCCTCCCCGTAGACGTCGGAGGTGATGACGGTCGTGATGGCAGCGTCGGGCCGCATCACCGCCGCCAACCGCTCTTCGTCGACGGCGACGCCGTAGTGCATGAAGCGCCCGCCACTCCACGAGCCGAGGGCGGTGTGTCCGAGGTCAGTCATGCGCCGTAGTCTGACATCCGATGACCGAGCCGCACCGACGATCTGCAGGCAAACCCCGCTCACCGCGCGGCCGTGCACGCCTGGTGGCCGAACGGCTCGCGGAGGCGTACCCGACCTACGCGGTACCGCTCGATCACGCGACCCCGTTTCAACTGCTCGCGGCGACGATCCTGTCGGCCCAGTGCACCGACGCACGGGTGAACCTGGTCACACCGGCTTTGTTCGCCCGCTTCCCCGATGCCGCCGCCATGGCCGCCGCCGATGTGGCCGAGGTGGAGGCTCTCATTCACTCAACCGGCTTCTTCAGGGCCAAGACCGCGTCGCTGATCGGGATGGCAACCGCAGTCGTCGAGCGCTTCGGCGGCGAGCTACCCGCCCGGATGGAGGATCTCGTGACCCTGCCGGGCGTCGGGCGAAAGACAGCCAATGTGATCCTCGGTCACGCCTTCGGGGTCCCGGGGATCCCGGTCGACACGCACGTGCTGCGACTGTCGGTGCGCTTGGGCCTCACCGAGGAAACCGACCCGGTGAAGGTCGAGGCGGCTCTTGCCACGCTCTGGCCACGGCACCTATGGACCGACACCGCCATCCGGCTCATCTTCCACGGGCGTCTGGTGTGCGTCGCCCGAAAACCCCGCTGCGCAGCCTGCGTCTTGGCCGACTTCTGCCCGTCAGCTGTTCGCGGTTGAGCCGTCCTCGCGCCGCCGTGCGATCAGCTCGAGCACCATGGCCTGGATGACCAGGGCAATGGCCAACACGACGAGGATCTCTCCCGCGGCGGCGACTTCGGCGGCGAGCAGGCCGACTCCGGCAATCGCAAGGCCCGCCGCGAACCAGAGCGACGTCAGCCGCTGGTGGCGGCTCCCGGCCATCGTCACGCGGGCGACGACGGCCTGGTCACCCTGGGCCCGCGCGCGACGACGCACCAAGATGCTGACGAGCGCACCCCAGGCAAGGCTGAGCGCGGCGACAAAGACGGCGGTGATGATCAGCGACATGGCAAACCCATCCGGGAAGTCGAGGAAAGCACGCGCCAAAAGATGCTCCGCGCGCGTTGCGACGTTGAAGGCGTCTTGTTGAGAATCGGCAAATCGTACGCCCGAGTGAGCGCCGGTAGTCTCCATCAGACCCCACGAAGGAGACTCGACACCGTGGCCAAGGCCATCCACACGATGATCCGCGTGCGCGACGAGCAGCGCTCGCTCGACTTCTACCGCCGCGCCTTTGGCCTGGAGATCGCCCAGCAGGTCGACTTTGAGAGCTTTCGCCTGATCTACCTGTCGAACGACGAGACCGGCTTTGAGATCGAGCTGACCGTCAACCACGGCCAGACCGAGCCCTACGACCTAGGCAACGGCTACGGGCATCTGGCCGTCAGCGTGGCCGACCTCGACGCCGAGCACGCCCGGATGGTGACCGAAAGCCTCGACCCCGACCCTTTGAAGGAACTCGTCAACGGCGACTTCCGGGGCCAATACTTCTTCCTTACCGATCCGGACGGCTACCGCATCGAGGTCCTCCAGCGCGGCGGGCGGTTTCTCTAGATCCCGCTCCCGGCGAGCTCGGGGAGCGCGTCGAAGATGCGCGTCTTCTGTGTCGCCAAGTAGACCTTGTCACCCTCCACCAAATTCAAGCGGTCGGCCTCTTCGCGCGTGACTTGGGCGATAACCGCACCGCCCTCGGCGTCGTCGGTGAGTTCGACACGCACCTCGAAGCCGAGGTGAACGAGGCGCTCCACAACCGCCTCGCGGGTGTGTCCGTTCGGGGTCTCGTGGATCGTGATGTCGTGGGGGCGCACGAGTCCGTCGCCCAGCCGGTTCACGAGGCCGAGGAAGCTCATGACGAAGGCGCTGTCCGGATGCTCGTACAGTTCGCGGGGCGCGCCCACCTGAGCGATCCGGGCGTGATCCATGACGGCGATGCGATCGGCGATCTCCATTGCCTCCTCCTGATCGTGGGTGACGAGCACTGTGGTTACGTGGACCTGGTCGTGCAGCCGCCGCAGCCACGCGCGAAGGTCCTTGCGCACACGGGCATCGAGTGCCCCGAACGGCTCATCGAGCAGCAGGACCTCAGGTTCGACGGCCAGCGCCCGCGCCAGGGCCATCCGCTGGCGCTGGCCTCCAGAGAGCTGTCGCGGGTAACGGTCGGCCAGGCCTTCGAGCTGCACCAGGGCCAGGAGTTCGGAGACCCGCTCGCGGATCTCTGCCTTGGGTCGCCGCCGAACACTCATCCCGAAAGCGACATTTTGGGCGACGGTCATGTGGGTGAACGCGGCGTAGTGCTGGAACACGAAGCCGACGCCACGCTCCTGCGGCGCGATCCCCGTGACGTCGCGCCCATCGAGGCTGACGGTGCCGCAGTCAGGCTGCTCGAGACCCGCGATCACCCGTAAGAGCGTCGACTTCCCGCTCCCGCTAGGCCCGAGCAGCGCCGTGAGGGACCCACTCGGGATCTGCAGGCTGACCCCGTCGAGTGCCTGGAAATCGCCGAATCGCTTGCCGACCGAGTCGACACCGATCACCGTCATGAACCGTCTCCTTCGCTTGTGAGCAACCTGAGCACGACCACCACAACCACCGCCATCAGCGCGAGAACCGTCGCGGCCGTGTATGCCGCGGTGAGATCGAATGCCTGGAACCGTTCATCGACGTGCAACGTCAGCGTTTCGGTGCGTTGGGCGATCCTCCCCGAGACGACTGCCACGGCGCCGTACTCGCCGAGCGCGCGGGCGGTTGTCAGGACGACGCCATAGGCCAACCCATGCCGGAGCGCCGGCAGCACGATCCTCCAGAAGGTCTGGAAGGGGGTCGCTCCGAGGACGGCGGCGGCCTCCTGCTGCTCGGTGCCGATCTCGCGAAGCACCGGCACCAGCTCGCGGGCGACGAAGGGCAGGGAGACGATGATCGTCGCGAGGACGATCGCCGGCAACGAGAAGACGATCTGGATCCCGTGATCGGCGAGCCACGCACCGAACCACCCGGTTCGTCCCCAGGCGAGTATCAACGCCAACCCGACCACCACCGGCGACAGCGCAAGAGGAAGGTCGACGACCACCGCGAGCAGCGACCGCCCCGGCGGTCGTCGGGCGACGCACATCGCGGCGATCACGCCGAAGACCGCGTTGGCGGGGACCGCGACGAGGGTGACAACGGTGGTCAGCCACAGCGCATGGAGAAACGCCGGGCGATTGATGGCCTCCCACACCGGCGTCATACCGTCCGAGAACGCCCGGATCAGGATCCATGCGATCGGGGCGATGAGCACCAGCGCCAGGTAGGCCAGGGCGACAAAGCGCAGCGCGACCCGACCGCTACTCGTGGGCATGCCGTGACCACCGTCGCTCGAGCAGACCGAGCACCGTCAACAGCACCAAGGAGGCCAGAAGGAGAACGACCGAGACGGCTGCGGCCGCCTGCGGAACGCCGCTTTCGATCTGCCCGAAGATGTACACCGAGGCGACCTCGGTGCGAAACGGGATGTTTCCCGAGATCAGGACCACCGATCCGAACTCGCCGAGCGCCTTGGCGAACCCGAGCGCCGAGCCGCCGAGAATTGCGGGTGCGAGGTTGGGAAGAACGATCCGTCGAAAGATGGCCCAGCGACCCGCGCCGAGTGAGGCGGCGGCCTCCTCCATCTCTCGATCCATCTCCATGAGCACGGGTTGCACCGCGCGAACCACGAAGGGGAGGGTCACGAAAATCAGCGCCACGACGAGGGCGTGCCGGGTGTAGGCGACATTGATCCCAACCGGACTCCTCGGGCCGTAGAGAGCGAGGAGAGTCAGGCCGGCGACGATCGTCGGAAGTGCGAACGGAAGATCGATGAGGGCGTCGACGACCCGGCGACCCCAAAATCGGTCGCGCACGAGCACCCAGGCCACGAGCGTCCCCATGAACGCGTTCACGATTGTTGCCCCAAGCGACACCATCACCGTAAGCCTCAGCGATGCGAGCGCCGGCGGGCTCGTCACCGCGGCCCAAAAGCTGTCGCCACCATCGGCGACCGACGTCCAGACCAGCGCGGCAAGAGGGATAAGCACCACGACGCTGATGAACGTCGCAGAGATGCCCAACCCGAGCGCGCGGTATGTCGACGTCCCGGGGGCACGGGTCACCCCGCGCCCCCGGTGTGAAACGGCGTTCGCGGCGGCCCTACTCAGTGGGGACACCTTGGCCGAGCAGGATCTTCGACACGCTTCCGTTCTCACGGTTGAAGAACTCGTTGTTCACCGTGGACCAACCACCCAGGTCGGAGATCGTGAAGAGCTTGGGCGGCTTCGGGAAATCGAAGCCCGCGGCAACGCTCGCAACGACCGGTCGATAGCCCTGCTCGCCGAAGGTCGTCTGTGCGGCGTCCGAGCCCAGGAACGTGACGAACGCCTTCGCCGCGTCCCGGTTCTGGCTCGTTGACACCGCCGCGACCGGGTTCTCGATGAGGATCGTCTCGGCGGGGACGACGTAGTCGACGTTCTCGCCGTTCTCTTGGGCGAGGATCGCCTCGTTCTCGTAGGCCAAGAGCACATCCCCCGTGCCACCGATGAAGGTCTGAAGGGACTCTCGCGCGCTCTTGTCCTGCACCTTCACGTTCTTGTACATCGCAGTGAGGTACTCAAGGGCCTGCGCCGGCGTCTTGCCGCTTTCGATCTGCGCGCCGTACGCGGCCATCGTGTTCCACTTCGCCCCACCGGAGGTGAAGATGTTCGGCGTCAAAACGTCCACGTCGTCGCGCAGAAGGTCGTCCCACCCCGTGATCTTCTTGGGGTTTCCCTTCCGGACTGCCAGAACGACGATCGAGTCGGTGACGATGCCCTTGTGGGGCCCACCGTTCCAGTCGGGCGCCACCTGTCCGGAGTCGACCAAGCGACTCATGTCGGGCTCCAGGGAGAACGCGACGACGTCGGCGGCGAGGCCCGCCTCGACCGCCCGGCTCTGCTCGCCGGAACTCCCGTACGACTGCTCGAACGTGACGCCTTTACCCGCGGGGGTTGCCTGGAACTTTGGGATCAGGGCTTCGTACGCCTCGCGCGGGGTCGAGTAGGCGACGAGCGTGAGCTTTGAGCTGCCCTCCGCGGCATCGCTCGAGTTACCGCATCCGGCCGCAGCAGCGGTGATCGCAATCACGGCGGACACAACGAGAAGAGACGCCCACTGGACGCGACGTACAATCACGGATCACTCCTTGGTCGATTCGGGGCCAAGCGGGTGGAACGACTCCGCCCTCCCCGTTGCCGCGGGGAGGGCGGAGCTAACTGGAGAGCGAAGGCCGGTCTCAGTCAGCTGCTGTAACTTATATCAGTAATAAGCTGTACGCATACTCAAGGGCAAGGCCGTCGTCGTCAAGGCCTCCAGACGACGGAAGATCCCTTTTGACCAGCCGCACGTCGTAATCGCGGCGTTTACCCGGCGACTCGATCGTGGTCACCTCATTCGGGATGGCCAGTGATCGGGCAGGCTGCGTGCGATCTTCTTGAGCGAACGCATAGATCGGTGCCGGGCACCGATCTATGCGTTCGCCGCGGCGGGACGGCCGTTGCCCCTATTGCTGGCGCGCCCTTACGGTGGCCGCGGCGCGAAGGAGGTGGGTCTCCGTGATGCGGGGCCTGGGCGACGGCGTTCGAGGACGGGATCCCCGCGAGCGATCCCGGGAAGTGTGGGATCACGCAGCGGGCGATCAGGTCGTGCTGCGTTTCACCGCCGGCCACGTCGCCCACTCGTGAGCCCAGACCAACAGGCACCCGAGCCGCCACATGCGTCCTTGAGGTTCCGGATCGCGGCGATCACATCGTCGGAGGTGCCGATCACCCAACGGTCGCGTTCGGCCATCTGCTCAACAATCCTCTCCGCAGGACCGAACACAGGGCTGCTCGGGGGTTTCAGCGATATGCATGGGAATCACCAGGCGCCAGTCCCCTCGACGCATCGTCCGCCCCGCTACCGCGGCGGCGGCCTCGGCGACCTGACACTGCGCGCACAGATCGACGGGCGATCCGTCCGCCTGCGCGGCCGTGAGCGAAAGGACACCGGCCCGTGGGCACCGGCGAGGGCCATCCCGGCAGGCGATTCCAGGCTGGTCACCGCGAGCGGTGGATGAGGGTGCTGGAACGGGCGCAACTAAGCACCGCGTCGCGAAGCGTGAACCAGTCGCTCTCGACCGCGAGGGGCGTCGAGTCGTCATCAGCCGCACGATCACCCCGAGAGCTTCGGCCATCCTCATTCGCAGCAGGTCGGGGTCGATACCGAGCATCATCGCGTCGGTGATGTGGCCGCCGGGCCCGACGCCGAACATGATCCGCCCGGGGGTCAGGTGGTCGAGCAGCATGATCCGGTCGGCGACCATCAGCGGCTGGTGGTACGGCAGGCTCACGGCGCCGGTGCCGAGCCTGATGTGTCGCGTGCGCTCGGCGACCGACGGCGAGGAACAGCTCGGGTGAGGCGATCGTCTCCCATCCGGTGCTGTGGTGTTCGCCGACCCACGCCTCGTCGAAGCCGAGGGTGTCGAGGTACCCGATCAACTCCAGATCGCGTTCGAGGGTGAGGGTCGGGTTCTCGCCGACGGCGTGAAACGGCACCATGAAGACCCCGAAGCGCAGGCGGCTCGCGCTCACGACGCGCCGATCGCGGTCTCACGCAAGGGTGGCCCGTCCAGACCGCAATGGGTGAAGTGCTCGGCCTCAGGCTTCGGCGCCGGTGGTGGGTTGCGAATCGTGAAAAACGAGACGATCCCTCCGGTCGCGCACAGCGCGGCAGTGATCACCATCGACCGCTCGAAGCCATCGTCAAAGGCTGATGGCTGCCGGTAGTCACCGCCGGTGATCCCGGCCGCCAACGGAACGACGGCGACCGCAACCAGACCCGCGACGCGGGAGACGTCGTTGTTGATCGCCGACGCCACGCCCGCGAAGCGTTCGTCGACGGTTCCCATCACCGTCGCGGTCAGTGGAGCGACGACGATCGCAAGGCCGACTCCGTAGACGAGGAGTGCCGGCAGCAGATCGGCCACGTAACTGACGTCCGGCCCGACGCGCGTGAGGAGAAGCATTCCCACCGCGGCGATCAGCGGCCCGACGGTCATCTGCAGACGCGGGCCGATGCGCCCAGCGAGGCGACCCGAGCGCGCGGACAGCAGCAGCATCACGATCGTGATGGGGATCAGCGACGCCCCGGCCTGCAGGGGCGTGTACCCGGAGACCTGCTGCAGCTGAATCGGCAGCAGAAAGAGGTTCGCCGCGAGCGCGGCATAAACCACGAACGTCATCGCGTTGGCGGCACTGAACTGACGGGTTCTGAACAGACCGAGCGGCATCATCGGATGGGTGCTGCGCGCCTGCACCGCGAAGAACCCGGCTAAAGCGGCGATTCCTCCGATAAGGCTCACGAGGATGAACGGCGATCCCCAGCCCTTCTGCGCTCCATCGGTGAGCGCCAAGGTGATTCCGGCGAGGGCCACGGCGGCGAGTACCGCCCCGGTGATGTCGATGGGCCGGTCGGCGGCGGTTTCGTCTTTCGTCTCGGGAACATGGCGGATCGCCGCCCAGAGAACGATCGCCGCCAGAGGCACGTTGATCAGAAAGATCAGCCGCCACGAGACCGCGTCGATCAGGTAACCGCCCACAAAGGGGCCAATGGCGATCGCCACGCCACCAAGGCCTGACCAGGCACCGATCGCCGCGCCACGATCCTCCTTTCGGAACGTGGCTTCGATGATCGCCAGGCTCCCGGGGGTCAGCAGGGCCGCCCCGACCCCCTGAAGCGCCCGGGCCCCGATCAAAAACTCCACACTCGGGGAGACCGCGCAGATCACGGAGGCAACCGTGAACCAGACGACGCCGACGATGAATACCCTGCGCCGGCCGAACCGATCGCCGAGGGCGCCGGCCAAAAGCAGCAGGCCTGCCAGGGTCAGCGTGTAGGAGTTGACCGTCCATTGGAGCGCCGCCAGCTCGGCATCGAACTCCTCTCCAATACTGGGCAGGGCGATGTTCACAACGGTTCCATCGAGCATTGCCAGGCCCGAGCCGAGCACCGTCGCGAGGAGAACCCACCGGCCGGCGGTCGACTTCAGGTGAAACCCCGGGCCGTTGGTGGTCACGGGTTGGGCGTCCTCATCCGCGCGCGGGCGTCTTTGAAGTGGATCGCCTCGTACGCGGTCTGCCCGACGCAGATGGCCGTGAGGATCACCAGCGAAACGAGCGCGGGTACCGTCGTCGCCAGCGGGATCAGCGCGAGGAACGAACCGGCGATGACGATCCGCCGCCCGTTGTAGGTGCGGACGTTGCGCAGCCGGAAGAGAATATGGGCGACGAAGTAAAGGCCCACGCCCCCAGACAAGGCGATGGAGGGAATCACGTCGAGGGGGTCGCCGAGGTGGGGCAAACTCTTCTTGATCCCCAGGGCGAGCAGGACCACTCCGGCGATCATCGGAAGATGAAGGTACGAGTACGAGTCACGCGCGAGCGACGATCGCTCGCGACCGGTCGCCCGACTCAGCCGCCGCTCGGCCACGAGCGCAGGCACATCGAAGTACGCCCACCAAAGAGACGCGGAGATCGCCATGGCGCACACGGCGGCCCCGATGAGCGGGAGATCGATCGGAAGTTCGGCGGCGCCGGCTCCGACCGACACGATCGACTCACCCAAAGCGATGATGATGATCAGCCCATGGCGCTCGGCGAAGTGCCCGGCCGAGACGTCATATCCCTCATTGCTCGCCACAAGGGGCGCCCCGAAGTCGATCGTCAGCGCCAGTGCCCAGATCGCGATCTGCGTCCATCCATCGGCGAACGACGCCCCGATGAGCATCACCGGCGACAGGACAAGGCCGGGAATGATGCGCAGAAACGCTCGTTGAACGTCGGGAGTGTCGCGGGTGCCGACGACGAAGAGTCCGATCTGCAGGGCCCGAACAACGAAGTACGCGATGGAGAAGGCCAGGGCGTCGTCGTCGAATGCCGCGGGAACGGCGAGCGACGCGATCAGAAACGCCGTTGCCGCCGCAAACACGACGAGGCGCGAGATCGTCGCGTCAGGGTCGATCTCATTCGTCAGCCAGGCATAACCGGTCCACGCCCACCAGAGGGCCGCCAGCATGAGCATCCCGCGTGCGACGCCCTGGCCGGTGAGGTCGTTTGCCAAGAGCGTCGTCACCTGCGTCAGCGCGAACACAAAGACGAGGTCGAAAAAGAGCTCGAGCGGCGTGACCTTCTGCTCGCTCTCGAAGTGCTCCTCGGGGGTGTCGACCGCGACCGCCATGTGGGGATTCAAGCCGAATCGCCCGGTCGTCGCCCGGTCAGTGGCGATCCGACCCTGCCGCAGGCTTATCGATTGACGAGGTGGTGCCGATACGACCAGGGAAGGGACGCCCCCGAGGAGCCGCATGATCGTCTACGAACCCTCTGATACGCCGGACCGTGGGGCGCACGCAGGCGGCGCCGTGCACACCTCGACGTCCGTCGAGACGCTGATTGCGCGGCTTCTGACGACCGCTCGCGAACAGTTGGAGATGGACGCCTCGGTCGTGTCGCGCATCGACGGCGAAATGCAGAACTTCGAGCACCTCGACGGATCCTTTCGTACCTTTGGGCTCGAGGTCGGTGGACAGGCCCCAAAGAGCGATTTCTACTGCGGGCGCATGATCGACGGCAGCATTGGTCGGTTCGTCGCAGACGTTCGCGCCCATGACGATCTGAAGAGCCTCCCGCTGACCGAAGCGGCCGACATCGGCGCCTATATCGGAGTCCCGATCTCGCTGCCGAACGGGGAACTCTACGGGAGCCTGTGCTGCGTCAGCCACGAAGCGCACGAGTCGCTGGGCCCGCGCGACGCCAAGTTCCTGAACGCTCTTGCCCAGATGATGGGCGAGCACCTCGCCCATCGCGATGAGCTCGCCGCCACTCGGGCTGAGCGCATGGCCCGCATCGAGGGTGCCCTCCGCGACGGCGTGAACATCATCTTTCAGCCGATCTTCGACCTGGCGACGCACTCCATCGTCGGGTTCGAGGCGCTGTCGCGCTTCGCCGGTGAGCCGCGGCGCCCGCCGAACGTCTGGTTCGCCGAAGCGGCCGAGGTGGGCTTGGGTGTCGAGCTGGAGCTCGCCGCGGCCCGCGCCGCCATCGAGCACCTCGACGAGGTGCCCGCCGACGCCTACGTTTCCATCAACTTCTCGCCGGCCGCGCTGATGTCACCCGACTTCCGCGCGACGGTAGCCGGTGCTCCGGCCACGCGAATCGTCATCGAGCTGACCGAGCACACCGAGGTCGTTGACTACGCACCTTTGAGCGAGAAGCTCGCCGGCCTGCGGCGCGAGGGCTATCGCCTCGCGATCGATGACGCCGGGGCGGGCTTTTCGAGCTTCGCGCACATCCTGCGCCTGACACCCGACGTCATCAAGCTCGACCGCGATCTCGTCGCGGGTATCGATCTCGACGCCAGCCAGCGGGCGTTCGCCGCCGCGCTCGTCACGTTCTCGGGCCAGATGAACGCCCGCATCGTGGCCGAGGGCGTCGAGAACGCCGAGGAACTGTCGGTACTTCACGATCTGGGTATCGGTGGCGGCCAGGGCTTCTTCCTCGCCCGGCCCGCGCCTCTGTGCGAACTCCTGGAGACGATGCACGACAACCGCCTGCTGAGCTACGAGCGGGACGCCGCCGCCTAGGGTCGACGTCGCCCGAGCCGACTTGTCAACATCTGGTGCCCGGCACCGGTTGTTGACATCGTGATCTGGCGGCACAAGGTGCCGGGTGGTTGAGCTGCGCGCGGCCTGCCGAGGCAGGCTGGCGTGCGGCTCACCGTGGAGAAGCCCTAGAGAACGCGGGCAAGGAACTGTTTGGTGCGCTCGTGGGCAGGGTTCGCGAGGATCTGCGTTGGGTCGCCCGTCTCGACGATCTTCCCGCCGTCCATAAAGACCAAGCGCTTGCCGACCTCCCGGGCAAAGCCCATCTCGTGGGTCACGACGATCATTGTCATGCCGCCCTCGGCGAGCTCGGTCATGACGTCGAGCACCTCGCACACGAGCTCGGGGTCGAGAGCGCTGGTCGCCTCGTCAAAGAGCATCACCTCGGGTTCCATCGCGAGCGCACGGGCGATCGCCACGCGCTGCTGCTGACCGCCGGAAAGGCGCGTTGGGTGCGCGTCGGCCTTCTCGGCCAGCCCTACGCGCGTCAAGAGCGCCATGGCCCGGTCGCGCGCCTCGGCTTTGGAGATGTGGCCCACCTGGCGCGGGGCGAGCGCGATGTTCTCGATCACCGTCTTGTGCGGAAAAAGGTTGAAGCTCTGGAAGACCATCCCCGCTTTGGCGCGCAGGGCGTTGGTCGCGGCTTTCGCGGCGGTGATCTCATCACCGCAGATAAAAACCTTGCCTTCGGTCGGCACCTCCAGCAGGTTGATGCATCGCAGTAGCGTCGACTTGCCCGATCCCGAGGGGCCGATCACACACACCACTTCACCGGGCGCCACGTGCAGGTCGATCCCGCAGAGAACTTCGTGGTCCCCGAACGACTTGTGCAACCCCTCGACGCGGACCTCTCCGGCGCTCACGGGATCACCACCTCCCCACCTCCGACGCGACGTCGCTCGCGGTCGACATAGCGGTCGAAAAGACGAATCGCCGGCAGGGTGAAGATGAGGTAGAAAATGCCCGCCGCGATCAGAAAAGACGAATTGAACTGAACAGACTGGGCGTCCTTGGCCACGAGGACGACCTCCGGTACCGCGATCACGCCCGCCAGCGCGACATCCTTACTGAGGGCAATGAAGTCGTTCATCAGGGGCGGCAGTACGCGCCGGATCGCCTGCGGAAGCACGACGTACCGCGTGCTGGCAAACGCGCTCATTCCGAGGCTGCGGGCCGCCTCGATCTGTCCGCGTTCGATCGACTCGATTCCCGCTCGGTAGACCTCGGCCAAGTACGCCGCGTAGACGACCCCCAGCGCGACAAACGCGATCTGGAAACCGGTCAGCCCGGGGAGAATCGGCACCGGCAGGTACGGAAAGCTGCCGTAGAAGAGAACGATCACAAGAAGCGACGGCAGCCCGCGAAAGACGTCCGTATACGCGATCGCGACCCACCTCACGACACCGGCACCGAACCGAGCCGGCCGTGTCGTGCTGCGAACACGAAAGCGGCGCATCAACGCGATGGCGAGACCGAGCGACATCGCCATGATCTGGGCGAGGAACGTGATCTGAATGGTGATCCAAAAGCCGCGCAGAAGGTCCCCGAGGTAGGGCCGCGTGATGTCCCAGTTGAAGTACTGGTCGCGAAGGACGTCCATGGCGGCCCTACCGGGTTCCCGTTCTCAGCTTTTCCGCATCACTCCGCGGGCGGCGTGGTGCCGAACCACTGCTCGTAGATCTTGGCGTAGGAGCCGTCGGCCTTGATCTTTACGAGGCCGGCATCCATCGCGTCGCGAAGTGCGGTGTTGGTCTTCGGGAAGGCCAGTCCGAGGTTCTCGTCGGTGGTGATCTGCGCGACGACGGCGAGCTGCGGCTTACTCTTGGTGGCGTACCCGGACACCGGGAAGTCGTTCACAACAGCATCGACGCGACCGGCGGCAAGAGCGTTGAAGGCCTCGTCGACGATCCCGTATTGAGAAACCTCGGCACCCTCGACCGACTTGGCGAGTTCCGCTCCGGTCGTGCCGCGCTGAACGCCGAGCTTCAGACCCTTGAGCGCGACGAGTGCCTCAGCCTTGGTCAGGTTCTTGCCGGCCAGTGCCTCGAGATCAGCGCTTTTGCCTTTGGCCACCATGATCGACTGGTTCGCGGCGAAGTACGGGGCGCCGAAATCGATCACCTTTGCGCGTTCGGGCGTGATCGTCACCGAGGACGCCACCATGTCGAAGCGCTTCTGCTTGAGCGCGATGAAGATCGTGTCGAAACCGGTTTTCTTGAACTCGATGTCGGTGATGCCCTGAGTCTTCGCAATTGCCGTGACGAGGTCCACATCGAAACCGACTGCCTCGGTAGAGCCCGCCTTGGTGAACTCAAAAGGCGCGTACGGGATGTCGGACCCAACGAGCAGTTTCCCGGGAGTCTTCAGTCCGAGGTCGGCGGCGGGCGCGGAGCCCCCGGAGGTGGGCGTGGCGGAGTCGGTCTTGGCGCTATCGCTGCCACAGCCGGACGCGACCATCGCGAGCGCCGCCATGGCCATCACGGCCATCAGGAGCGTTCTACGCATGCACATGCCTTTCACGGGGATTCCTCGACGCGTTAAGGGATATGCATTGGCACGATACCCCCGCCAACCGATGGCGGTCCAGCGACTGCCGACTTTCACTCAGCGGTTCACGGGAAACGGCAGCGGAATACCGGCCACATCGAGCGCCGCTTTCAGACGTTTACGCAGCTCACGGCCGGCATCGGAGTGCCGCCCCGGCAGCGTCTCGATGTAGAGCTTCACGTCAACGCTGTTCTCACCGAAGGCATCAACCCCGAGTACGACCAAAGGCCCGGTGATGGCGGGCGCCCACGCGGAGTCGGCGCGCATGGCCTCGGTCGTCTCGCGCGCGACCTCGACCGCCTGGTCGACATCGGCGTCGTAGGGCAACGGCAGCACGAAGACGTAGCGCGAGTAGGCACGGGTCTGGTTACTGCTGGCCTGGATGAGGCCGTTGGAGATGACGTGGCGGGCGCCATCGACGCTGCGCACGACCGTCGTACGCAGGCTAATCGACTCGACCGTGCCCTCGACCCCGGCCACGACGACCTCGTCACCAATGTCGAACTGGTTCTCGAGCAGGATGCAAAAGCCGCCGATGATGTCGCGCACGATCTGCTGAGCTCCGAAGCCCAGGGCGACTCCGCCGATCCCGGCCGCGGCCAGCAGCGGGCCGACGCTGACACCGCCCTGTTCCAACGCCATCAACGCGAGGACCACAAGGATGACCACCGTCGCCGTGGCCCGCAGCACGGTGGCGAGGGTCCGCGAACGCTTCAGTGTCAGGCTGTCGTGCGTCGCCCCGACGCGCAGCCGCCGCTCGAAACGGCTGATGAGCCAGCGCGCGCCCAGAAGGGCCGCCGCCCCGCCAACGACGAGGATGGGCACCCACAGGTAGTCGTTCACCCAATCGGGAATGGCCGCGATCCGGGGTTAGTAGGACACGCGAGGGTCGACGACCGGGGCGATCGGCAGAGCCGATCGGGGTGAGGCCGCCTCCTCGGGCAATGGATGTCCCGTCCGCTCACCCAAGGCCTCGCCCAGGGCGGCCACCGCAACCTCCAGCTCGGCCGGGCCGGGAGGCCGGGTGGTCAAACGCTGGGCCGCCATGCCGGGCCACGACAGAAAGCTCCATTTTCCGCCGTAGAGCATTGCTGCCCGACGCTGCAGCTCGAAAGTGATCGCCGTGACGATCGGCGCGCCGATCAGACGGGTGGCGATCAGGGCCGGGTAGGTGAAGACGCCCGTGAACGCCAACACCGCCCCGTAGACGCCAATCGACACCAGCGCCGAGACGACCAGGAACGACGTTCCGCAGCGGGGGTGAAACCGACTGAAGCCGGCGGCGGCCGCCGCCGTCATCGGGAAGCCCGCCTCGTGGGCGGCGATCGCCTGATGCTCCGCGCCGTGGTACGAGAGAATCCGACGGAACGGTTTGAACATGCTGACGATGAGCAGCGTCGACAGCAGCAGGGTCAGCCGGATCAGCGCGTCGGCGACGATGAACGCCGAGCCCTCGAGCCCCGCTTCCTTGGCAATCACGATCGGGGCGACGCGGAACGCCGCGATCTGCAGACCCGCGCCGATGATCGCCCCGAGCACGATCATGGTTTTCTGGACGATCGGTGACGGTGGGTCACCATCATCCTCGGCGGCCTCGTCGACCGCGCCCCACCGCAGACGATCGCTAATGCTCATGGCCTGCTGGCCGGTCGAGATCGCCATGCGCATGGCGATGATGCCGCGAGCACCGGGAATCCGCGTCCAGCGACCCTTCAGCGGCTCCAGATCGAAGCCCTCGGTCACAACGCGGCCGGTTTCCTCCTCACGCACCGCCACCCCGACGCGGGATGAGGTGCGCATCATCACGCCCCCCGGAAGGGCGCTGCCGCCCACCTGCCCGGCGGGCGCGCGCGGCGTCGTTGGCTCGTCGGTCATGTGGTCACCATCTGGTCTTGTTCGATCCACACCCGGGTATGTAAGACCACCGGCGGGCGCTGGCCAAACGCACGCGGTGGTGTCATTCGGCGCTCGGCCGGAATGCGATCAGCAGCTCGACGAGCTTTGCATCGGGCAGCCCCGAGTTTCTGAGAGCCTGCTTGGCGAGCCGGCTACCGTCGCGGGCGGCCTCGGCCATCCCGTGGCGCACCTCGAGTCGAAATTCCCCGGTCACGATGCGCGATTCCTGATCGTGAGTGGCTCCGTGGATGGCATCGGGCCCGGGCATTGCTTCCATGGCCGCGCGCAGCAGGTCGGATGCGTCGTCGGGAAGTGGGTCCGACGCCATCGCGCTGAACCGAACTTGGTAATCGCTCACGTCATGGCCTCGGGCGGAAGGTTACCCGGCCAGGTCTCGCCACTGGGTCTGCCAGGCCTCAGCCGCAGGCAGGTCGCGACACTCGGCGAGCTGATCGAGGGCGGCAACACGCTGCGCAGGTGCGATCGCCGCCATCACCCGCCAGATCCATACGCCCGATCCCCGCGGCACCACGAGGCCGATGTCGTGGTGGGGTGAGGCTTCGCCGATCGCGACGCAGACGTCTGATGAGGCGTCGTGAGAGCCGACCACGAGCACCAACCCACCATTCGCGCCAACGAGATATGGGCCGGCCCCGTCGCTCAACACCACCCCCAGCTCGACGCGCACCAGCGCCCGATCGAGATCTGGGGCCGCACGGGCTTCGAGCGTTGCCCGAGCCCGTTCGGCCTCGACGCGTGTCGCGCCCGCGAAGCGCCGCGCGCCATCGGGAAAGCGCATCACCCAGCGCCGGGTCGGATCGGTTTTCCCGAGCGCCGCCGACGGTTCCGGCTCGATCGTCATTCCATGCGGCGCCATGACGACATTCTGCACGCCCCGCCCGATGATCGAGCGGGGCGTGCCCCACGAAGCCCGTGGCGCCTACAGGCCTCCGCTCGCCTTCTTGACAGCCTTTTCGAGAGTGCCTTTGAGGGCATCACCGATGTCGCCGCTCCACCCCGTCTTCGCCGCCGTTGCGAGCGCGCCGATCAAAAGGGTGACCATCACCACGACGCCAACGTATTCCACCGTGCCCTGACCCCGTTCGGACGACCGCTCGAACCGGTCACGGCGGTCGAGAACAAAGGCGTGCATCCACGCCGCGATTTGATAACCCATGATCTGTCTCCTTGTGGTGGCTCGAATACGTCGACCGATGCTCGCGGTGGCCCCACGCACGACTCCACGCCAAAACGTGGCGACGGACGCGCCAAGAGGTGACAAGAACGTCATGGAGGTGATCCCGGCCCCGAGGGGCGCTCGCCGGTCGTCGGCGCACCCCGGGGCCGGGCGACCCGCCGACCACCCGCGCGAATCGATCGCGTGATCAGGGCATCTACACCCGCCGACCCGATGTGCTGGCCAGTGTCGCGCCCCAAACGGTCGGCGGCTTCCTCCGGAGACAGATCGCGCAGGCCCCAGAGGTACTTCGCCAGCTCGTAGTCACGGGCGAGCGCGTCGACGATTTGGTCGGCCGGATCAAGCCGACGCGGAATCATCTCGATGATGCTTCCCAGCGGGTCGTCGACGATCTGGACAACTCGATCGCGGGCTCCGTCCTTCACGCCCGTGGCGAGTCCTGTAGCGAAGACGCGGGTAACCTCGCCGCTACGAACGACGACATCGCGCGTGCGCCGCAGGAAATTACCGATCGGCTCGTTGTCGTTGTTGTCATCCGGGAGCTGCCAGATCGCCGGGTTGGTCGTCGAAACCGCGGCAAG
>JANLSO010000109.1:0-48312 GCA_031362405.1 Thermoleophilia bacterium | reverse complement strand
TCGGCGTGCGCGAGAAGCGCTACATGCGAAAACTGCGCGCCGAGAACGATGCCGCGACGGGCCCCACCTCCGTTCCCGCCCGCGACGAGATGTCGTGACGGCGATCGTCGCACGACCGCTCGAGGAGAACGTCGCGGCGGCCGTCGACCAGCCCCGGGCGCTTCTGGCCCTCGGGATTCCGCGCTGCCCGGCCTGCATGCTTCTCCCCGCAAGCCTCGATGCCATCGCACGCGCCCGCCCCGACCTCTGGATCGGGCTCAGCCTTTTCGTGTCGGCTGACGACTGGGCCCGGCGCGAGGATCTCCTGTGGCCGCGCGGCATCCACGTGAGCCGATCCGCGGTACCGGTGCTCGCGCTCCTGGCCGACGGGCGCCACATCTCGTCGCGACCGGGTGGCGCCCCGGCGCACGTCCTCGACGAGTGGCTGACGACGCAGCTCGGGGGCCCCTCACGGCCGCTGGTGGAGGAACCCACCGCGGATGAAGCGCGGGCCATGTGGTCGGTCGCCGCCCGCCATGCGCAACATCGCGCAGTGTCGCTCCGAGACGCCCGCCCGTGAGCGATTCTGAGAGTTCGTCCGTGACGGCCCCGGGCATTCCGCGCCTTTTTCTAACTTTCGGGGCTCCGTCAGCGAAGTGGCTGTTGCAAATACGTCCCTCGGGTGGCAGAAACATCGGTATGCCACGAAGGGTCGGGAAGACTTTCGCCCGCCCTGGCGCTCCACATGGGCGCGCGGTCCGGTGCAAAGAACGCGCGAAATGCCCCGAGGGGGCCGTTCGGCTGTGAGTAGCCGTCCGCCTGAGACTTTTGATTCCGCCTCGGGGTCTCCATCACCGACCCCTCGCGCGGGGCGTGCGACGGCGATACCCACCCTGCTTTCCGTATCCGCCGCGGCCCGGATGCTCGGCGTCAGCCCATCGTCCCTGCGGTCATGGGCGGCGGCCGGCCGTGTGCCGCACGTGCGAACGCCCGGCGGCCATCGCCGCTTCCCCCGCGAGGAGCTGGTGCGCTGGCTCACCGACCGTGGCGGAGCGCCCCCCGCACCATCGCAGCGCGCACCCGAGCTCGTCCCGACGCGCGTCGAGCGGATGCCCGACGTCGGCGCACGCGTGCGCGAATTCGCCGACGAGATTCTCGCCGTCTTCGAGGCCGAGCTCGGGCGTTCGCGGCCGGGAGGAACGATCCGCCCATCGGCCTCGCGCCACTCACGTGTCCTTGCCACCGTCCACACCCTCGCCGAGGCGATCGAGCGCGGCGACCTTGGTCCGTGCTTTCGAGAGGCCGAGTGGGAGGGTTTTCGACACGGCGCCGCGGGCCAGCCCGCCGAAGGGCCTTTGACCGAGGCGCTCGCTCTGAGGCGCGCGGTCGACCGGGTACTCGCCGCATCGTTGGAAGCTGTGCCCGACCAGCGGCGGGTGATCGAACGTTCTCTCGACCGCATGGCCGTACGCGTCGCCGCAGGGTTCGCCGACGGCGTCCGCACGCGACTTCGCAGCGGTGCGGAGTGACGCTGTGGGCGGGTCGCCCCAGATGAGCGCGCGGCGCAACGAGGGCCCGTGGCTCTCGGTCTCGGGGGCGGCGCGTGCCCTTGGCGTAAGCCCGAGCACGCTGCGGCTCTGGGCCAGCGAAGGCCGTATCCCGCACGTCCGCACCGCGGGTGGTCACCGACGTTTCGACCCTGAAGAGCTGCGTCAGTGGTTGGCACGCCAGCCGGCACGCCCGGGCCGTGGAGGTCGGCGCGGCAGCATGAATCTGCCTGCCTCGCCGCTGATCGCACGGGTCCTGCGCGAACGTTCGGGGAGCGTCGCCGATGCCGTGGAGGATCTCGTCGAAGGGCCATCTGAGGCCGCCTACCGACGCCTTTCGATCACTGAGCGGCGGGCGATCGTGCGCTCGTGGGTCGACTCCCTTGCTGATGCGTTCGATACGGGCAGCCTTACCGAGGCGATGGAGCTCGCCGACACCTACGGCAGGGGCCACGGCCTCGCCGCAAGCTCCGCCGAGGTGACGCTGGGGGGCAGCATGGCGCTCGAGCGTGGAATCGACCGGGCCTTGGCGGAGATGCCGTCGGCGCTCGATGAGTCGGCCCGACGAGAGGTTGTCGCGGCGATGAGCCAGCTCACGGTCCGGGTTGCCACGGCGTGGGCGTCGGCCATCGCCGGCCGCGGTGCGCGCCCGTCCACGGTCGGCGACCCGCGGCGGCGTTAAGCGGGAATCTCGACCCGTTCGAGGGTCGATCCATCGGGGCGGATCGCCCGCACCACGATGCGCCGTGTCCAGACGTTAACGGCAAGAAAGTGATGAACCGGCGCGCAGACGCGCAGCCCCTGCGTCGGACGTAGACACGGGTAGGCCGGGGCGCCGCCGCCGCCGGTGGTGATGTAGGTGACGCCATCGCGGACGATGCGCTCGTAGGCGTGGTTGTGCCCCTGCAGGACCAGCTGCACCCGGTATCGGCGAAACAACGGCACCCAGAGGCGTTGCTGAACCTCATCCGGCGCGTGGAAACCCGCGGTGAATGCCGGCTGGTGGAAAGCGACGATGCGGATCGGCTCGGGAGCCACGCGAAGCGTGCGACGCAGAAACCTGATCTGGTCGGCGTCGTCAGGACGATTCGCATCGAGGACGATCACGCGAACACCACGGCCAGCCAGGAACGAATACCAGTGCGCCGGGGATCCGAGACGCGTCGCGGTCGCGTCGCCGCCAAGATCGTGATTCCCCCACGCCGCCCGCCAGGTCACGCCCGCGTCGATGAGGCAGGCCTCCGGGTCGTTCCAGTTGGCCGGTGTCGCCTGCCCGTCGGGCCGGTAGAAGTTGTCGCCGGTGGTCAGCACGAAGGCGAACGGAACGCGGGCGTGGGCAGCGCACATCCGACGTGTCACCGCGGCCTGCTCAGGTGACCCGTAGCCCCAGTCGCCCTTGACGGCGAAGTGCACCGAGGGGGGCTCGACCGCGCGGCGTTGGCCCGCGTCGGCGGCGACCGGCAGCGCGACGGCGACGGCCACGATCCCGGCCAGCGCGGCGGCGATCCTGCGGACGGCCACGGTCAGGGTTCGCGCGGGTCCGCCTCGGCCGGTTGACCGATCTCCGCCCGCAGGGCGTCGGCGCGACGTCGCAGACGCTCACGCGCCGCATCGAGCGCGGCGACGGGGTTCTCGGATGGACCGTCGGTCCACGACGGCGAGGGCGGCACATCGGCGAGCGTCGATGGGAGCACGGGCGGTGGCGCGGCCACCGGCGGGCGGCCGCCGCGAGGAAAACGGGCACGGCGCGCCGCGAGCGCGGCCCCCAGGCCCGCGGCCGTCGCGGCGGAGAGAGCAAGTCGAGTAAGCCGGACCACGAGCCACACCTTTCGTCGCGAACACGACGATCTTAGTGGTCCGCCGCCGGGCGGCTCCGCAGTGCACGCGCGCGGTGCGACATCGGGCTCACCGTTGTGTGCATCCGCGCGGATGGAGTGAGGGCCGCTGGTATACTCTCCCGCCTGCTGACGCCGGACGACCCGTGACCGTCAGACCCACACAACACACCCGCTGACAACGCTGGAGGCCGGGCATCACCGCCTACGAGATCATGATCATCCTCAACCCCGACGCGGAAGAGGAACGCCAGCAGGAGATGCTCGAGCGCGTGCAGCAGTTGCTGCAGCAAGACGGTGGGGTCGTTGACCACCTCGACGACTGGGGTCGTCGCAAGATCACCTACGCAATGGCCAAGAAGGCCGACGGACGCTTTGTCGTGATCACCTGCTCGACGCCCTCCGCGGCACTCGACGAGGTGGGTCGCGTGATGTCGATCAACAAAGATGTCGTGCTTCGTCACCAGGTGATCCGCCACAACAGCGCGGAGGCCGAGCACGCCAAGACGGCCGGTGCCCCGCTGCCCGCGGATGATCGTCCTGACCGTGAAGAGCGTTCGCCGCGTGGCGGACCGCGCGGCGGTGGCGGTGGCGGCAGAGGCCGCCGCCCCTCCCGTTAGGTCGCCATGCCCGCTGACCTCAACAGGGTGACGCTCGTCGGCCGTCTCACCCGCGACCCGGAATTGCGCCACACCGCGGGAGGCAACGCGGTGTGCACGATCCGGCTCGCGGTGACCAGTCGCGGCCGCGACGACACCGGCAACTGGGCCGACAAGCCGAACTATTTCGACGTCACCGTCTTCGGACGCCAGGCGGAGACCGCGAGCACGTACCTCGCCCGCGGACGACGTGTTGGTGTTGATGGGCGTCTCCAGTGGCGCGAATGGGAAGACAAGGACGCGAACAAGCGCCAAAGCGTCGAGGTCGTCGCCAACGACATCTTCTTCCTTGACAGCCGTGGCGAAGGTGAGGGCGGTGGCGCGGCAAGTGGGTCTGGGGCTCCGGCCCAGGGCTGGAGCGGGCCGGCGCCGACGAGCGATCTTCCCGTGGATACGAGCGACATGCGCCCCGCCGCGGCCGACGACGACGACATTCCGTTCTAGTGTGACGCCCGGCGCGCGCCGGGTACGCCGAACAGCGAAAGACTGAGGGATAGATGGATGCGATCCTCCTGAAGGACGTTGATGGACTGGGCGGGGCCGGGACGGTGGTTTCGGTGACGCGCGGCTACATGCGCAACTACCTCCAGCCGCGCGGCATGGCCGAAACGGCCACGGAGTCGCGCGTCGCCGAGATCCGTCGCCTCGAAGACCGTCGCCGCGCCTCCGAGGTGCGCCAGCAGCAGATGGCCGCGGAGCAGTCGGATCTTCTTGGGCGCACGATCCTCACGTTGAAGGCCAAGGCCGGAGACGACGGACGCCTGTTCGGGTCGATCACGGCCAGCGACGTGTCGGATGCCATCCACGAAGCGCGCGGCATTCGCATCGACAAGCGCCACATTCACGTCGATCCGCCGATCCGCGCCGTCGGCACCTACGTGGTTCCCGTGGAGTTGACGCCCGACCTCATCGCTGAGGTGAAGACGATCGTCAGCCCGCTGCTCGACTGACCCCGACCGCGGCGGAAGGTCTCGCCGCGCGTCGCGGTGCCATCCGCGTGGCAGAAGCCGTTCCACCTCCACAGAACGTCGAGGCCGAGGAAATGCTCCTCGCCGCGCTGATGGACGCCCCGGGGAATGTCGCCGAGGCCGTCTCGATGGTGTCGGGCGATGACTTCTACAAAGAGGGGCATCGGCGCGTCTTTCGTGCCGTCAACGACCTGTTTCTGGTCGGGGAACCGATCGAGCCGATCACCGTCACCGAACGGCTGGTCCAGAACGGCGACCTCGACGCCGCCGGCGGGCGCGCGGGCGTTCTCGACATCATGTCGAGCCCGTATATCGCCGCCAGCTACAAGGCGTACGCAGAGATCATCCGCGACACCGCCACCCAGCGGCGGCTGCTTCAGGTCGGCCAGCAGATCGAGGCGCTCGTCGCGCAGCGCGAGGGCGAAACACGCGACATGGTTCAGCAGGCCGAGGACATGGTCTTCGACCTCTCGCAAAAGCGCGTGCGCGGTGACTTCACCGCGGCCCACGATCTCGTCGTGCGCAGCATGGAGCGCCTGGTCGCGGCGAGCGAGAACGGCTCCGAGGTCACGGGTCTGCCGACCGGCTTTGCCGACCTCGATCGGCTGACGGGTGGGCTGCGGGGCACGAACCTGGTGGTCGTCGCGGCGCGCCCGAGCATGGGCAAGACGGCACTTGCGCTGTGCATCGCCGAGCATGTCGCGCTGAACGAGAACGGATCGGTTGCGATCTTCAGCCTGGAAATGAGCGGCGAAGAACTGGTGCAGCGGATGCTGTCGTCAGTCGCGATGGTCGACGCGACGCGGATGCGCACCGGGCGCGTCGGCCCGGAAGACTGGCCTCGGGTGAGCCAGGCCGCCGACCGGATCTCCCGCTCGAAGCTGTTCATCGACGACTCCGAGGGTATGAGCGTTGCGGAGATGCGGACGAAGGCGCGACGGCTGAAGAGCCGTGAGGGCCTCGACCTTTTGGTCGTCGACTACATCCAACTCATGGAAAGCAGCGCCGGCCGCCGCGACGAGAACCGGGTTCAGGAAATCTCGGCGATCTCGCGCGCGCTCAAGATGCTGGCCCGCGACCTCGAGGTTCCGGTGATCTGCATCTCCCAGCTGAACCGGGCCCCGGACGCCCGTAACGACAAGCGCCCGCTGTTGTCAGACCTGCGTGAGTCGGGCGCCATCGAACAGGACGCCGACCTCGTGATGATGATTAACCGCGACGACTACTACAACGACGAGTCTGAGGAGAAGGGCATCGCCGAGGTCAATATCGTGAAGCACCGCAACGGCCCGACCGACCGCGTCAAGCTCACCTTCATGGGCAATTACGCGAAGTTCGGCAACCTGGCGCGCGACTGATGACCGCGACCGTGGTTGTGGGCGCCCAGTGGGGCGACGAGGGCAAGGGCAAGGTCGTCGACCTCCTTGCGGAAAAGAGCGACGTCGTCGCCCGTTACCAGGGCGGCAACAACGCCGGCCACACCATCGTCGCCGGCAATGAGGTGTACAAACTGCACCTCGTGCCGTCGGGGATCCTCTATCCGGGCACTCTGTGCGTGATCGGCAACGGGGCCGTCGTCGACCCGGGTGCACTGTGCACCGAGATCGACCAGCTCACCGAGCGTGGAGTGTCCGTGGGGGGGCTGCGCCTCTCGGGCAACGCCCACCTGATCATGCCGTACCACGTTGCCCTCGACGGAGCCTCCGAGATGAAGCTCGGCCGGTTCTCGATCGGCACCACGCGCCGCGGCATCGGCCCCTGCTACCAAGATAAGGCCGCGCGGGTCGGGATCCGCGCCCAGGACCTCCTCGACCCGAAGATCCTGATCGCCAAGCTGCGCGTGGCGCTCGAGGCAAAGAACGAGATCCTCGAAAAGCTCTACGGCCTGCCGCGGATGGACGCCGACGTCATTGCCGAGGATCTCCTCGCGCATGCCGAGCAGCTGCGACCGTTCATCGCTGATGCGGCGCTATTGGTCGACCGAGCCCTTCGCGACGGCAAGAAGGTCCTGTTCGAGGGGGCCCAGGGCACGATGCTCGATATCGACCACGGCACCTATCCCTTCGTGACCTCGTCGAACCCGATCGCGGGCGCCGCCTGCACCGGTATCGGTGTCGGGCCGACGCGCATCGCCCGAGTGCTCGGCGTCAGCAAGGCGTACGTCACGCGCGTCGGGGAGGGGCCGTTCCCCAGCGAACTCGACGACGCCGACGGGCAGCGGATGCTCGAGCGCGGCAACGAGTTCGGGACGACGACCGGCCGCCAGCGCCGGTGCGGTTGGCTCGACCTGGTGGCCCTGCGCTACGCCGCGCGTCTTTCCGGCTTCACCGAGCTGGCCCTCACGAAGCTCGATGTTCTCTCGGGCTTTGAGCGGGTACGCCTGTGCATCACCTACCGCACCCGTGAGGGGGGAGAGATCGAGGACTTCCCCTATCACCAGACCGTCTTCCACGGCTGCACGCCCGTGTATCGCGACATGCCCGGATGGCAGGAAGACATCTCCGATTGCCGCTCGCTCGACGCGCTCCCTGACGCGGCGCGTAACTACGTCGCGGCGATCGCCGAGGCGGTGGAGGTGCCGATCACCCTGATCGGCACCGGCCAGGGCCGCCACCAGATCATTGATCGGGTGGAAATCTAGGTCGAGCCGGACTCTCCAGGGAGGGCCTGCGCGGCCGTCTCGACGACGACGGCCGGCGGCGCGAGGTCGATGGTCGGCAGGGCGGGAGCGACCTCGACCACCGCGGCGGGAGGTGCGTTCGGGTCGGGCGCAGGCTCGAGGGCGGACGGCTCGACCACCGCAGCGGGCGGCGGGATCTCCGCGGCGGGCGGGACCGCCTCCTCCGGGGTTCCTGGATCGGCCGCGCCGAACGGGGCCTCAGACGGCGCGCGCGTCGTCGTCGCATGCGCGGCCACGCTCGGCGCCGGGGCGGCCGGCGAGACTCGTGTCGATGCGGGCCCGGCGACCTTCGGAGCGCGAGGTGCCGTCGGCACGACAACGACCGGGTGAGGAGTCGGCGACCCTTTGGGCGCCGGCCGTGGGGGGTTCTTGGTGTCCGGAGCTCGCACGCCGGGAGGTGGGGCGACCACGGAGATGATGGTGGCAAGAGGCCCGGGGGGAGCGACGACGCTCGAGCCGGTGGGTGGCTCGGCGGGAGGTGCGGCCGGCGACGCCTCCGCAGCGACGGCGGGGAGAACCGGGGCAGCGGGGGTCTGCAGGGGTTGATCCGTGGGCGCCGGTACGGCGGGGACGCCACCACCGATGTCGCCGACCGAGACGATCTGCACCATCCCGACTTCTGCGCGAGTGATCGTGACGGCGGCACGAGGGGGAGGTTCACACGATCTCGACAACGCCACGGGGACGCGTCGATCCACCGCGGGAGCGGATGCGGGGGGCGCTGCCCGCGGCGGCGGCGTGTCGATGCGAGGTTCCCGAGAGAGGGACCGGATCGGCGACCCGCCCGCAATGTTCACCGGCGCGGGGCGGTGCGCCGCGGCCTGCGCCACATCGGCCGAATAGCCGTCGTGCGACCAGAGCCCGAGAACGAGTGCCGACATTCCGACGACGGTCGCGGTCGCCCCGGCGCCGACGCTCGCGCCGATGATCCGCACGACGCGCCCGCCGGTCAGCCACGCCGACCTCGCCGTCGCCCGCGTCGACCCGGAGGCCGGGTGGAGAATTCCCTTCAGAATTCGCTCGCTGGCAGCGAAGGGGAGCAGGGGTGCAAGGGCCCCCAATCCGGCGCGTCGGTCACGATCGGCGGCGGCGAACACCCGGCAGCCCTCACACGCCCGTAGGTGCGAGCCGATGCGTCGACCGCGCAGAACCCGTCGATCACCCGCGATCACGAGACCGCGAATGTGATCGCATCTTTCGTCGCGTCCCGCGTCCTGCTCGGTCAGCGCGGAGCGGGCAGAGTGAACGAGGTGCCGGGCGTCGAGCGGCGTCGTATCGAGGGCACGGGCAACCGCCGCGTGAGACAGGCCCTCGATCTCACGCATCGCGAGCGCAGCCCGCTGCCGCACCGGAAGCCGACCGAAATCGTCGATCAGCTCGCGCAGACGTTCGCGGTGCTCGACGCGTTCGTGGATACCCGCCAGGGGATCACTCGCCGACTCGAGATCACCCGATGCGGGGCCGACCCGCCGTAACCGCAGCACCGACACCGACGCGTTGTGGGCGATACGAAACAGCCAGGGCCGCACGGGTGTGGCGCGCGCACCGCCGCGCAGCGCCCCGTACGCGCTCAGCATCGCGGCCTGGAACGCCTCTTCGGCGTCCTCGGGGCTGCCGGTGATCGACCGGCAGAACCGAAAGAGGCCGTCGCGGTGGCGCCGGTACAGCACCTCGAAGGCGTGCTCGTCTCCGCCCGCCACCATGATCGCCAAGGCGGAATCGCTCAGAGCGGAAAACGACGAGGGGATCGCCGCGGGTTGTGCCACCGTTCCCAGAACGCGCCCCTTTAGGTCAAGGATCGTGCTGCGGATGCGATTCTGTCGCACGAAGGCCACGGTTCCCGACCGGTACGCGTGACGTCCCGCGCATCGTTCTTCACAAAAGTTGTTTTCCGCTAGGCGGTCACCGTGAGCGCTCGTCGCCCGGACCGGCGCCATGGATGCGTATTCGAGCGTTCGACCGCGGCCGGTAGGGCCAACGCGACCGGCGGGGCGAACTGATGACCACTTTCGTTCTGGCACTCGTCCAGGGCCTGGGTCGTGTTCATGTTGCGAGGCCCCGGGCGCGTCGTCATGGCGTCCCACGCGTCGGCGACCGAGAGCAGCTGGGCGCCCGAGGGGATCAGCGCGCCACGAAGACCGTCGGGATAGCCACGCCCGTCCCACCGCTCGTGGTGATGCCGAACCCAGGAGACCTGCTCGGGATCGAGGGCGACCGAGACCATCTCGGCGCTGATCTGCGGGTGGTGGCGCACCAACGCCATCTGCTCATCGGTCAATGCCACCGGCGAACCAAGGACCTCCGCCGGCACGCAGATCTTTCCGATGTCGTGCACCAGAGCGGCCTCGCCGAGCCGTTCGATGTCGCGAGAGGCCCATCCAAGGACGTCACCCAGCCCCATCGCCAGGCGCGCGGTGCGCTCGGAGTGCCCGGCAGTCGCGCGATGTTGTGCGTCGACCTCGCGCGCCATCCGCCGCACAAGCGCAAACGACTGCCAGCGCAGACGCGCGACCGTCCGCGGGTCGGCGGCCGTCGTTGAGTGCGCGGGGAACCAATCGATCACACTCAGGAACACGCGCGGCAGGCCCGTCTGTCGCCGCTACTTCGCCGCCGGCTCACTCTTTTTGCTCGCTAGAAGCGAAGAAAAAAACTGTTAGGACGACATGAGAGCGAAGAGCGCTACAGCCCAGATCGCCCCGATCGCGAGTGCACCGACCCATCCTCCCGACAGCAGCACGGAAATCACGAGGGTCGCAAGCACCGCGCAGCCGACGACGATCCAGGTGATCGACCGCGCTTCGCGGATCTCACGGCGTTCGTAGTCGGCAACCGGCGTCTCGCCGCCGGCAGGTGTGCGTGGCGGAGCGGAATCGATGTAGGCGTCGATCGCCCGCATGACGTCGGACGCCGCGCGATGCGGATCGGCAGCCCCCGAGAGATCGCCGAGTGCATCCACGATCAACGATCGTTGCGCCTCTCGGTCGGAGCGACTCAGTGACGGTTCGGTCATGAGAGTGATGGTAGCCACGACGGATCGCGGCGGCGAATCGGGCGGCCCATTGGCGCACCCCGTGTGAGAGGGTGCGCCAGTGAACGGAACGGTGCTGGTGGTCGGTGGCGGTGGGCGTGAGCACGCCCTCGTAAGGGCGCTGAAGCGCTCACGTTCGCGACCGCGAATCATCTGCGCACCGGGGAACCCCGGTATCGCCGGCGACGCCGATGTCTTCGCAATCGACCCGGCCGACTCGGCGAGCGTGATCGCCCTGGCACGCACCGAGGGGGTCGACTTCGCCGTGATCGGTCCCGAGGCCCCGCTGGTCGACGGCCTGGCCGACGCCCTGCGCGAGGCCGGCATCGCGACGTTCGGACCGAGCGCCGCCGCCGCGCGCTTGGAGGGCAGCAAAGCCTTCGCAAAAGAGGTCATGGCCGCGGCCGGGGTGCCAACCGCCCGGTCGATCACCGTCACCACCGTCGCGGATGGCATTGACGCCGTGCGTGAGCTCGGTCTGCCGGTCGCCGTCAAGGCCGACGGGCTGGCCGCCGGCAAGGGCGTCGTCGTCGCGGGGTCCGAGGCCGAGGCGCGTGCCGCCCTCGAGGCCTGCCTCCACGATGACGCCTTCGGAGCAGCCGGGCAGACGGTCGTCGTCGAAGAGGGCCTCGTCGGCCCCGAGGTCTCGCTGCTGGCCATCTGTGATGGCGAGCGCGTCGCGCGCTTCCCCGCCGCCCGCGACTACAAGCCGATCGGTGAGGGCAACACCGGCCCGAACACGGGCGGCATGGGGTCGGTCTCCCCTTTGCCCGATGTTCCGGACGCAGTCGCCGATGAACTCGTCGAGCGCGTGCATCGCCCCCTCATCGCGGAGATGGCGCGCCGTGGCACGCCGTTTCGTGGCGTGCTCTACGCCGGGTTGATGATGACGGCCGATGGCCCACGCGTGATCGAGTTCAACGTCCGCTTCGGCGACCCCGAGACCCAGGCCCTTCTCTCGCGGCTTTCGGGCGACCTCCTCGACCTTTTGCGCTGCGCGGCCGCCAGCGAGCTGGCGGACGGCCCGGTGGCGGTGACGGCGCAGACCTGTGTCGCGGTCGTTCTCGCCGCGCCGGGCTACCCGGCGGCGCCGGAAATCGGCGGTGTCATCTCCGGGCTCGACGCGGCGGCGGCAACCGGTGCCGAGATCTACCACGCGGGCACGGCCCGCGCGACGAACGGTGACATCGTCACCGCGGGAGGGCGCGTTCTCGCCGTCGCCCATCACGGCACCACCGTCGCCGAGGCCCGCGATCGCGCGTATGCCGCCGCCGATCTCATCGACTTTCCCGGCAAACAGATACGGCGCGATATCGCACTCGGGCTCGAAACGGTGACCCACTCATGATTCCTCGCTATTCACGTGCCGAGATGTCGGCCCTCTGGTCGGAGAACGCCAAACTCGGCCGCTGGCTCGAGGTCGAGCTGGCCGTCTGTCGGGCCTGGTCGGCGCGCGGGGTGATTCCCGCCGAGGATCTCGCGACCATCGAGCAGCGCGCCGCGTTCACCGAAGAGCGCACGCTCGAGCTGGAGAAGACCACCAACCACGACGTGGTCGCATTCCTCACCAACGTCGCTGAGGAAGTCGGCCCCGCCGCGCGGTGGATCCACTACGGCATGACCTCCTCGGACGTGCTCGACACGGCGATGGGCCTGGGGATCCGCCGCGCGGGTGAGCTGATCCTGCGTGAGGCCGCCGACCTGACGGCCACGCTCAAAGCGATCGCGATTGCGCACGCCGAGACGCTGTGCGTCGGGCGTACTCATGGCATCCACGCCGAACCGACGTCGTTCGGTCTGAAGATGGCCGGCCACGCGTTCGAGAGCCGGCGCAACGAGGAACGCCTCGCCCGCGCCATCGCCGGTGCGGCCGTCGGCAAGCTGTCGGGAGCCGTCGGCACCTACGCAACGCTCGACCCCGATCTCGAGGCCGACGTGCTGGCCGAGCTGGGGATCGGCGGTGAGCCGGCCTCGACGCAGGTCGTCGCCCGCGACCGCCACGCCGAGCTGGTCACCACCATGGCCGTCGCCGCAAGCTCACTCGACCGGCTCGCGACCGAGCTGCGCCACCTGCAGCGCACGGAGGTCCGCGAGGCCGAGGAGGCGTTTACCGTCGGCCAAAAGGGCAGCTCGGCGATGCCCCACAAGCGCAATCCGATCACCGCTGAGCGCATTTCGGGAATGGCGCGGGTGGTGCGCGGCCACGCCGTGGCGGCCCTGGAGGACGTTGCGCTGTGGCACGAGCGCGACATCTCGCACTCGTCGGTCGAGCGGATCATTCTGCCCGATGCCTTCTTGATCATCGACTACATGTTGGCCACGACGCGGAAGCTCATTGACGGCCTGGTCGTCAACCCGAAACGCATGATCGAGGTGCTGGAATCCTCGGCCGGGCTGGTGTTCTCACAGCGGGTGCTGCTCGGGCTGGTCGAGTCGGGCCTGACCCGCGAAGACGCCTACGTGCTGGTGCAGCGCAACGCGATGAGGTGCTGGGAGACCGGGGTTTCCCTGCGCACCCTGCTCGGCAACGACGCCGAGGTCACAACCCACATCGACGCCGACGCCCTCGACGAGCTGTTCGACGCTCGTTGGTACATCCGCCACGGCGGCAGGATCATGGAGCGGGTCGCGGTCCTGTGAGCGCGCCGCTGCCGATCCTGCGTGGGAAGGTCCGCGAGATGTACGCCGCCGACGACGGCTACTTGGTGATGGTCGCCAGCGACCGCATCTCCGCGTACGACGTGATCATGCCGACGCTCGTGCCCGACAAGGGTCGGGTGCTGACGGCGATGTCGCTGTCATGGTTCGACCGGATGGCCGATCTGGTCCCGAACCACCTGGCGGGGACCGCGCTCGGTGATCTGCCCGAGGCGCTGCGCAGCCCCGAGAACGCCGGGCGGGCGGTGCGCGTGCGGGCGCTCGAGATGTTTCCCGTCGAGTGCGTCGCGCGCGGGTACCTGTCGGGATCGGGCTGGCGCGATTACCGGGCGAACGGCAGCGTCTCAGGACACGCCCTGCCCGCGGGCCTGCGGATGTCGGATCGCCTGCCCGAGCCGATCTTCACCCCGGCATCGAAGGCCACCTCGGGACACGACGAGAACATCACCCGCGACGAGGCTCGCGAGGTGGTCGGGGCTGAGGTCCTCGCCGAGCTGGAACGCCTGACCCTGGCCATCTACCGGCGCGCGGCGAACGACTGCCAGGCGGCCGGGATCATCCTCGCCGACACCAAGCTCGAGTTCGGGCGCGCCCCCGACGGCGAAATCGTTCTCGCCGACGAGGTGCTCACCCCCGATTCGTCGCGGTTCTGGCCGGCCGAGAGCTGGGTTCCGGGCGAAAGCCCCCCGTCGTTCGACAAGCAGTACGTCCGCGACTGGCTCGACGCGACAGGATGGGACCATTCTCCCCCGGCCCCGGCCCTGCCCAGCGACGTCGTCGCGGGCACACGGCAGCGCTACGTGGATGCATACGAGCGGCTGACCGGCCGCCGTTTCGATACCTACCTCAAGGACGCCGCATGACCCGTGTCGTGGTCACCGTGATGCCGAAAGACGGCGTGCTCGACCCCCAGGGACAGGCGGTGGAACGGGCCCTACGCCAGCTCGGCTTCGACGAGGTCGACGGCGTGCGGATCGGCAAGCGCATCGAGCTCGACGTGCCGGCCGGCGACGCGGAAGGGACGGCCCGCAGGATGTGCGAGCAGCTCCTGGCCAACCCGCTGATCGAGGACTTCACGATCAAGGTCGACGGGTGAGCGGCATGGTCGCCGTGGTGCGCTTTCCGGGCACGCTCGATCACGACAGCGCCGCTCGTGCGGCGCGGGCGGCGGGCAGCGAAGCCACCTACGCCTGGTACGCCGACAGCGAGCTTCCGGCCGGTACCCGCGCCGTCGTGCTGCCCGGCGGGTTCAGTTACGGCGATCATCTGCGCCCCGGGGCGATCGCCAGCCGGGCGCCGATCATGGCGGCGGTGCGACGCCACGCCGAGGCGGGCGGCCTGGTGCTCGGCATCTGCAACGGCTTCCAGGTGCTCTGCGAGGCGGGTCTCTTGCCGGGGGCGTTGCGCCCGAATGCGAGCCTGTCGTTCGTCTGTCGCCAGGCCGAGCTGGAGGTCGCCGACACCGAAACGCCGTTCACCCGAAAGGCCCCGGCCACGCTGTCGATCCCGATCAAGAACCACGACGGCGCGTGGTTCGGCGACCCTGCCACCGCCCGCATCGTGCTGCGCTACAAGGGCGAAAACCCTTTGGGAGCCGTCGACGCGGTGGCCGGGGTGGCGAACGCCGCCGGCAACGTGATGGGCCTGATGCCCCATCCCGAGGAGGCCTGCGACCCGCTGCTCGGATCCACCGACGGCCTGGCCCTCTTCCGCGCCCTGGCGGCGGCATGAGCGCGGAATCAACCCTCCCCCTTCACCGGCAGCTCGGCCTCACCAACGACGAGTTCGCCCACATCCCCACGCTGATCGGGCGGGCGCCGAGCGATCCCGAGCTCGTGATGTTCAGCCTGATGTGGAGTGAGCACTGCAGCTACAAACACAGCCGCCCCCTCCTGAAGCGCTTCCCGGTGACGGGAAAGGGCGTCTTGCAGGGCCCCGGTGAGAACGCCGGCGCGGTGGATGTCGGCGACGGCTGGGCCATCTGCCTGAAGATCGAAAGCCACAACCACCCCTCGGCCGTCGAGCCTTTCGAGGGCGCGGCGACCGGCGTTGGCGGGATCGTCCGCGACATCCTCGCGATGGGTTCGCGGCCGATCGCTCTGCTGAACTCGCTGCGTTTCGGTGAGCTGACGAGTCGCCGCAGCCGCCACCTTTTCAGCCGCGCGGTGGCCGGCATCGGCCATTACGGCAACTGCATCGGCGTGCCGACCGTCGGCGGCGAGGTGATGTTCGACGCCCGCTACGAAGACTCGTGCCTCGTGAACGCCATGTGCGTGGGCGTCGTGCGCGCCGACCGGATGCTGCGTGCCGCCGCCAAGGGCGTGGGCAATCCGCTCGTGCTGATCGGCAACCGCACCGGGCGTGACGGCATTGGCGGGGCCAGCGTGCTCGCCTCGGCCGAGCTGAGTGACGACGACGCTGACAAGCGCCCGTCGGTGCAGGTCGGCGACCCGTTCACCGAGCGCAAGCTGATTGACTGCTGTCTCGATCTGGCCGACGCGGATCTGCTTGTGTCGTTGCAAGACCTCGGGGCCGCCGGCCTGACGAGCGCCGCGAGCGAGATGGCCGCCAAGGGCGGCCTGGGCCTCGATATCGAACTCGACCGGGTGCCCCTGCGCGAGGCCGACATGGCCCCGGCGGAGATCCTCGTCTCCGAGAGCCAGGAGCGGATGCTCGCCGTGGTCGCGTCCGCCGATCTGGATGAGGTGATCGCCCGCTGCCGCCGGTGGGATCTCGACGCGACGGCCATCGGTGTGGTCACCGACGGCGGCCGCTTCGTTGCCCGCTGCCGTGGAGAGATCGTCGTCGACCTGCCGGCTTCGGCGCTGACCGACGACGCCCCGACCTACGCCGTGCCGATCGCCCCGGCCCTGGCGCCCACCCCTCTCGATCTGGCGGACGTCCCTGAGCCCGCCGATCTCGCCGCCGCCTGGCGCGGTCTGCTCGGGCGACCGAGCATCGCGAGCAAGCGTTGGGTGTGGCAGCAGTACGACCACCTGGTGGGCGCCGGAACGATCCGCCGTCCGGGCGGTGACGCCGCGGTGGTGCGGATTCCCGAGACCCCGCGTGCCCTCGCCCTGACCACCGACTCCGCCGAGATGCACTGCGAGCTCGACCCGCGTGGAGGCGGCCGCGCGACGGTCTTCGAGGCCGCGCGGAACCTGGCCTGCGTCGGTGCCCGACCGCTGGCGGCCAGCGACTGCCTGAACTTCCCCAACCCGGAAAAGGGATCCACCGGGTGGCGCCTGCAGCAGGTGATCGAGGGGATGAGCGAGGCCCTGGAAGCTCTCAAGGTGCCGGTCGTCTCCGGGAACGTGTCGCTTTACAATGAGTCGCCGGAGCGCATGATCTATCCGACTCCGGTGGTCGGGATGGTCGGGTTGCTCGAACGAGCCGAGGCAAGTGTGGGGCAGGCGTTTCGCACCGCGGGTGATCTGGTGCTGATCGCCGGCGGCGGCGCGCCCCGCCTCGATGCAAGCGCCTACCTGGGTCGTGCCGACGGGGCGCCCGCCATGCCGGATGTCGCGGCGGAGGTTGCGCTGATCGACTTTCTCATCGGCGCCGCCGAGGCAGGCCTGCTCGAAAGCGCTCACGATGTGTCGGCCGGCGGTATCGCCGTCACCCTCGCCGAGTCGGCACTCGCCGCGGACATCGGCGTGTCGGTCGCCCTCACCCAGGGCCGCCGCGCCGACGAGGATCTCTTCGGGGAAGGTGGCGGCCGAGTCGTCGTGACCTGTCGCCCCGACGCCGAGGCCGCTCTCATGAGCCGCGCCGGGGGCGTGCCCCTGGCACGAGTCGGTACGGTCGGCGGTGCGCGTGTGGAGGTACAGCTCGGTGCGACCCATGTTCACCTCGAGTTGGGTGACGCGCGGGTCGCATACGAATCCGCAATACCGGAGGCCCTCGGCCGATGAACGAGCCCACCTGGCGTGACGACGACGCTCCCCACGAGGAGTGCGGGGTGTTCGCCATCGCGGCACCCGGGCGCGATGTCGCGCGGCTGACGTTCTTCGCGCTCCACGCGTTGCAACACCGCGGCCAGGAGAGCGCCGGCATCGCGGTGAACGACAACGGCCACATCACCGTGCAGCGCGACCTCGGCCTCGTCAGCGCCGTGTTCGATGAGGCCTCGCTGCGCAGCCTCAGCGGGCACACGGCGATCGGCCACGTGCGGTACTCCACCACCGGCGCCAACAAGTGGGACAACGCCCAACCGGTCACCCGCAACCGCGGCGAGCGGATGGTGGCCCTCGGCCACAACGGCAACCTCACCAACACCGACTTCCTGCGTGCGGAGCTCGCCTCCGACCCGGATCCACTGCTGGCGACCGCCGACTCGGAGCTCGTCGCGGCGCTGCTGGTGCGCGAGAGCGGCGACCTGCTGTCGGCCGTCTGCCGGGTGATGCCGATGCTCGAGGGTGCGTACTCTGCCGCCGCGATGACCGAGCACGAACTGGTGGCATTCCGCGACGCTTACGGGGTGCGCCCGCTGGTGTTGGGGCAGCTCGACGGCGGGTGGTGCGTCGCCTCGGAGACCTGCGCGCTCGATCAGATCGGCGCGGCCTTCGTACGGGAGGTCCGGCCCGGCGAGGCACTGCGGATCACCGCCGACGGAGTGGAATCACGTCAGGCTCTGACGGCCGCCGGGCCGCGGATGTGCGTGTTCGAGGCCATCTACTTCGCCCGGCCCGACAGCACTCTCGAAGGCCAGAGCGTGTGGGAATCACGTCGGGCGATGGGTGAGGTGCTCGCCGAAGAGTCGCCCATCGACGCCGATATGGTCGTGGGCCTGCCCGACAGCGGCACGCCGGCGGCGATCGGCTATGCCGCCGCCTCGGGCATCCCCTACGCGGAAGCGGTCGTGCGCAATCGCTACGTCGGGCGCTCGTTCATCCAGCCCGACCAGGCCCTGCGGCGGGCGGGCGTGAAGTTGAAGTTCAACCCCCTGCGCGCGGTGATCTCCGGCCAGCGACTGATCGTTGTCGACGACTCGATCGTGCGCGGAACCACCACTCAGCAGGTTGTCGCAATGTTGCGCGACGCGGGCGCCGCCGAGGTGCATATGCGCATCTCCAGCCCGCCGATCACCTGGCCGTGCTTCTACGGCATCGACATGGCCGATCGGAACGAGCTTGTCGCCGCGCGTCATCCGATCGACGAGATCGCCGAGCTGACCGGCGCCACGTCGCTTGCGTATCTCTCACTCGACGGGCTGCAACGCGCGCTCGGTCGACCGGCGAAGAACTACTGCCGGGCGTGCTTTACCGGTGAGTACCCGATCCCGGTCCCGGATAGCAGCGTGAAGCTGCGGTTCGAGGCGCCGGCGCCGGTGGGGTCGAGGTGAGCGATTCGCCGCTGTCGTACGGCGCGGCAGGCGTCGACCTCGATGCGGCCCAGCGCCACACGGCCAACATCGCCCCGCTGCTGCATGGCGGGGCGCTCGGTTTCGCCGCCGCCCTGCCGCTGCCGCCGATGCGCGACGGAATGCTGGTGGCCTGCACCGACGGTGTGGGAACCAAGCTGCTTCTCGCCCGCGAGCTCGGACGGATCGACGGCCTCGGGCAGGACCTCGTGGGGATGTGCGTCAACGACCTCGTGTGCTGCGGCGCCCGTCCGATGGGCTTCCTCGACTACCTCGCCGTGGGGCGCCTCGACACAGACGAAGCCGCCCTGCTGGTGGCATCGATCGCCCAGGCCTGTGCGGAGTCTGGACTCGTTCTCTTGGGCGGCGAGACGGCGGAGATGCCGGGGCTCTACGCCCCCGGGCACTTCGACCTGGCCGGTTTCGCCTGCGGTGTCGTCGAACGCGACGCGGTGTTGGGGCCCGAGCGCGTCGGAGTTGGCGACATCGTCGTCGGCGTGAACTCGTCGGGGATCCACTCGAACGGCTTTTCGCTCGTGCGGGCCCTCGTCGCCGATGGCGCCCTTGCCGCCGACGCCGATCTGCTTCTGGCCCCCACTCGCCTTTATGCCAAGGATGTCGCGCAGCTGCAGCAGGCGGAAGTCCCGCTACACGCGATCGCCCACATCACCGGAGGTGGCCTACCCGAGAACCTGCCCCGGGTGATGCCCACCGGGCTGCGCCCCGTCTTGCATGTCGACTCGTGGCAGCCGGGAGCGGCGATCGATGCGGTGCTCGCGTCGGGTCGCGTGTCGTCCGACGAGGCGTGGCGGACGTTCAACATGGGCCTCGGCCTGTGTGTGATCGCCCCACAGGAGTCGGTCGCCCGCATCGTTCAGCTCGTCGAGGGGGCGCAGGTCATCGGCTTCGTCGAGGCCGGTGACGCCGGAGTGCGGTTTGTCTGAGCCGTTTCGCGTGGTGGTGATGGTCTCGGGCGAGGGCACCACGTTGCAGAGCCTCATCGACACGGTCCACGCTCCGGGCGGCGCGATCGAGATTGTCCGCGTGATCGCCTCTCAGCCAGACGCCGGCGGCCTTGCCCGCGCCACGGCGGCCGGCATCGCCACCGACGTCGTTGCGGCCAATGGACGCTCGCGCGAGGAGCGCGACGCCGAGCTCGCCGACGTCGTCGCGGCCGCGCAACCCGATCTGGTGGTGATGGCCGGATGGATGAGCATCGTGACCGGGACGTTTCTCGGGCGCTTCCCCGACCGCGTGATCAACCTGCATCCGTCACTGCTGCCGGCCTTCCCCGGCATGCACGCCATCGACGACGCCATCGCCTGGGGAGTGCGCTTCACCGGCGTCACGGTGCACTTTGCCGAGGAGGTCGTCGACGCCGGCCCGCCGATCGTGCAGGAGCCGGTACCCGTTCTGTACGGTGATTCCCCGGAGGCGGTGCGTGAGCGGATACGGGAAGTCGAGCACCGGCTCGTCCCCTTGGCCGTCACACTTTTTGCGCAAGGGCGGGTGCGTCGCGATGGCGATAACCGCCGCATGGTCGAGGTCCGGGAGGACTAATGGTCGCGGTACGACGAGCGCTGATCTCGGTGTCCGACAAGACGGGGCTCGAGACCCTGGCGAAAGGGCTCCACGCCCTGGGCGTCGACATCGTTTCGACCGGAGGCACGGCGGCGGCGATCGAGTCGTACGGCGTTGCTGTAACGCCCGTCGAAACGCTCACCGGGCAACCGGAGATCCTCGGCGGCCGCGTCAAGAGCCTTCACCCGAAGGACCACGGCGGCATCCTCGCCCGCATGGACCTCCCGGAGGATCTCGCCGACATGGCGGCCTCGGATATCGAGCCCATCGACATGGTCGTCGTGAACCTCTACCCGTTCGAGGAGTGGGTCCTGAAGCGCGGGGTAACTCACGACGACCTGATCGAGCAGATCGACATCGGTGGGCCCGCGTCGGTTCGTGCCGCCGCCAAGAACCACGCGCGGGTGGCCGTCATGACCTCCCCCGACCAATACACCGAAGTGCTCGACGAGATGAACGACCACGCGGGCGCGGTTTCGGACGAAACCCGGCGGCGCCTGGCGTCAGCCGCTTTTCGCCTCACGGCCCGCTACGACGGGGCCATCGCCACCTGGATGGCGGAGATGGACGACGATTTCCCCGACCAGATCGTCATGGGCTTCGATAAGGCCCTGGAGATGAGCTACGGCGAGAACCCGCACCAGCGGGCGGCGTACTACACCGAACGCGGCGCGCGAACGCATCTGCTCAATCGTGTCGAACAGCTGCACGGCAAAGACCTCTCGTTCAACAACCTCTACGACCTCGACGCGGCCCGGTCGCTGATGGCCGAGTTCGAGCTGCCGGCCTGCGTGATCGTCAAGCACAACAACGCCTGCGGTGTGGCCATCGCCTCCGACATCGCGACCGCTTATGTGAGGGCGCGTGACTGCGACCCGGTCTCGGCCTACGGCGGCGTGATCGTGGTCAACCGTCCCGTCGACGCGGCGCTCGCCGAATTGCTGGCCTCCACCTTCATCGAGGTGATCCTGGCCCCCGGCTACGACGAGGCGGCCCTCGCGGCCCTGACCCGTAAACCCAACACGCGGGTCATGCTGAACGGTGAGCGTCGCCGCGTGAACCCGGGTGAGCGCGATCTGCGCCGGGT
This sequence comes from Thermoleophilia bacterium, assembly GCA_031362405.1. Taxonomy (GTDB): domain Bacteria; phylum Actinomycetota; class Thermoleophilia; order Miltoncostaeales; family Miltoncostaeaceae; genus JANLSO01. Next base: position 26,928 of record JANLSO010000109.1, on the reverse strand, counting down.
GATGGGCGGCATCCTGATCCAAGACCGCGACGCCGAAAGCGAAGACCGCAGCCTCATGAAGGTGGCGACGACCCGTGCGCCCACCGAGCGCGAGTGGGGCGACCTCGTCTTCGCCTGGCGCGTCTGCAAGCACGTCAAGAGCAACGCGATCATCCTCGCGCGCGATCTCGTGACCGTGGGTATCGGCGCCGGCCAGATGAGCCGGGTCGACTCGGTACGCCTCTCGGTCGAGAAGGCCCAGGTGGAAATTCCCGGAGCGGTCCTCGCCAGTGACGCGTTCTTCCCGTTCGCCGACGGCCCCGAACTCGCCGTGGCCGCAGGCGTGACAGCGATCGTTCAGCCCGGCGGCTCGATCCGCGACGACGAAGTCGTCGCGGCCTGCGAGCAGGCCGGCATCGCGATGGTCCTCACCGGACGCCGCCACTTCCGCCACTGAGCGAAGCACCATGCACAGATCGGTGCCTGGCACCGATCTGTGCATGGCCGCAATGACCGAGGGCGGCGACCTGACGCACGCGGGGGTCTAGCCTCTGCCGGGATGAGAGCCCGTCGCGTGATGCTCCTGGGAGCCCTGGCACTTGCGGTATCCGCCTCGTCGGGTGCCGCGCAAGTACCGAGCGAGCTTTCGGGCAACCGACTCGATCGGGCGGCGATCGTCTCGCTGCCGTCGATCTACCGGGTCAGCACGACCGTCGAGGTCGCGGGATTCCGCACCGCTGCGGGGCGCACCGTGAGGCTGCCCGGTGCGGTCGGACGCCTGCGTGAGTTCGGAACGGCGTTCGCGGTGGCGCCCGACGGCGTCCTTGTCAGCGCAAAACACGTTGTCGACCCCTCCACGCGTTCGATTACCCTGCGGGCGGTGCAGGCCTACCTCAGGAGCCGGGGAAGACCGAGCACGGCGGCAGACGTCGAGGAATGGGCCAGCGGCAACAACCCGCAGGTCTTCGGGCGACGGCTCACCCAGTTCGCCGTCCAGCAGGCCGACGTCGGCGCCGGCAGCCAGGCATCGCGCACGTTCCGGGTCGCTCGGGTACTGCGCAGCGACGATGTCCGCGACCTGACGCTGTTCAAACTCGCCGATGCGCGCGGTGCGCCGGCCCTGCCCCTCGACGATTCCGCGACCGCCGGCACCCCGATCGTCTCCCTCGGTTTCGGTCGCGCGCGCAGCGTCGAGCCGGACGTCGCGGAGCTGGTTCCGGCGGTACGGCGCGGTGCGATCGCGCGCAACGGGCCCGTCAACGACTTTCTCACCAAGGACAACCCCGGGAAGCTCTTCACCCTGGTGACTGCGGCGATTCAACCCGGAGACTCGGGCGGTCCCGTTGTCGACGAGCAGGGGCGGGTGCACGGTGTGGTGCGCTGGTTGGGGGCCAAAGGTGGCGGCATCCTCGAGCCCTCAGCGAGCGTGCGCCAGATCCTCGAGGAAGCCGGCGTGTCCAGTGCGGAGGGGCGATCCGGGGAACTCTTTCGGCGCGGTATGAGTGAGTTCTGGGGGCTCGACTACGCCGCGGCGCAGCAGACGCTTGCCTCCGCAGCGGCGGCATTCCCCGACCACACGCTCGCCCGGCGCCAGACCGCCCGGGCACGTGAGCTGCGAGAGTCGACGTTCTCTCTGCGCCGCAGCGACGGTCGGCGCGATGGCTTTTTTGCGCTCGCCACCCTTTTTGGCCTGCTGTCAGCCGGATGCATCGCCCGGCTCGTGCGACGCCCAGAACGCCCACCGCTCGTCAGAGGGATAGATTCCCTGTCGCGAGGCCGTTAGCGAGCGACGAGAGAATCGTATGCGGGTGGGCGTTCCACGCGAGGTGAAGACCGACGAGTACCGCGTCGCGATGACGCCCGCGGGGGTGCTCGAGCTGGTCCATCGCGGCCATGAGGTATGGATCGAGCACACGGCCGGCGAGGGTTCCGGCTTTGCCGACGGCGAGTACGAACGGGTCGGCGCGCAGATCGGCGACGCCACCACCTGCTGGGGCTGCGAGCTGGTGGTGAAGGTAAAGGAACCCCAGCCTGATGAGTTCGGCCTGCTCGCCGATGACCACACGCTTTTCACCTACCTGCACCTGGCCGCGGCGCCCAGAGTCGCGGATGCCCTGCGCCGCGCAGGAACGACGGCCATTGCGTACGAGACCGTCGAGGATGACCACGGCCGGCTGCCGCTTCTGGCGCCAATGAGCGAGATCGCCGGACGCCTGTCGATTCAGGCCGGGGCACGCCACCTCGAGCGGCCCGAAGGGGGACGCGGGGTTCTCCTCGGAGGCATCGCGGGCGTCGCACCGGGGTCGGTGGTGATCCTCGGAGGCGGCATCGTCGGCACCAACGCGGCGGTCGTCGCCGCCGGAATGCAGGCCCACGTGACGATCCTCGACCGTGATCTCGGGCGCCTGCGGGAGCTCGATATGCAGCTCGCCGGGCGCGTGACTCTGCTGTACTCGACACGTCTAGCGGTTGCGGAGGCCGTCGCCCATGCCGACCTGGTGATCGGGGCGGTATTGCTCACCGGTGCGCGTGCGCCGCGATTGGTGACCCGCGACATGCTGGCCGATATGCGGCGCGGATCGGTGATCGTCGACGTCGCGGTCGATCAGGGCGGGTGTATCGAGACATCCCGGCCAACGACCCACTCGGATCCGATCTTCGAGGTCGACGGGGTGGTCCATTACTGCGTCGCGAACATGCCGGGGGCCGTTCCGGTGACCTCCACTCGTGCGCTGTCGAACGCCACCCTCCCCTATGTGATCTCGCTCGCTGATCACGGCACCACGGGTGCCTTACGCGCGATTCCCGGCCTTCGCCCCGGAGTGAACGTCCGCGACGGAAAGATCGTCAACGCGGCGGTTTCAGAAGCGCTAATGGACGCCGCGTGAGTCCCACACCCCACCAACCGACGTAGGCCGATGGCCCCCGTTCGCGTCCTGCTGGTCGAAGACCACGCGGTACTGCGCGGAGGCCTGAGACTGCTGCTGGAGGCCCACGACGACATCACGGTCGTGGGTGAGGCGGCCACGGCGGAAGAGGCCCTGCGGGGCCTCGAGCGCACGTCGCCGGACGTTGTTCTGCTTGACCTGCTCATGCCGGGTATGGGCGGCGTGGAAGGTGCCGAGTGCATCCGTGAGCGGCAGCCCACCACGCGAATCGTCGTGCTCTCGATGCACGATTCGCCCGACGACGTCCGCCGGGCCTTCCTCGCCGGAGCCGACGGCTACGTGGTCAAGACCGCCGCCGACGAGGAGCTGGTCCGCGCGATCCGCACCGTGGGGCGGGGAGGGCGCTATCTGCACCCATCCCTGGGCGCCGAGCTTGCCGGCCGTCGGCGTACGCGCGGCCCGGTCGACGGGCTCTCACCGCGCGAGCGTGAGGTGCTGAGGCTCTTGGCGCTCGGGCATACGAATCAGGAGGTCGCCGCGCAACTGGTCGTCAGCGTTCGCACCGTCGAGAGCCACCGGGCCCACGTCATGGGAAAGCTGGGGGCCGCGACCCGGGCCGAGCTGGTGCGCCACGCCCTCGACGCGGGTCTACTCGCGGCCCGCTAGAGGATCGGCCTGCGGCGAGGGTTCGGCGCGCGACGCGGTGGGTCCGCGTTCGACGGCGCGGATGCGCAGGAAGGCCACGCCGAGCCCGATGACCTGAAGGAGTGCGCTCGCCACGCACCAGGTGCAAATCGCCTTGATCTCGAAGATCTCCAGGTATGTCAGCCAGGCCGAGAAGCCGACTCCGACGAGCAGCGTGAACAGCCCTCCGGCCGCGCCCAGCTGACCCGGGATCAGCGCGGCGCCGATCAGGGCGACGTAGGCGATCAGCCCGAGCAGCGCCACGGGCACGCCCGCGACCTCCGCCCATTCGCTCTTTTGCACGGAGGAGCAGCCTCCCCCGACGACGCACACCGGAGACGCGCCCCGCGAACGCTCGATCAGGAGGTAGGAGGTAATCCCCACCCCGAGCAGGCCGATCACGCCGGTGGCGATACGCAATGGCCGCTCGGTGGACAGGAGAGCGCCCATCAGTTCGCGCCGCGCGCCTTGACGATGGCCGCATCAAACTGCGAGATGTCCGCCACGCCCTGGATGACACTCTTCTCGCCAGACCCCTCGATGACAAAGGTCGGGGTGGAGAGCCCGTTGCTCCCCGCCGTCGCCTGGAAGGCGGTCGTGTTGGCGAAGAACGTGTTCACGACGGCGTCGCCCGCGAAGTCTTTCTTCCATCGCTCGACATCGAGCCCAGCGCCCTCCGCCGCGGCCTCGACAAAGCCGTCGGTCAGCCAGCCGCCATTCTCAGGACCTTGATTGGTGAGGATCAGCTCCGAGAACTGCCACCCCTTACTCTGCAGGCTCGCCGCCTCACCCGCGAGGGCACCTCGTTCCGAGTCGGGTCCGATGATCTGCACAAGGCGCACCTTCATCCTCACCTTGCCGGTTCGTGCGTACTTGGTGATGAGCTCGCGGATGACTCCGGTGGAGGCGGCCGCACACGCGGAGCACTGCAGATCGGCGAACTCGGTGATCGTCACGGGGGCGTTGGCGTCGCCGAGAACCGCGCCCTGCTGAGGAATACCCTTGACGAGGGTAGCGACCTCCTCGACGCCCTGGAACTGGCTGGCCGTGGTCGGCGTGTCGTCACCGCCGAACACCTGGATTCCCACCAGAATCGCGACCACAATCGCGGCCGCAGCCACGACACCGCCGATCAACTGCTTCGACACCAGACCCCTCCTGATTGATTCAGCACCCCGCCGGGCGGACGGACGGCGCGCAAGGGCCGTCGCGCGAGAGGATGCCAGCCCGGACGCCGAGTGTGAAACCTCAATGGCGGGCGCGTCCGGGCCCAGGGCTACAGTCTTTCGGATGAGCACCGCCCGCCACGAGCTTTCGGTTCAGGTCGCCGACCCGTCGTATGGCCCCTTCATGGAGCCGTCGGAGGCCGAGCGTCCGGTTGTGCGCACCGGCATCGAGTCGGTGCCGTGGGAGCCCCTTCGGCCGGCCGACATCGCACCCGCCGGTGAGCTCGTGTTCGTTGACGGCACCCAGCAGATCGAAGCCTGGCTGACCGCCAGCCACGCAAATGTCCCGATGCCGATCGCGGCCGTGGCGTTCGCCGTAGGGGCGGGGGCGGTCCTCGCCGGGCCGGGTCGCCCCGCGGAGCTTGTCGAGTTGGAGCTTCGCCGAACCGTCATCGCCGAAGGTGACCACATGTTGCGGCTGCCCGCGATCGGGGGTTTCCACTGGGAATCCCAGGGCGGCTCCGCGCGCGAACCCTCCGGGCTGGCCCGGAGGGTCGGCCAGATGCGACAGCAGCTCGAGCACCAGATCGCCGAGCGGCTCGCGCGCCCCGACCGGCTGATCGTGCTCGACGGGCGCCTGTCGTTCGTCCGCGACGCCCCGGGGCCGATCGTGGGCGCCGTGAAGAGCCACCACCAGATGTACCTCGACGGTGACGAGGCCGCAGTGATCACCGCGCTCGCCGTCGGCGAACGCACTCCCCTGTTTTCGATTGGCCGCGACCGGTTCAGCTGGTACCAGCGCCTACCCGGTGTCGGTGAGCAGGGCTGGGCGGGAATCCTGCGAGGTGAGGTCGCACAGACCGTCGGCTCGCGCGCCGCCCAGCAACTGGCCGATCGCGCCACCCGTGAGCTTCCGCGCTTTGCGGGAAGGCCGCACCGCGACCCGCGTGCACCGCAGAACATGCAGCCCGTCGGGGTACTCGAGAACCGACTGCGCCACCGCATGGGCGATCGGCGCCTGGCCCTGCGCGCCGTGCGCCGGGCCGCGACCCATGCCGTGCTCGAAACCGCTGCCCTCGCGACCGCCGACGAATCACGGCCGGCCATGGTCGCGGCGTGACCGATGATGTCGGGGTGGTGCTCGGGCACCAGGCGGCCAGCAGCCAGGCCTTTTTGGTGGGGATCGAGCCCGACGCGTCGATCGAGGTCGACGAGCTGGTGGCCGTCACCACGCCCGACCCGGTCGCCGAGGTCACCACCTACGGGGTGGTGACCGAGACCTACGCCCAGCACGAGGGCGCGAGCATGCCCTCTGACTCGATGGTGATCGCCCGCGGTGAGATGCCGGGCGAGCTGGTGCGTACGGCCGAGGTGCAGGTGATCCGTGTGGAGCCCGAACGCTGGGTCGCCCCGCACCCGGGGGCGGCGGTGCGCCGCGCGCGCGGTGTCGAGCGCGAGCTGGCCCTCTATGAAGACACGATGACCCGCAAGCTCGCGGTCGGCATCGGGCGCGACGGCGACCCCGTGCACATCGACCTCGACTTTCTCGATGGCACCAAAGGCGGCCACATCTCGATCTCGGGGATCAGCGGCGTCGCCGCGAAAACCTCCACCGCGCTCGCGCTCGTGCGGCTGGTGATGGAGCACCCCGACATGCGCCGCAAGGTGCGCGTACTGGTCTTCAACGTCAAGGGTGAGGACCTGCTGTTCCTGGACCACGACAACCGGGTCTACGGCGAACGCGAGGATCGCGCAGAGCTTGATGCCAAATGGCGGCAGCTCGGCCTGGAGAACGCCGGTGGTTTCCCCTCGGTGAAGTTCTGGGCGCCCCCACGACCCGACGACCATCGCCTGCCGCACTGCGGTTCACGGCACGAGGGTGTTCATGCCTTCGGATGGACGCCCCTGCAGTTCGTCCACCAGGGGCTCCTGCGGTTCTGCTTTGCCGATGCGTCGGACATGCGCAGCCAGTTGAGCTTTGTGGAAGAGCGTGTGCGCGGAGAGCTCTTGCGCCGGGCGGTTCCCGTGCAGGACCACCCCGGGGCCGTCGGTCTGCTGCCGGGGGCCGCCGAAGGTGCCCCCGACAAACGCACCCCGCGAACCGTCGCAGAGCTGATCGCCGGGCCCTTCCACGACCTCGGCGGGCTTGTCGAATGGCTCGTCGCGACTTTGGAGGCCGATGACCAGTCGGGCAACCAACAGTGGACCGGCAAGGCCGCCTCCGGCACCGTCAGCGCGTTCATCCGACGTCTGGAAAGCGCTTCGGGACGGCTGCGCGGCCTGATCCGCTCCGACGCTCATCCGATTCCGCGGGGAGCCAACGCGCAAGACGAGCCTCCGCTGGCGGTCGTCCACCTCACCCCGCTACACGACTTCGCCCAACGGTTCGTGGTCGGCACCCTGCTCGCGCAGACCTTCGGTGCCAAGGAGGTCGGCGGCGGCGAGCACATCGAGTTCATCGTGCTCGACGAGCTCAACAAGTACGCACCACGCGATGGTGACTCGCCGATCAAGGAAACCCTGGTCGACATCGCCCAGCGCGGCCGATCACTCGGGGTGATCCTGATCGGTGCCCAACAGCAGGCGTCGCTGGTCGCCCCGGAGGTCACCCAGAACGCGGCGATTCGCATCGCCGGCCGCCTCGACGCGGCCGAGGCCGAGCGCAGCGAGTACGGGTGGCTGGGGCAGGCTGCGCGCTCGCGAGCACGCCTTCTGAAGCAGGGCAGGGTGATCGTCAGCCAGCCGAGCGTGCCCGCCCCGATCGCCGTAGAGTTGCCGTTCCCGCCGTGGGCGACGACCCGTGGCGAGGTGGCGACCGCCGAGCGCGCCGCCGCGGTGGTCGCCAAGTACGGCTGATGCGACTGCTGCACACCGCCGACTGGCACCTCGGCAAGCGCCTGTTTGGGGTCGATCGTCTGCAGGAGGCCCGCGCCGCCCTCGGCGCCCTGGCGTCGCTCGCGACGAGTGAAAACGTCGACGCGACGATCATCGCCGGCGACATGCTCGACCGGCGCCTCGTCGACTCGCCGGCCTTCGGAGTGTGCCTGGAGGCCCTCGAGCGGCTCGCCGAGGTCGGCCCGGTCGTCGCGATCGCCGGCAACCACGACGACCCCGATCTCTGGCAGAACCTGGCGCCGTATCTGGCGGCCCGCGGAGTTCACGTCGCCGGGCGGATCATGGCCGCCGAGCACGCGGTGCGCTCGATCGAAACCGCCGCCGGACCGCTGCACGTCGCGCTCGTGCCCTGGCTCGACCCCGCCCGGATGGGGTTGGCCGTCGAGACCGCCGTGCAGGCCGCCAAGGGCACCTACGCCGATGACGTCGCCGGGATCATCCGCGAATGCGCCGACGGGCTGCGCCGGCGGCGGCGCGACGAGGGTGGGGCCGCGGTGCTCGTCGGGCACGTCATGGTCGACCGGGCGATCGCCGGTGGTGGCGAACGGGAGCTCACGATGGGGCTCACCTACGCGATCTCGCCCGCCGCGCTGCCGGCCGACCTCGACTACGTCGCGCTCGGCCACGTCCACCGGCCGCAACCGATCCCGGGGTTCGCCTCCCCGGGCCGGTACTGCGGAAGCCCGATGGCGCTGGATTTCAGCGAAGACAACCATGCCAAATCGGCGTGCATCGTCGAGATCTCCGCTGAGCAGACGATCAGCCGGGAGATCCCCCTCACCGCCGCCCGCCCGCTGGTGCGCCTGCGCGGCCCGTTGACCGGGCTCGCCGAACGCGCGGCCGAACATCCGGGCGCCTGGTTCCTGTGCCAGGTCGAGTTGGAATCGGCGGAGATCGATCTGGTGCGCAAGGTGCGCGAGGTCGTCCCGGACGCCCTGCGAGTCGAGGCGTTCTATCCGCAGACCGTCGCGGAGGAACGGCACACGACGTCTGACGCGGTTGCCCGTCGAAGCCTGCCTGAGCTCTACGCCGACTGGCACCAGGAGGTCGGACGCCCGCTCGATCCTCATGTCGTGGCCGCCTTCGAGCAAGCCCTGGCCGGCGCTCACGATGACGAGACCTCGACGTGAGGCCGTTGCAGCTCGAACTTGTGGGGTTCCGCTCATACGACCGGGCGACGGTTGATTGGCGCCTCCACGACCTCGTGGTGATCAGCGGCGATACGGGCGCCGGCAAGACCTCGCTGCTGGATGCGATCAGCTTCGCGCTCTACGGACGCAGCTCCCAGCAGGCCACCGGCGGGGATCTGCTCACGCTCGGCCAGACACACGGCGAGGTGCGCCTCGAGTTCGCTCTCGCAGACGACGTCTGGCGGGTGACGCGCCGGTTCGGGAAGGACGCACCCCAGCCCTCGGCCCTGCTCGAACGGCTCGACGGTGACAGCGGGCCGGTGCTCGAGACGATCGGCGGCGACGATGCCGTCGGAGCGGGTCTCGCCGGACTTCTGCGGATGAGCTTCGCGGCTTTCACGAGCGCCGTACTGCTGGCCCAGGGCCGGTTCGACCAGTTTCTGGCGGCCAAGCCGAAAGACCGCGACGACATCCTTCGTGAGCTGTTCGACGTTGCCTCACTCGATGGCGCGCGCCAGAGCGCGGTTGCCTCTCAGAAAGCGTGTCTTCAGGAGGCAGAGGTCTACCGTGCCGAAGGTGCACGCCTGACCGACACGTCGAGCGCAACCCGCTGGGCTGCGGCGCGCACCGCGCGCGATCGTGCGACCGACCGAGCTGCGGTGCGGGCCCTCGGCGGCATCGTCGCCGGGGTGAACGATCTCGACGAGGCAACCCGCCGGCACGCGGATGCATCGACCCTGGCCCAACGTGTCGCCCACGACCTCCCCGACGAGGCCGCACGAGCTGATCTCGCGGGCCGCTGGGCAGTGTTCGTCGCCGCCAACTCCGACACGGCGAGAGATGTCATCGCCGCTCGTGCCGCCCACACGGCAGCCGAGGCGCGACGCGCCGCGACCCGGACCGAGGCGGCCGGCGACAGCGCAGCACTGGCCACGGCTCTGGCCGCCGCCCGCCAGATCGCCCAGCTCGATGAGGAGCTCCCCGCGCGTGAGACGCACCTCGCGACCGAGGCGGCCCGGGTCGCCGCCGAACGTGCCGCACTTGGTGGCGTGCTCGCGCGGCTTACGGCGACGCAGGCGGAGATCGACCGCCTGAAACTCGCGGACACCGCAGCGAAGGCGGTCATTGCCGCCTCGACCGCCGAAGACGCCGCCCGGGCGGCATATGCCGCTGCCCGAGCGGCCGTCGAGGTGGCCGCCGGCGAGCTGAAATCAGCGACCTCTCGCGCCCGCGCCGCGCGTGCGCGAATGGACGACCTCCGAAAGGCCGACATGGCGGCGGCGGTGCGCGCAACGATGACCGACGGCGATACCTGCCCGGTATGCGGCGGCACCCTCGCGGGCCACATCGCGCACACTTCGAATCTCGCCGTCGCGGAGCGCGACGACCGCGACGCTCAGCGCGAGGAGACCGCCGCCGGCACACGCCTTGCCGCCGCTCGGGTGCACGCCGATCACGCCTCCGAGCACCGCACTGCCGCTGAACACGCCTCGGTCGAGGCGAGCCAGCAACTACGCACTTTCGATACGGGCGAGGCACGCCAGCTTGCCGCCGAGTGGGCCATGCGCATCGTTTCCCTGGAGGCCGAGGCGAGAGAGCCACGCGACGCGGCCACGGCGACCCACGACCGGCTGACCGCCGCGGAGGGGGTGCTCGTCCGCGAGCGGACACGATTGGAGGCCGATCGCGTCCGCATGGCCCAGATGCGCGCCGCACTCGGGGTGTGGGCCACGTGCAATGATCCGATCGCGACGCTCGAGGTACTGGGCGCCCGCCTGGCCACCGACGAACGCGCAGAGCGGGAGGCCGCCGACACGATGCACGCCGCCGCCGCCCGGGCAGCCGACGCGGCCCGGGGCCTCGATGGATTCATCGCGTCGGAGGTCTCCGAGATCCGTGCTGCCGCCGCGCGCGCGGCGGTCCTGATGAAACGCGACACCCCCGATGCCGACGAGGTCGCCCCACTGCTCACCGCCGTCACCGCGCTGCGCCAAGTGGCCCTCGACGAGGCTGCCAACGCCGCGCGGGCCGCGGAGCGCACCGGCGCGCAAGCCGCCGCCGCGCGGGACCGGCTGCGACTCGAGGGTGGTCGGCTCGGGGTCAGCGCTCCCGACGACTATCCACAGGCCCGTAGACGCCTCGTCGCCGACGAGGCGTCCGCGCACGCCACGCTTACCGCACTCACCACCGCCGCGTCTCATCGCCGTCGACTCGACGGCCAAGAGCGTGATGCGCGCGCGCGCGCCGAGCGCCACACGCAGGTCGCCAACGATCTCCGAGCGAATGCCTTTCCGCGCTACCTGCTCGGGCGCTTCCGCGAGCGCTTGGCCGTCGGCGCGTCGACCCGTCTGACCGAGCTGAGCGCAGGCGCCTACCGCTTCAGCGGCACGGGTGCCGATCCATTGAGCATCATCGACAAACGCCGCGGCGAACGACCCCGCAATGCGTCCACCCTGTCGGGTGGCGAGCGTTTTCTCGCCAGCCTTTCTCTGGCCCTCGGCTTGTCGGACATCGCGACCGAATCCGGCGGCAGGCTCGACTGCCTGTTCCTTGATGAGGGCTTCTCGACCCTCGACGCGGAAGCCCTGGAACAGGCCCTCACCGGCGTCGAACGCCTCGCCGGCGACGGCCGCCTGATCGCCGTGATCACCCACCTACCCGGAGTCGCCGAACGCCTCGGCGCCATGATCCGCGTCGAGAAAGACGCCGAAGGCCGCAGCCGCATCACCACCGATGCCTCCCAGCCGCCTGACCAGAGCAACGGTGCCGAGCACAGGACATGACACGACTCTGGCCAACGGGTCCGCCGCTCATGTCCTGTGCCCGGCACCAGACCGCTCCGGCTCGTGTCCCGTGTCCGGCACCAGAGAGTTCGACGGCGCCAGGCGCAGGGCTCGGTGGAGGGCGATGGCACCCATCAGGGGGAAGGCGGCAAGAAGGAGGAGGGCGGCGGTCCAGGGGATGTGGCCGGCGACGGCTCCAAAGAGGGGTGGGGTGGCGGTGACGCCGACGATCAGTGCGGTCGAGTGCAGGCCGAGGGCCTCGCCGGTGCGTTCAGGAGCAGCCTCGGCGACCGCCGCGTAGGCGACGCCGTTGCCCGCCATCGTCAGCACCGTCGCGCCGACGAGCAGCGTCGCGGCGATGGGTGATGGCAGCCAGAGGAAAGTGGCCGCCCCGGCAAGCAGGAAGCCCGCGCCGATAGCCTGGCCCCTCAACACACCGATCCGCCGGCCGCGGCGATCCGACACGACACCGGCGACGACCCGGGCGGCGGCCGAACCGAGGAGGGTCACCGACAAGAGTGCACCTGCCGCACCGGACGACCATCCCCGCTCGTCGTGCAGATAGCTGGTCTGAAAGCGCAGGAGGGCGGCCTGGGCAACGATCACGAGGAAACACCCGAGCGCGATCGTCCAGATGAGGCGGTCTCGAAACGGCGCGCGCGCGGCGCGGCGCGCGGCCGCGGTCACCAGCGCGTAGCCCGGGGCGCCACGCACGCCGGCCGCCGCCGCCAGCGCACCAATCGCCGAGAACGCCGCGAGGGCGAGCATCGCGCCACGGGTTCCATCAACGGCGGCCGCCACGGGAAGCACCGCCGCCCCGATCGCGCCGCCGACCATCGGTGCCGTATGGCGCATGCTGAGCGCCAACCCTCGCTGCTCGGGAGCAAACCACGCCGCGACGGCCCGGCCGCTCGCCGCCGGTGCGCAGGCTCCGAGCGCTCCCGCCGCGAAGAGCCACAGCATCAGCGCGGTCGCCGAGCCCGCCGTCGATGCTCCGCTCAGCAGGCCGGCCGAGCCGGCAAGGCCGACGGCGATCACCCAACGTTCACCGACCCTGTCGGCGATCCGCCCCCACAGCAGCGTCGTGAGGCAGTACCCCGCCGTCGGCGCCGTGAGCACCAATCCCAGCCCGGCCAGTGACAGGCCGAACTCACCGCGCAGATGCGGTCCCAGAGCAGGGATCCCGAGCGTCAGCGCCGACGAGCCCGCCTGCGCAACCATCACTGCAGCCAGCACCCGCCAGCGCCCCCGGAGTGTGCGCGTGGAGCAGGCGCGCCGGAGCGCCGCGATCACGTCGTCGCCGACTCCCACATGGTGCGTGATGTGGCCCGTGACCGAACCGTGCTCACGAGCGTCACGGGGTCGCCCCGATCCGGAGCCGATGCGCCAGCAGACCCGTTGCCTCGGACAGATCGATGTCCGTGATCAGAAGCCCGTGCTCGCCATAGGGGTGGAAGCAGAGAAGGGTCCCGTCGGGCCGCACCACGGCGCTGGTCGTCGCGGAGCCCCTGCTCGCGACGTTCACGGTCGCGAAGTAGATCGTATTCTCGGCGGCGCGACACAGCGCCGCCTTCTCGTGGAAGGTATTGGCGGGGTCGGCGAACGTCGTCGGCCGGTACCCGCCGGGCTCGGCCTCGTGGACGTGCGGATGGAAAACGATCTGGGCACCCTGCCGGGCGGCCCACCGCACCGTCTCCGGGTACCGCCATCCCTCGTGACAGATGGCGATGCCGAAAGTGAGGTCGCCGCTGCGAAAGACACGACGTTCCGTGCCGGGCACGTACGTGCCGTCTTCCGAGGGGTCGAGCTGCACTTTGTCCTGGAAGCCGGCGCGCGCGCCGTCTCGGGTGATCACCAGCGTGGTGAGCAGGAGCCCCTCGCGTGTGATCCGCTCGGTTCCGAGGACAGCCGCAACGCTCGCGGCCGCGGCGGCATCGGCGATGTCCGACCATGCCCGTTCCAAGAACGCGGGGCTCGGCGCGGGCACCGGCCGATGGGCGAGGCGGTAGCCCGGCACAAAGCCTTCGGGAAAGCACACCAGCTCGGCACCCGCCGCTGCGGCATCGGCGATTGCCCTCTGGGCCGACGCCACCGCGTCATCAGGCGTCGTCGGGAAGAGCAGGTTTGCAAGTGCGATGCGGACGACTGACATGACCTCAAAACCCCCTCACCTCTTCGCACGCCGGGCCGCGCGGCACCACCGGCCGTCGAGGCCAACCTCAGATCTCGGCACGACCCCCGAGATGCTGGGCGAAGAAACGCTCCATGGCGCCGTACGCCTCGATGCGGTTCTCCGGCTTCACGAACCCGTGGCCCTCGTCGTCTTTGACGATGTACTCGACCTCGACCCCGCGCGTGCGCAGCGCGGCGACGATCTGGTCTGACTCGACCTTGGTCACCCGGGGATCGTTCGCACCCTGGATCACCAGCAGCGGCGTGGTGATCCGGTCGACGTAGTTCAGTGGCGAGCGGCGTTCCATGTCGGCGATGTCCTCGGGCTTCTCCGGATCACCGACGTACCGATGCCATGTGCTCGCCAGCAGGGGACGCCAGTACGCCGGGAACGACCGCGCCAACGTGACAAGGCTGGAGGGCCCCACATAGCTCACGGCCGCCGCGAAGACGTCGGGCGTGAACGTGACGCCGACGAGTGCCGCGTAGCCCCCGTAGGAGCCGCCGAAGATGCCAACGCGCGCCGGGTCGGCCGTGCCGCGCTCGATCGCCCAGTTCACGGCGTCGATGAGGTCGTCGTGCATCTTGCCGGCGAACTCGCGCTCGGCGGCATGGGTGAACGATTTACCAAAGCCGGTCGAGCCCCGATAATTCACCTGCAAAACGGCGTAGCCACGGTTCGCGAAGAACTGGGCCTGTGGGTCATAACCCCATGCGTCACGCGACCACGGGCCTCCATGGACGACCAGCACCATCGGCAGACCCGCCGGCTCCACGCCCACTGGGAGCGTCAGGTATGAGTGCAGCGTCCAGCCGTCACGTGACGGAATGCTCACCGGCTCCATCGGGGCCAGGTGCTCGGGCTCGAGCCGCGGCCGGGCGCGGTAGAGGAACTCCGCCTCGTGGGTCGTGCGATCAAACAGATACGTCGCGCCCGGGTCGCGATCGTCGTCGAAGGAGACGATCCAGGCGGTCTCCTCGGCGTCGGCCCCGCCGAGCGAGGGGTCGCCGGAATGCAGCGCCTGCACGGCGGCGAAATCGCGCGCGAACCGATCGTCGAACGCGTTCACCACGAGCCGATCGCGCAGGTATATGGCGGCCAGTAGCTCACCGGTGAGATCGGAGACGAGCGGCCCGGAAAGATCGGCCTCGTCGTCGGCGTCGATCAGGGTCGCGACACCGGTAGCCGGGTCGAGCTCGACAAGCCGCAGTCGATCAGAACCCACGGCGCTGCCGACCCACAACCGCGACCCGTCGGGCGTGAAGGCGAATGCGTAGCCGCCGTCTTCGTTGGCGTACTCGGCAACCGTTCGGAACTCGTCGGCTTCGTCGTCGCGCGCCAGCAGCGTGAAGTCGCCGCCCGGGGTTTGGGCGCGGGCCGCGCGCACTGCGCCGTCACGATCGGCCAGCCAGCCGATGATGTTCCCCGGGTTCTCGGCAACGAGCTCGAGGCGCCCGGTGGCGATCGTCAGCCGGTAGACGTCGAAGAGCTGCCGGTCGCGCAGGTTCAGGGAAATCAGCAGTTGCCGGGGAGTCGCGCGCGGTGCCGCGACGATCGAGGCCCGGGTATCCGCGAACGGTGTGAGGTCGCGCGGCGGGCGTTCACCGGAAACATCGACCGCGTACACGCGGTAGTTCTCGTTACCACCCTGATCCTGCACGTAGAGGATGGACCGACCATCACGCGACCAGAAGTAGCTGCGGATACCGCGATCGCGGTCGTCGGTGAGCGGGCGATCATCGCGTCCGGCGCGCGAACGCAACCAGATGTTCAGCACCCCGTCGCGCGGCGCCAGATACGAGAGCTGCCGCCCATCGGGGGAGAGTTTGGCTCCCGCCCGCTCGGGGTTGTCGAAGAAGTGCCGCAGGGGGATGACGGGGGGTATGGCCATAGACGTCAGCGTAGGGAATGCGCGTACACGCCGACGTGCCACCCCGACCCCAGAGCGGATGGGGCCTCCTGTAGTGTCGCCCGAGTGAGATTGGTGCGCCGATGAGCCAGATGATCGGCCGCGTACTGGCCGGCTTTCGCATCGAAGCCGAGCTCGGCCGGGGCGGCCAGGCCGTCGTCTACCGCGCCACCCAGCTCGCCCTGCAACGCCAGGTCGCGTTGAAGGTCGTCTCCGGTCAGCTGTCGGCCGACCCTTCGTTCCAGGAGCGCTTCACCCGCGAGGGCATCAGCGCGGCGAGCCTCGATCATCCGCATGTGATCCCGGTGTACGAGGCCGGCGACGCCGATGGAATGGCCTATCTGGCCATGAAGTTCATCGACGGCCCGAGCCTTGACGACCTGATCCGTGCCGGCGAGGGGCTGACGCCGCTGCGCGGCATGTCGATCCTGCATCAGATCGCCGAGGCCCTCGACTACGCAAACGGCCGGGGCCTCGTGCACCGCGACATCAAGCCCGCCAACATCCTGCTGGGCCCTGGCGATCACGCCTACCTGTCCGATTTCGGCCTGACCCGCGCGATGGACTCCAGCAAGCTGACCAGCAGCGGCGTCTGGATGGGCACCCTCGAATACGTCGCCCCCGAGCAGATCAGGGGTTCCGAGGTGACGGCCGCGGCCGACCGCTACGCCCTCGCGGTTGTCGCCTACGAGACGCTCACGGGGCGGCCGATCTTCGACAAGTCCGAGCGCACCGCGCTGCTCTACGCACACATCCACGAAGACCCGACGCCGGCGACCAAGCACCGACCCGATCTCGGCTTTGACGTCGACCGAGTCCTTCTGGGAGGGCTGGCGAAGGACCCCGCCCAGCGCCCCGCGACCGCCGTCGCCCTCATCGAGACGCTGACCGAGGCCCTACGCCGCAGCGCCGCAAGCGCGACGCCGCCGCCCGCCAAGGCGACCCTCATCGACTACCCGGCACCCGCCGCCGTCTCCGACCCGCCGCCGATCTTGTATCCCCCCCCGCCGCCCTCGCCGGCGGTCGGCAACCCCTACGCGGTGTCTCCGGGTTCGGGCACCGCGCGGCCGGTTTCGAGCCCCCACGCCGCAACCGCCCGGCCGATCTGGATTCCCTGGGCGATCGGTGGCGCGATCCTCGCGCTTGCGGTCATCATCCTGGTGGTCATCTTGAGCCAGGTCGGCGGCGACACCAACACCGTGACGACGTTCGTAACCCAGGGCTGAACGTCGTTGTCATTCCCGGTACGGGGTACTTCTTTCTCGGTCGTTGACCGAGCGGCGATACCCTCGTACCATCCGCTGGTTTCCCTCGATGAAAGCGTGGCCCACGTGGCCCAGTACCTCGGCACCAAGACCGCCCTCATGTTCCCCGGCCAGGGGTCGCAGCAGGTCGGCATGGGCGCAGAGCTGGCACGGGCTTTCCCCGTCGCGCGGCAGACGTTCGAGGAGGCCAACGACGTCGTCGGCTACGACCTCGCGAAGCTCTGTTTCGAGGGTCCCCACGAGAAGCTGCAGGAGACCAACTTCTGCCAGCCGGCTGTCCTGACGACCTCGGTCGCCGCGTGGCGGGTCGCCCGCGAGATCGGCCTGCGGGGAGACCTCGTCATGGGCCACTCCCTGGGCGAGTACTCGGCGCTCGTGGCCTCCGGGACCCTCGACTTCGATGACGCGCTGCGCCTCGTCGTCGAGCGGGGCGCCGCAACGACCGCCGTGGTCGCGGAGAGCCCCGGTTCGATGGCCGCTCTGCTGGGTGCCACCGACGAGGAAGCCGAGCAGATGTGCCGCGAGGTCGGCGATGTCTGGCCGGCCAACTACAACTGCCCCGGGCAGATTGTCGCCTCGGGTCTGCACCGCGGCGTCGACCGTCTGCTCGATCTCGCGAAATCACGCGGGTTCAAGGTGCGCCTGCTCGACATCGACGGCGCCTTCCACTCGACGCTGATGGCGCCGGCCGCCGAACGGCTGCGGATCGCGCTGTCGAGCGCGAAGGTCCACGCGCCATCGCTCCCGTTCCTCTCGGCGACCACCTCGGCCTTGGAGACGGGCACCGAGCGGGTGCGTCAGCTCCTGGCTCAGCAGTTGACGGCGCCGGTGCGGTTCACCCAGACCGTGCGCACCGCGTTGGAGATGGGCGCCGACAGCTTCGTCGAGTTCGGGCCGCGGCGCGTCCTCGTCGGTCTCGTGCGGCGCATCCGCAGCGACGTCGAGACGGTGCACATCGGAGCACCCTCGGATCTCGCGAGCCTCGCATCGCTCGTCGCGGCCGGCAGATGAGTGCCCGTCGCGCTCGTCACCGGCGCGAGCCGGGGCATTGGCGCCGCCTGCGCACGGGCGCTCGCCGATGACGGATTCGACCTCGGGCTCACCTACGCCACCGACTCCGCCGCCTGCGCGCAGACCGCGCAAAGGGTTGAAGAGCTGGGACGTCGGGCGCATGCAGTTCACGCCCAGATGCGCGACCGAGCATCGGTCGGCGCCGGCGTGGCGGCCGTCGAGCACGAACTGGGCCCGCTCGACGCGCTGGTAGTCAATGCCGGCACGACCCGCGACGCCCTCGCGTTACGGATGGATGCCGAAACCTGGGCCGCCCCGATCGAGGTGAACCTCACCGGGGCGTTCCACACCATCCAGGCTGCGGCGGCCGGAATGCTCACCCGCAGACGCGGCACCATTGTCGTGCTCACCTCGATCGTCGGCGTGCACGGCAACGCCGGACAGGCGAACTACGCGGCCTCGAAGGCCGGATTGATGGCCCTCACACGCACCCTGGCGCGCGAATTCGGTCGTTTCGGAGTGCGCGTCAACGCGCTTGCTCCCGGGTATGTGGCGACCCGCCTGACCGACGCCCTCACCGACGATCAGCGCAACCGGATGCTCGCCGCGACATCTTTGGCCCGGCTGGGGACGGCCGATGACATCGCCGGCCCGGTTGCGTTCCTGTGTTCCGATGCCAGCCGCTTCATGACCGGCACGGTGCTCGCGGTCGATGGGGGGCTGGCCCTCTGAGGGCCGGCCCCTATGAGCCGGCTCAGATCGTCTCGGCCACACGCTTGACGTCTTCGGCCAGGCGCGCGACCTCATTCGAGGCGCGACCCGTCTCACCGGCGGCGGCGGCGACCTGCTGAGAGGCCGCGGCGATCGTCTCGAGCGAACCGCCGGTCGTCTGAACCGTCTCGAGGATCTGGTCGAAGCTGGCGGTCACCCCGCGGGTTGCGCTGACGAGCTGGTCGACCTCTTCGCCGGTGTTGCGACCCGCGGCCCGCACCTCGGTGATGCTGCGCTTGATCGACTCGATGGCCTGGTTCGACTCGGCCAGACGCAGTTGGGTTGCCTCGGCGAGCTTTCTCACCTCGTTCGCCACGACGGCGAAGCCGCGCCCCGCCTCACCTGCGCGGGCCGCCTCGATGGCGGCGTTCAGGGCAAGCAGGTTGATCTGATCGGCCGTCTGCTTGAGAACCCCCGAGACCTCCCCGACCTTCTCCGAGCTGGCCTCGAGGTCGCCCGCGGCGCTGTCGAGCTGCTCGGCCGCCTGACGCACGCGCGTCACCGACCCTGCCGTCGCCTCGATGGCGATGGCGCCCTCGCGAGCGGTGGCGGTCGCCTGCCCGGCGTATTCGGAGGCCGCGCTGACCTCACTCGCCACCTGCTCGGCAGTGGAGCTCATCTCCTGGACCGATGCCGACGAATGCCCGGCCGCGATCGACAGCTGGTTCGCGAGGTCGTTGAGTTCACGCGCGATCTCCGACTGGGCCGCCTGCTGAACGCGCAGGTCGGCGGCGGCCGACGCGAGCGCATCGGTGAAGTGACGCGAGACGATCCCCTCGTCGAACGTCAACACCTTGTCGAAAGCGACAATGATCTCCGCGTTCTGGGCGGGGGTGCGCTTCGCCGTGACGCCGCTCTCCAGCACCGCCTCGACCCAGATCTGGCGAATCGTCTGGAGACCGGCCTGATAGGCGTCGATCGGCAGCTTGATGCGATCGTGAACGGCGCCGATGCGGCGACGCGACTCGATGTGGGCGGCGCCGAGGCGCACGTCAGCGAAGTCGCGGACGTAGTTACCGAGGATCTCGGCGAGGCGCGGCACGGTCGAGTGCTCGCCGATCAAGTCGATCAGCTGCGGGGTTTCGCCGAGACGGCCGGCGAACTCGTTCACCATCTTGTCGGCGTTCGCGAGCACCAGCGGTGCCGCCTTGCGGACGATCTCGAGGGTCTCCGGCGCGATCCGCAGCAGCGTGCGCCGATCGTCGTCGGTGAAGACCGTCGGTTCAGTCAACTCCGCGACAGCGGCTTCGGTACTCATGGCGAACACTCCGGGTCGAAGATGATGCGGGAGATCGCAGCCCGTGGACGGATCGACGGTTCCCGCACAGCCCGACGCCACGGATCGCGTTCCTCTTCGGCAGACGGAGCGAGGACTTGAGAAGCGGGCGGCCGGAGCGCGGCACGACCTCTATTCTCCCGACCGTGACAGATCTCTCCCAACGCGTGGCGATCACGGGCGTCGGCCTCGTTACCCCCATCGGCATCGGCCGTACGGCGACGTGGGCGGCGATTCTCGAGGGCCGGTCCGGGGCCGGCCCGATCACGCTGTTTGATGCGAGCGCGCACGGCAGCCAGATCGGCTGCGAGGTCACCAACTTCGATCCACTCGCGTTCATCGATCACCGCGCCGCCCGTCGCATGGATCGCGTCGCTCAGCTTGCGGTGGCCGCCGGACGGTTGGCGCTCGATGACTCCGGCCTCGGCGTCACCAGGGGCGGCGAGCGGATCGGCACGATCATCGGCTGCGGCAACGGCGGTAACGGGAGCTTCGAGGTTCACCACCGCACGCTTCTGGAACGCGGTCCGAGCCGCGTCTCGCCACTGGCGATCTCCACGATCATCACCAACATGGCGGCCGCTCACGTGTCGATGGAACTCGGCCTACGGGGACCGCTGTCGTGCCCGGTGACGGCGTGTGCATCGTCCACCCACGCGATCGGCGAGGCCGCCGACACGATCCGTCGTGGCGACGCCGACGCCATGATCGCGGGTGGGTCGGAGGCGGCGATCACGCCGTTCTCGATGGCCGGTCTGGATGCGTCGCGCGCAATGACGCGCAACAACGCCGACCCGCAGGGCGCGAGCCGGCCGTTCGACGTCGACCGAGATGGCTTTCTCATCGGCGAGGCGGCGGCGGTCGTGGTGCTCGAACGGCTCGATCTGGCCCTGGCCCGCGGCGCGACCATCCTGTGCGAGATCGCGGGCTACAGCGCGACCTGCGACGCCTACCACGTCACCGAACCCGAACCGTCCGGTGGCGCGCAGACCGACGCCATGCGGGTGGCCTTGGCTCACGCGGGCCTCGAACCCGAGCAGATCGACTACGTCAACGCGCATGCGACCTCCACCGTGGCCGGCGACAAGGTCGAGATCCGCAGCATCATCGGCGCACTCGGGGTCGAACACGCCTCCGGAACGGCGGTCAGCGCCACGAAATCCATGCACGGGCACTGCCTCGGTGCGACCGGCGGCCTGGAAGCGGCGATTACCGCGCTCGCCATCGCCGACGGAGTCGTGCCCGCGACAATCAACCTGGGCACGCTCGACCCCGACTGCGCGGGCGTCGACCATGTGCTCGGCACGCCGCGCACGATGCCTATCGCCGCAGCCCTGTCGTCGAGCTTCGGCTTCGGTGGCCACAACGCGGTACTCGCGTTCACCCGAGGCGACCAATGAGCACCCTCAACCGGCCCCGGGTCGTCGTCACCGGCATCGGGATTGTCTGTGGGCTCGGTGTCGGGCACGAAGCCTGTTTCTCGGCGGCGGTCGCCGGGCGCTCGTCGGGCGGGCCGATCACCCACTTCGACACGACGGGTTTCGGCGCCACGATCGCCTGCGAGGCTCGGGACTTCCGCGTCGAGGATTTCATGGACCACAGATCGGCGCGGCGCGCCGACCGGATCACCCATCTGGGCATGGCCGCCGCCCGCCTGGCAGTCGACGACACCGGCCTCGTGATCGAGGGTGAGGGCCGACGAGCCGGCGTGATCATCGGTGCCGGCACCGGTGGCAATGCAGTTCGGGAGGAGCAGCACCGCGTGATGCTCGAACGCGGCCCCGACCGCGTCTCGCCGTTCACGATCCCGCACAGCATCTCGAACATGCCCTGCGCCGCCGTTGCCATGGAGTTCGGTATGCGCGGCCCGGTGTTTGCGACCGTCACCGCCTGCGCGGCGGGTACCGATGCGATCGGTACCGCGGCGTCGATCATCCGACGCGGCGACGCCGATGTGATGCTCGCCGGCGGAGCCGACGCGATGATCACCCCGCTCTGGGTTGCCGCCTTCGATGCGATGCGGGTGTTGTCACATCGAAGCGACGATCCCGCGAGCGCCGCACGTCCGTTCGACGCGACGCGCGACGGTTTCCTGATGGGCGAAGGCGCGGCAGTGCTCGTGCTGGAGACGTTGGAGCACGCCGAAGCCCGCGGTGCCCAGATCGTCTGCGAGCTGGTGGGGTACGGGGCGAGCGCCGATGCCCATCACCTGACCGACCCCGACCCCAGCGGCCAAGCCCAGGCGCGGGCGATGCGCGCGGCCATGAACGACGCGGGCGTGGCGCCACACCAGATCGGCTATATCAACGCCCACGGCGGGGCGAGCCAGCCCGGTGACCCGAGCGAGGTTGCCGCGATTCGCGTCGCCCTTGGCGACGAGATCGCCGCGCAGACCCCAATCAGCTCGACCAAGTCGGTTCACGGTCACTGCATGGGTGCCACCGGGGCGATCGAGACCGCCCTCACCGCCCTGGCGCTGCGCGACGGCATCCTTCCACCGACGATCAACCTGAACGACGTGGATCCCGCGTGCGTCGGCGTTGATCACATCGCCAACACTGCCCGCACGGTCGGGATCGACGTGGCCCTCGCGATGAACAACGGCCTTGGCGGCCAGAACGCCGCGCTCGTGATGCGCCGGATATCCGCAGAATGACGGCCCGCAAGCAAAAGGTCATCCTGCTGATCTGCGCCTCGGTGGCCTGTGCAATCCCTGGGCTGATCGCCCTGGCGGTCAACAGCGCAACCCTCGGCTACGTATCGGTGGGGGTCCTCGTGGCGGGAATCCTCGCCGGCCCGGTCATCGACCGCATGCGCGGCGCCGGTGAGTAGCACCACCCCGATCTCGGTGCTCGACCTCACCCCCGTGCCATCGGGCGCGACCTCCCGCGAGGCCCTCGGCAACACCCGCGACCTCGCCCAGGCCGCCGAGCGCTTCGGCTACGCGCGGTACTGGTTGGCCGAACACCACAACACGCCCGGGATGGCCTGCCCGGCCCCGGCCGTGCTGATCGCACACGTCGCCGCCGCGACCTCGCGAATTCGGGTCGGGTCGGGCGGTGTGATGCTGCCGAACCACAGTGCCCTGCACGTCGCCGAGACCTTCCGGCTACTGGAGGCCCTGCACCCGGGGCGCATAGATCTGGGTATCGGCCGCGCACCCGGCACCGACGGCGTCACCGCCTACGCGCTACGGCGCGGAGCCGGCGGGGAAGACGCCGCCACCCAGGTCGCCGAGCTTCTGGCCTTCGCCAATCGCGAGTTCCCCACCGATCACCCCTACGCGAGCGTTGCCGCCGAGCCACGCGACGAGCCCCTTCCCCCGATCTGGATTCTCGGATCGAGTGAGTACGGCGCCGAGCTGGCCGCCTCCCTGGGATGCGGCTTCGCGTTTGCCCGTCACCTGAACCCGCGCGGCGCGGCCGGGGCGATCTCCCGGTACCAATCGCGCTTTCAGGCATCAGCACTCGCCACCGAACCGCGCGTGATCCTCACGGTCTCCGGGATCTGCGCCGAGACCCCCGAACGGGCCGACGAGCTGTCGTGGTCGATGGCCCTCGGGGTGATCCGCATGCGGCAGGGCCGTTCGGGAAAGCTCCCCTCCCCCGAGGAGGCGATGGCCCATCAGTACACCGCCGACGAACAAGACCAGGTCCGCCGCTACCGGCGCGCCCAGGTGCTCGGCGACGGGCCCGCGGTCGCGGCGCGCCTCCAGGAGTTGGTCGAAGAAACCCACGCCGACGAGCTGATGGTGATGACCGCGGTCCACGACCACGCCGAACGCGTGCGGTCCTACGAACTCATCTCCGACGCCATGGCCCTGACCTCCCAGAGGCCCCGCGCCGCCGCCTGAGGGGCTGGGCCCCACGAACGACGTCCGACGAGGAAGGCGTAGGACAAACTGAACATCGATCTGACGGGTAGCCCCTACAGCCTCGAAGACACCGGCCAGGGTGTCGTCGATGACGTAGCTCGCCTGGAGGAACGAGTTGCGCTCGTTCGTGAGGCAGGCTCCCTCTCAGAAAGCACCCTCGAGGACGCGGCGGAGCAGACCTTCGATGCGGTGGGGTCGGTCGACACCCACTGGTACGACGACCCGTTGCTGATCGACGACTTCGTGGCCTTGTGCAAGGCGATCCGGCCGGGAACTCCTGGCCCTTTCGCATTGGCGTGACCGTGCCGGCAGTCGGCGAGGCGAGGTACCTCGCGTGGACAGGCTTCCGGAGCAATGAACTCCCAAGCCGCCGCAAAGGTGGGCCCGGGTCCGTCAGTCTTCTGGTCGGTACCGGATCACACCGGCTATCGGCAATGGAAGAAGGGCGGCGCACGTTCGCCTGGCGGCGTTGAACTCACGTTCGAGTTGCCGAGCGTGGATAGATGGATTGTCCGCGGGATCTCTGGCGAGGTCGAGCATTCGTCGCCGAGCGCAGCGGTCCGCCGAGTGGTCATGGACGTACGGCCGGTCGCGATGACACGCGCCGTGAGCTCGGCAATCTCCCCGTGGCTGACCGGGGCATGGAAATCGATCTGGTCAATCGATCGCGTGACGGTCGACATCCGGCAATGCCGAGTCGCGGCGACGAAGGCGGCGACGTCCATCATCCGCATCGCCTCGCCGCCGAACAGCGTTCCGAGATGGTTGGTGTGCTCGGGCATGACCATCTCGGTCATGCGCGTGACCTCCGGCGGGGCAAGGGGATCGCTCGTCGTCATAGGCCGAAGCGTAGAGGCCGTACGCGTCTGCGATGCGATTCAATCAACGCTTACCCGTGCGGCCCAACCTAAGGAGCCGAGGAATGATCAGCGGCGTCGATTTCATCGGGATCCCCTCTCAAGACCCGGAGCGCTCCCGTTCCTTCTACATTGAAACCCTCGGCCTGCGGCAAGAACCAAACGCGGAGTTCGAGTTCCGTGCGGGCGAGACGTGCTTCGGCATCTGGGAGCCAGAGCGGCTCGGCATGCCCTTCGCCCCTCAGAAGCTCGCGCACATCGCGCTCCACGTCGACGATGTGGCCAAAGCCCGAGCCGAGCTCGAAGCCAAAGGGGTGGGCTTCATCGGCGAGACCCTCGACACGGGTATTTGCCACATGGCGTTGTTCACGGATCCCGACGGCAATGACCTCATGCTCCACCACCGGTACGCGCCACCGCGCTGACCGCGATGTGTCACCTCCGGTGCCTGACTGATATGTCACCACCGGTGCCTGCGCCGGTGGTGACACTCTCGACCAACGGTGGGGAGGGCAGATCTCGGCTGGGCGATAGTCTCCAGGGCTATGCGACCTGACCCACGCACCACCCTTGACGCCGCCCTTGCGCAGCGCGTCGTGATCCTCGATGGCGCCATGGGCACCCAGATTCAGGGCTACGGCCTGACCGAGGACGACTTTCGCGGCACGCGTTTCACCGAACACTCGCATCCGCTGGCCGGGAACAACGACCTACTCGTTTTGACCCGCCCGGATGTGATCGAGGAGATCCACGGCCGGTTCTTCGCGGCCGGCGCCGACATCGCCGAGACCAACACGTTCAGCGGCACCTCCATCGCACAGGCCGACTACGCGATGGAGCCGATCGTCTACGAGCTGAACGTCGAGGCCGCACGCCTCGCTCGCCGGGCCGCCGACGAGTGGACCGCCAAAACCCCCGACAAGCCACGCTTCGTCGCCGGCGCCATCGGGCCGACGAACCGCACCCTGTCGATCTCACCCGACGTCAACGACCCCGCCTTTCGCGCGGTCACCTTCGATCAGGTCGTCGCGGCCTACGTCGAACAGGTGCGCGGGCTGGTTGACGGTGGGTCCGATCTGCTGCTGGTCGAGACGATCTTCGACACGCTGAACGCCAAGGCGGCCCTGGTGGCGATCGAGCTCGAGGCCGAGCGCACGGGCACGCGCCTGCCCTTGATGATCTCGGTGACGATCACCGACAACTCGGGCCGCACCCTGTCGGGCCAAACCGTCGAGGCTTTCTGGATCAGCATCGCTCATGCCCATCCATGGTCGGTCGGCGTCAACTGCGCCCTCGGTGCGGCGGCGATGCGCCCACATGTCGAGGATCTGTCGCGCATGAGCGACTGCTGGGTGAGCTGCTACCCCAACGCCGGCCTGCCGAACCCGTTCGGTGAGTACGACGAGCTTCCCGCCGACACGGCGGCCGAGCTGAAGGACATGGCGTCCTCGGGCCTCGTGAACATCCTCGGCGGCTGCTGCGGCACCACACCCGACCACATCGCCGCGATCGCACGGACGGTCGAGGGGATCACTCCGCGCCCGCGACCGGCGCCGGTCGAACCGCGCCCGACCCGGCTGTCGGGGCTCGAGCCGCTCGAGCTACGCGCCGACGCCAACTTCATGATGGTCGGCGAGCGCACCAACGTCACCGGCTCGCGCCGCTTCGCCGAGCTGATCCTCGCAAGCGACTACACGACCGCCCTCGAGGTGGCCGTCGAGCAGGTGCGCAGCGGCGCGAACGTCATCGACGTGAACATGGACGAGGGCATGCTCGACTCCGAAGCCGCCATGACCACGTTCCTCAACATGGTCGCCGGTGAGCCCGACATCACCAAGGTGCCGATCATGATCGACAGCTCACGCTGGTCGGTCATCGAGGCGGGTCTCAAGTGCGTGCAGGGCAAGTCGATCGTCAACTCGATCAGCCTCAAGGAGGGCGAGGAGGCCTTCCTCGACGCCGCCCGCCGGGCCCGCCTGCACGGCGCGGCGATGGTCGTGATGGCATTCGACGAAGACGGCCAGGCCGACTCGATCGAACGCAAGGTGTCGATCTGCCAGCGCGCCTACCGCCTGCTGCTCGACAACGGCGTACGGCCCGAGGACATCATCTTCGACCCGAACGTCTTCGCCGTGGCCACCGGATTGGAGGAGCACGCCAACTACGCCATCGACTACATTGAAGCGACCCGCCAGATCAAGGCCACGTGCCCGGGCGTGAAGATCAGCGGGGGGGTCAGCAACCTGTCGTTCTCGTTTCGCGGCAAC
>JANLSO010000087.1:0-19956 GCA_031362405.1 Thermoleophilia bacterium | reverse complement strand
ACTCAGGGAGTCTGGCGCCGCCATATGGCCGAGGATCGCACCGAGAAGGCAACACCCAAGCGCCGCGATGAGTCCCGCAAACGTGGGCAGGTCGCCCGCAGCATGGAGCTCAACACCGGCGCCAGCCTGGTCGCGCTCTTTGCCCTCCTCGCCGCCCTTGGCGGGTGGATGGTCAACGGCTTCGCCTCGGTGATGACCCGCATGCTCTCCAACTCAGGCACCGTCGACGGTTTCACCACCGACGACGCCTGGGCGCTGATCGGTGACACCGGCGGTGTGATGATGAAGCTGACCGCACCGTTTGCGATCGGCGGCATGGTCGTTGGGGTACTGGCGTCCGTCTTGCAGGTGAAGCCGGGCCTCACGCTCAGCGTCATCGTGCCCCGGTTCTCGGCGATCTCCCCGAAGACCGGCATCAAGCGGCTGTTCTCCCTGCGCACCCCCGTGACGCTCGTGAAGGACCTCTTCAAGATCGGCGTCATCTCCGGTGTCACGTGGTGGATCCTGCGCGGCCAGCTCGACAGCCTGATCGGGCTCGCCGGTGCCGCCCCGCGCACATCGCTCGCCGTCACCGGCGGAATCGTCATCAAGTTGGGCTTTGCCGTCGCCGCCGCGTACATCGTCATGGCCATCGCCGACGTCGCCTACGAACGCTGGCAGCACGAACGCGACATGCGGATGACCAAGGACGAGGTCAAGCGCGAGGCACGCGACCAGGACATCAGCCCCGAGATCAAGTCGCAGATGAAGCGGCGCCAGCGGGAGATGGCCGTCCGGCGGATGATGTCGGCCGTCCCCGACGCCGACGTCGTGATCACCAACCCGACCCACTTCGCCGTCGCCCTTTCCTACGTGCGTTCGATGCCCGCCCCGATGGTCGTCGCCAAGGGCGCCGACAGCGTGGCCCAGCGGATCATCGCCGTCGCCCGCGAAAACGACGTCACCGTCATGCAAGACCCCCCGCTCGCACGGAGCCTGTTCGCCGGTGCCGAGATCGGCCAGTACATCCCCGCCGACGCGTTCGCCGCGGTCGCCGAGATCCTCGCCCATGTCTACCGCGTCGCCGGCCGTGACCCGGCAATGGCATGAGCACCGACTCGACATCGTCGCCCGGCGGCCGTGGCGGGCTGATCGACCGCATCACGGGCTTCGGCGATGTGATGATCGCCACGGCCATCGTCGCGATCGTCGTGATGATGATCATTCCGATTCCGGTATGGCTGCTCGACATCCTGCTGACGGCGAACATCTCGCTCGCGCTGTCGATCGTCCTCGCGACGATCTACACCACCGAACCGTTGCAGTTCTCGATCTTCCCGAGCCTTCTGCTGGTCGCCACGTTGTTCCGGCTCGCCCTGAACATCTCGAGCACCCGCCTGATTCTTCTGAACGGTGACGCCGGCGAAGTGATCAGCGCCTTCGGTGAGTTCGTCATCGGCGGCAACATCGTCGTCGGCCTGATCGTCTTCTCGATCCTGATCGTCATCCAGTTCGTGGTTATCACCAACGGTGCCGGACGTGTCGCCGAGGTGGCTGCCCGCTTCACGCTCGATGCCATGCCGGGGAAGCAGATGGCGATCGACGCCGACCTCAACGCCGGGGTCATCACCGACGAGCAGGCCAAAAAACGCCGTGAGGTGATCTCCAAAGAAGCCGACTTCTACGGCGCGATGGACGGTGCCAGCAAGTTCGTCAAGGGCGACGCGATCGCCGCCGTGCTGATCGTGTTCATCAACCTCATCGGCGGCATGGCGGTCGGCGTCCTGCAGCAAGGCATGAGCCTGGCCGACTCGATCCACCACTTCTCCCTGCTGACGGTGGGTGAGGGCCTGGTCAACCAGATCCCCGCACTTCTGATCTCTACCGCCACCGGCATCATCGTCACCCGGGCCGCAGGGGAGTCGGAGATGGGCCGCGACCTCACCAAGCAGCTACTCGCACAGCCGCGAGCACTGCTGATCACCGGCATCGTCGTCGCGGCGATGGGCCTCGTCCCCGGCCTGCCGACCCTGCCGTTCCTGATCATCGGCGGTGGCATCGGATCGCTTGGATTCATCCTCAACCAGAACCGCAAAGACGACGACGCCGCCGCCGAGGCCGCGGCCACCGAGGTGGCCACGCGTCCGGCCGAGCCTGAGAACGTCGCCACGCTGCTTCCCCTCGACCCGCTCGAGCTGGAGATCGGCTACGGCCTCATCCCGCTCGTCGACAAGGAGGAAGGGGGAGACCTGCTCGGCCGTGTCGCGATGGTGCGCCGCCAGATGGCCACCGAGCTCGGCCTCTCGCTCGCCCCAATCCGGATTCGCGACAACATCCAGCTCGGTTCGCACGAGTACGCCGTGAAGATCAAGGGCGTCGAGGTTGCCCGCTGGGCCCTGATGCCCGGGCAGCTCCTGGCCATGAACCCCGGCACCGCCGATGCGCATCTGGATGGCATCCCCACGGTCGAGCCGGCCTTTGGTCTGGCGGCTGTGTGGATCTCCGAGGCTCAGCGCGAGCAGGCGGAGATCTCCGGCTACACCGTGGTCGACCCGACGTCGCTCGTCGTCACGCACCTGTCGGAGGTCATCCGTCGCGACGCCGACGAACTTCTCGGCCGCCAAGACGTTCGCACACTGCTCGACGGCCTCAAGGAACGCTTCCCCGCCGCCGTCGACGAGCTCGTGCCGGATCTCATGACCGTCGGTGAAGTCCAGCGTGTGCTGCAGTCGCTGCTGCAGGAGAGCGTGTCGATCCGCGATCTCGTAACGATCCTCGAGACCCTTGGCGACAAGGCCAAGATCACCAAAGACACGACCCTTCTTGCCGAGTACTGCCGCCAGGCCCTGGCCCGCGTGATCTGCCAGCGGTTCGTCGACGAGACCGGCACCCTGCGCGCCATCACCATCGACCCCGATCTCGATCGCGAGATCGCCGAATCGGTGGCCCGTACCGACGATGGTGGCGCGCACGTGAGCATGGACCCCACCCGCATCGGCGCCCTCATCGACGCCCTGCGCGGCCAGGCCGACGCGGCCCAGGCCCTCGGCACCGCCGCGGTGGTCATCACCTCGGGCGCGAGCCGCCGCCACCTGAAGGCCATCTCGGCCCATTCCCTACCGACCCTTTCCGTCCTGTCGTACCACGAGATCCTGCCGACCGTCCGTCTGGAACCGGTCGGCATGGTTCGGATCGCCTGAGAAGGAGCGAGCTGACCGATGCAGATCAAACAGTTCACCGGTGCCTCTATCGATGAAGTGCTGGGGCAGATTCGCTCCGAGCTGGGCGAGGAAGCCGTGATCCTCCAGACGCGACGCATCGTGCGCGGGGGGCTTGGCGGTTTCTTCGGTCGCGAGGGCATCGAGGTCACCGCGGCCGAGGGCATGGAGGAAGAGACCACCACGGCCAACCGCGATGCCGCCGCCGTCACCTCGGCAGTGATGGACCGCGACGAGGGCCCCGGGTGGTTGGTCGGCGACGGTCCACCGGCGCCCGAGGCGTTCGCGCGCCACCTCCAGGGGCGCCTCGGCGCGGCGGTCGAGGCCGAGAACGATCTGCAAATGCACCTACGGGAGCCCGCAATGGGCCCGCCGGCGGCCCCGATGAACGCCTACGCCCGTCACGGCGTCGCGCCCGCCGAGCGGCTCGCCCGACCCTTCGCGCCCGGCGATCCCGATCGTACCCAGGCGATCATCGAGGCCGCCCGTGAGGCGATGCGTATCGCCCGGGCCCAGGCGGCCTCGGCCGCCGAGCCGGTCGCGGCGCGCCTTCGCCCACCGTCGTTCATCCCCTCATCGAGCCTCGGCCCGGCGGCCTACGGCATCGAAGCGCCCGCCCCGTTGCGTGAGGTGGAGTGTCGCGAGGTCCCCACGATTGCGGACGAAGATCTCGCCCACGACGCCTTCGACGAGCTGATGGACGAACGGGTCCCCGTTCGTGCCCGTCGCGCCGCCCCGGCGCCGCCCGAAAGGCCGGTCGACGAGATCGACCACGAGGTCGTCTTCGACACTCCGGCCACCTCGTCATCCGGCCCCGCGCTTCGCAACGTCCGCGCCGAGCTGCTGGCCGCGGGTGTCGATGCGCGCTACCTCGACCCGCTGCTCGCCGGCTTTTGCCGCATGGGGCTTCCGTTCCTGCGCGATGGCGATTCCGTCCGCGATGGCGTGCGCTCCTGGCTGACCGAGCGGCTTCCGGTGTCGCGTGAATGGAAGGCAAAGCCCGGCCCGCAGCTTCTCGCCTTCGTCGGTCAGACCGGCGTCGGCAAGTCAGCGACCGTTCAGCGGCTGGCCGTTCAACTTCATCAGGCCGGCCTTGCGGTCGCCCTGATCGTCGCCGGTGCCGATCCTCACCCGGCGCTGTCGACCATGGCGCGCCAGCTCGGCATCGACCTGATCGCCGCACAGACCGGCGCGGAGCTCGCCGAGGCGCGTGCGGGGCTCTCAGGCCACGACGCGATCCTCGTCGACACTCCCGGCCGCTCGCACCAGCGTCTTGACGATATGGAAGAGCTCGGCGGCCTGCTGGGCCCGGCCAAACCCGACGAGGTGCACCTGGTTCTGCCCGTCGCGACGTCCCTTGCCGATCTGGGTGACGTCGCCCGTCGGTTCCGGCTTGCCGGGGTCAACCGCGTGACGCTGACAAAGCTCGACGAGACGCGCTTTCTCGGCAACGTCGTGAACTTCCCGCTGCGCCTCGGCAAGCCCCTGGCGTACGTCTGCGACGGGATCGATCTTCAGGGAAGCCTGGCCCTGGCCGACCCGGCCCGAATTGCGGAGATGTTGCTGCCGTGAGCTCTGGAGTCTCTGAAATCACCGGACCCATGCCGATGCTCGGCGACGAGGTGTGGATCGAGAACGCCCCCGGTGGCCCCGTCGGGACCATCGTCTTCGGCGTTCACGATGACCACGTCGGGCTTTCGGCGCCACGACGTGGCGGCGCGGAAATCCCATTGCGCAGGCTCGACTCCCTCCTGTTGAGCTACCGCAACGGCGCTGTTCCCTGCGAGGCCGAGGGCCGGCTGTCCCCGCCGCCATATGCCTCGGGTCCGGCGATCGGGCCCTGGGTGCAGGTGACCGGTATCACCCGCATGCAGCGCCGTGATTCGGTGCGTGTCCCGGTGGATCTCATCGCCCGCATCGAGCAGGAAGGCCACGATGAGTCGCTGGCGGCGGTGACCGAGGACCTCTCGGCCGGTGGTGTCCTGATCCGCCTGACCGAAAAGCTCGACCTCGAACTGCCGGTCCGGATCGTCGTTGAGTGTGGCGGGGATGTCGGCACCATCGACACCACGGGCCGCATCGTTCGCCAGGACCGCCACCCGGCGAAGGCAAAAGGCTGGCAGGTCGCGGTCGCTTTCGTGGTCGTCGGCACGGCTCTGGAAGACAAACTCGTGCGCTTCCTTTTCGATCGCCTCCGTGAGCAGCGCCGGCGCGAAGCGGGGATCCTCTGATGCCGCCCGACGCTGCAGAGATCGTCGCCTCGGGGGCCGTTTCGGTCTGGACGACCCGGGCCCGCGGTATCGGTCTCCTCGTCGGGTTCGCCGTGGCGTTCACGATGTCCTACCGCGAGCAGCTACCGCTGGCCGACTGCGCCCTGCGTGGGATCATCGGTGCGCTGGTGTTCGCGCTGGTGTGCTGGTGGACCGCCCTGCTGGTGATCCAAGCCTTCATGAGAAATGCACTTTCACGTCAGAACGCCGAGTTTGCGGCCGCGACCGCGGAGGCGACCGCCGCCGCTGAAGCGGAGATGGCGCGCTACATGAACCCGAGCGGCGCAGCCGCCCCTCGGCATGACATCGATCCCTCAGGAACAGGGAGCTGATAGGCCATGATCGGCATGACACGCGGCCCCGCGGGCGGCCCCCGCTGGAACCCCGCCATCGATCTGGGCGCGGTTACGGCCGGCCGGGAGAGCCGCACCCGCGCGGTCGACCCCGCCGCGCTCGACTCGCACGTCGCCGAATCCGACCTGCGCCACGACGGGGAAGACGATCCCGGGCGCGGCCAGGAACGGCGTCGTACGCCTCAGCCCCAGACCTCTGGTGGAGCCCCCGATCCGTCGGGCAACACCGGTCGCACCCTCGACGCGTTCGCTTAGGACCCCATGCCCCCTCTCGCACAGCTACGGCCCGGCTATCTCGTCGTTCGGTCCAATGACGGCACCTACGTCGGCGGCCTGATGGTCACCGACGACAACGGCATGCCGCTTGATTTCCGCTACACCGACCCGATCTCGCCGACCCGCCTGCAACGCGCGCTCTACGGCGGGGCACTCGACCGCTATCTGCGCGCCGATGTCGTTGCGGTGGCCCTGTTCAACGCCGTTCAGGAAAAGCCGACGGTCGTTCTGGTGGAAGACGAGGGTCTTCTCGCAGACGCCTCGTTCGGCTGCCCGGTCGCCATGGTGACCTCGTCACGGCTGCCGCCGTTGGGCGCCGCCGGCGCAACCCGCTCAGACGGCTTCACGATGCTCGTCCAGGCCGACGAAGCCGCCGGCCCTCTGCGTGTGGTGCTCGCCGATGAGAAGACCGGCACCGAGATCTCCGAGGGCCTCGTGCGCCTCGGCGGGCGCATCGACCCCCTCGAACCCGCTCAACGCGTCCACACCGCCCTCGACCTGATCGCCTCCGGCGAGACGGTCTAGTGCCCACGTCGCCTTTCGGGTGATGCACAGATCGGTGCCAGGCACGCATCTGTGCGTACTGCACAGTTCGGTGCCTGGCACGCATCTGTGCGTGCCCGGGTCCGCATGCGAACCGATCACTCCAGGAGCCCTGGTTTGAATGGCTCCGCGTAAGCCTGTCGGGGCCGAGCTGCGGCGGCTCATCGGGCGCGCCATCGACACCCCGGATGCCCATGCGGTGGCGCCGGCGTGGCCGGATACCTTTGCTCTTACGCCGCGAGAAGAAGAGGCGGTGGTGGCACGGGCGGTTGTCGCGATTCCCGCCCGTACCCGCACCCTTTCGCCTCAGCCGGTGCGTACGCGCGCGGCGACGATCACCGTTGAGATCGCCGAGCCGGCCCGTGCGGGATCGGTGGCCGCCCTGCCCCCGGTGCACGCCCGGCTGACCCGAACGGTCTCCGACGACCTGCGCGTCGGGGGCGACGACCTCGTCGTACGACCGGAGCCTCGCGTCGCCGATCTCGCTGTCGAGGTCGCCGAGCCGCGACCCGTCACGATGGCGCCCGAGGCCGTCCCACATCCCGTTGCAACGGCGCTCCCCACGCGTCAGGCGCGCCAGGTTCCACCCACGCGCCCGCCGACGGTTGCCGCCGGGCAACTCGCGGAGGATGGCCCGCTGTTTCGCTCTTTCCGCGCGCGGGTGTCGTGGGATCGCATCGGCACCGAACGGCTTGGCACCAGTTGGAACCGTGTTCTTGCCGACCACCCAGACCGGGGCGATCTACGCCTGGTCGGGATCTACGGACCAATGGCACTCGGGTTGGTCGCGGGTATCGGCGTCGATGAGTCCGGACGTGCCTCGATTCAGCTGACCCGACGGCCGATGTGGGGCCCGGTCGGCGATCTGGCCGTGGCGCGCCACGAGGCGAGCGGAAGGCTGGTCAGTAGTCAGGTGTCGCGTCAACGGCCCGTGGCGCACCCCGCCCGCTAAAGTCACGGCGAAGGGCGCTCGCGCCGGGTTGTCAAGGCGTTCGGGGGGTACATGAAGTTCACGACGAAGGTGAGAGTTGCAGCTGTTGCGGCGCTTACCGCAACTATTCCGGGCGTAGCGATCGCGCAGGTGCCACCGACCGTCTCGACACCCGTGGCGCCCGTGGCCGGCCTACCGGTGGGCCTGATCGCCCCTGAGGTGACGATCGCGGGAGTCCCCGTCGGGGGGCTCTCGAAGGCGGATGCCAAAATCGCAGTGGTCACCTCGCGGGCCGCCAAGCGCGCACCGATCGTTCTCGTCGCGCGCGGCGCGCGGCTGAAGCTCGATCCCTTCGCGGCGGGCTACTCCGCCGACATCGACGCGGCGATCGCCGCGGCCCTCGCGATCGGGCGGACCCGCCCGCAGACGGCCGCGAAGATTCCGGTGCGTGAGCGCGTCGATCTCAAGGTGCTGCGCCGGGTGATCGAATGGCGCACACGTGCGCGCTCGATTGCCGCGCAGGATGCCTCGATCTCGTTCGCGAGCGGCACAGCGGTCATCCGGACCGCGCGGGCCGGCGTCCAGATCAATCTCGATCGGTCGGTGAAGCTCGTCGCCGCCGGGCTCGTGACGCGCACCCGTTCGACGTTCCCGCTTCCGACCAAGCGGGTGAAGCCGACGGTCACCGTCGTGCCGACGGCGATCCTGATCGACCGTTCGGCGTTCACGCTGACGCTCTACCGCAACCGCACCACGCGCACGTTCGGTGTCGCCGTCGGTCAGTCGGCCTACCCGACCCCCTCCGGGCTGTTTTCGATCGTGTCGCAGCAGCGCAACCCCACCTGGACGCCTCCGAACTCGGCGTGGGCCGCCGGTCTCGGGCCCGTCGCCCCGGGCGCGGGCAACCCGCTCGGTACCCGCTGGATGGGTCTTTCGGCCTCCGGCATCGGCATCCATGGCACTCCGTCCCCGGAGAGCATCGGCTCGCGAGCATCACACGGGTGCATCCGCATGAGGATTCCCGACGCGGAGACCCTCTTCGATCTCGTCTCGGTGGGTACCCCGGTCTACATCAGATAGCCGGGGTGGGTCAGAGGTCGCGGCGGGAGAACACCGCCGCGGCCAGAGCGAGGGCGCCGCAGCCGTAGACGATCGCCCATGCGAGCGTAAGGCCGCCAAGAGGTTGGGCCCCTCCGAATGGCCCGAGCTCGACGATCACGCCGGTCAGGCCACGGGTGTCGGTCGTCAGCGCGTCGAGCCCACCCTGGTACAGGGCTTCGTAGGGCAGCAGGCGCGCGCTCCAGGTGCCAACGTCGCGCATCGTGCTCGAGTTGATGGCGTCGCCGATCTGGCCGACGAGACCGGCAACCAATCCGGCCCCAAAAAGCATGAAGACCGCGATGCCGTTGGCGGTCTGGGCGAGGAACGTCGAGCCGAGGATCGACAGAGCGACGACGATGAGAACCGCTCCGGCAAGGCCGAGCGCGGGGGTGACGACCCGGTCGGGCGTCCAGCCGCCGACGTTGCGGGTCAGCGCCACCGCACCCAAAAAAACAACGACGACATAGGTCGCACAGACCACGCCGGCCGCCGCGAACCGGGCCAAAAGCAGCGTGGTTCTCCCGACCGGACGCACGACGAGTGGCTGCAGCACCCCCTGCTCGGCGTCGCCGCGCACGGCGCTCAGGGTCAGAAAGGCTCCAAGCACCGTGCCCAAGAAAAAGGCCCCGAACATCGCAAGGCCGACGAGGGTGGCGCCGACCAAGGCGACCTCGTCGACGTTCCCACCGGCGTCGACGTTCGCCGTTTCGGCGAAGGCCTTGTCGGCGACCAGCCAGTAAAGCCCGCTGAAGACGACCGTCAGCCCACCGACGATGAAAAGCACCCGCCGCCGCAGGCTTTCCTGCAACGTATGCAACGCGATCGTGATGGCGCCACTCACTCGGTTGCTCCCTCGACGGCCTCGATGTAGACGTCCTCGAGGGCCGGTGCGAGCACCCGCACCGCGAAGACCCTTTGCCCGTCGGCGACCAGCTGAGCGACAAGATCCGGCGCGTCCTCGCGCGTCAGCCCGGCAAAGAGCTGCGGGCCGCTTTGCGTCTCGACCTCAATGCCCCGCGACGCCGAGAGTTCTTCGACGCGCCCTGCGCTGACGATCTCACCGTGGTTGACGATCACGACCCGGTCGCACACCAGCTCGACCTCCGACAGCAGATGCGAGTTCAGCAGCACGGCGACCCCGCGCTCTTTGAGGTGCGTGAGCAGCTCGCGAACGACACGCCGCCCGATCGGATCAAGCGCGGAGGTCGGCTCGTCGAGCAGCAGCAGACGAGGGGTGCCGATCATCGCCTGCGCGATTCCCAAACGCTGCTGCATGCCCTTGGACATGCGCTCGACACGCACCTGCGTGGCCTCGGTGAGGCCGACCCGATCGAGCAGCGCCGCGCGCTCGTCGGCTCCGCCACGCGAGCCCGTGAGCCGCTGGTGCAGGCGCAGAACCTCGTCGGCCGAACACCACCCGGGAAACCGGAAGAGCTCGGCCAGGTAGCCGATGGCCGCTCGCGCGGCGCGGGAGCCGGCGGGATGTCCGCAGACCGACGCGCTACCCGACGTCGGCCGCACCAACCCACACGCGGTCTTCATGAGTGTCGATTTACCGGCACCGTTGGGTCCGAGCAGGCCGACGAGTTCGCCCGGCTGCACCTCGACATCGACCCCACCGAGCGCGGTGCGGGCCCCGTACCGCTTGACCAACTGCCGAACCGCCAATGCAGGTTCCGTCATGCGCTCACGGTAGCGGCCGCCGGCCGTTTCCTATGCTGCAGACGCTCCGTCGAGTACCGATCGCAGGCGGGCGGCGGCCGCCGCCGGCATCAGGGCCCTGACGCGGATGCCCGCGTCGACGTGCTCCTGACGCACCTCGCTGCCGGCCGCGTAGACCTCAGACACCAGGGCTCCCGAACTCCAGGGGATCACCACGTCGACGGCGGTCAAACGCGCCCGAGCGGTGTCGACGAGCCGGTCTTTGAGCGCGTCGATGCCTTCTCCTGACACCGCCGACACCAGCAACGCGTCGGGATGCCGTGCGACGAGGGCCGCGCGTCCTTCGGCATCGACGCGGTCAATCTTGTTCAGCACGAGCAGCCGCGGCAGCTCGCCGGCCCCGATCTCGTCGAGCACTTCTTCGACGGCCCCGGCATGACCGACGCGACGATGCTCCCGCTCACTGGCGTCGGCCACGTGCATGATCAGGTCGGCGTCCATCACCTCATCCAGCGTCGAGCGAAACGCCTCCACCAACTGGTGCGGCAGGCCCCGGATGAACCCGACGGTGTCACTGATCAAAAGGCGATAGCCACGGTGCTCGATGGCGCGCGTCGTAGGGTCGAGCGTCTCGAACAGGGCATCGTTCACCGACACCTCGGCGCCCGAAAGGGCGTTCATCAGGCTCGACTTGCCCGCGTTCGTATACCCGGCAAAGGCAATGCGGGGAACGCCCGAGCCCAGTCGCTGCTCGCGCATGACGCCGCGCGAGCGGCCAAGATCCTTCAGGCGCCGCCGCAGCAGGCCCATCCGGTCGCGCAGCATCCGCCGGTCCGATTCCAGCTGGCTTTCACCCGGGCCACGGGTTCCGACGCCGCCGCCGAGGCGCTCGAGGTGCTGCCAGAGACCTTCCTGGCGCTGGTACGAGTACTCGAGCTGGGCCAGCTCAACCTGCAGCTTGCCTTCGGCGCTCCTGGCGTGCAGGGCGAAGATGTCGAGGATCACCGCGGTGCGGTCGACGACGCGGATCTTCAGGCGGTCCTCGATGACCCGCTGCTGGCGGGCCGTCAGCTCACCGTCGATCGCCACGAGGTTGGGTTTGAGGTCACCGACCATCGCCTCGAGCTCCTCCATGCGGCCCTTGCCGAGGAACGTGCGGTGGTCGGGCGTCGCCCGTTGCTGCATGACCGTACGAATCGTGTCGGCGCCGGCGGTGCGCAGCAGCTCGATCATCTCGGCGATCCGCGCGTCCGACTCATCGTCGGCGCGAGGCGACGAGGAAACCACGATCGCCCGTTCCGGACCGTGCTCGGTGCGCAGGGGGTCCTCGTGCGTGGCCTTGCCACGGTAGGTGCGTGAGATCTCCTTACCCATTGCGGGGATCATGCACCTCGGCGCGCCGCCGCGCATCTCGCGTCAGTCGGTGACCCCGCCCTGGACCTCGATCAGCCGCCGGAGCGTGCGGATCACGACGTCGTCGCTCGCGCCGCCGGTCGCGCGCACGACGAAAACGTTGGGTCCGACCGCCCGGGCGAGGACGCGCGCGCGGTCCGCAGCCTCTGAGCGCGTCCCCGAGCTTCCCCGTGCCTCGCGCGGCGTCCAGGCAGAAACACCGGGGTTTCCCAGCTGGTCTTGGCCCACAGTCACCGCGACGTTGGCCGCCACCTGGTGGCCCGGCCACACGCTGACACTCGCGACCATCGTTCCCTGATCGGGTGTCCGCCAGCGTCGTACCGCGGCCCGCTCGACCCCCGACACATCGACCCGCGAGGCGAGCGAGGGATCGGCGGCGCCGAGCATTGCCTCCACGAGGTCGTCCGCATCGGCAGTGCGTTCGCGGGCCGTGTCGACCAAACCGTTCGGTGTCGGCAGAACGGACAGCAGATAGACCGGGTCGCCCGCCGTGCCCCCCGGGTCGCCCGCCCCGGTGGGGCCACAGCCCGCGACGGCGACCACGACGGCGGCCACCGCAGCCGCACAGAAGCGTCGAATCATGTCTGCAGAGTAGTCGCCAGTGATTCGATATCCACTTAACGATGTCTCAACGAACGACATCTGGATCGTGTTTCGGACGTCTCTACAATCCACGTAGGCGGCGGAGGCTCCCGAGGGGATGCCGGCACGCCCGACACATCAGGAGAACGCATGTACACCGCCGCACAGCGGATGCGGAACACCGCAAAGACCTTCAGCCTCGTGGCCATCCTCACCGGTCTGCTCTTGGCGATCGGCCTTCTCGTTGGTGGAACCGGCGGGCTGATCTTCTTCGCCATTCTCGCCGTGGGCTTCAACTTCGCGATGTACTGGTTCAGTGCCCCGATGGCGCTGAAGATGAGCAAGGCGCGCGAGGTTTCCGAGGCCGACGAGCCCGAGCTGCACCAGATGGTCGCCACGCTCAGCGGCCGCGCGGGTATCCCGAAGCCGCGCGTGTACGTCACCCCGTCGGATCAACCGAACGCATTCGCCACCGGGCGTAACCCGGAGCACGCGGCGGTCGCCGTGACGCAGGGGATCCAGCGGATTCTTCCCCACAACCAGCTGGCCGGCGTTATCGCCCACGAAATCGCCCACATCAAGAACCGCGACATCCTCATCGCCAGCGTCGCGGCGATGGTTGCCGGCGTGATCTCCGCCATCGCGAACTTCCTGCAGTTCAGCATGCTCTTCGGTGGTTCTGACGACGACAGCCCGCTCGGCTTCATCGGAACCCTCGCGACGATCATCCTCGCCCCGCTCGCGGCGATGGTCATCCAAATGGCGATCTCACGGCAGCGTGAGTACGTCGCCGACGCCACCGGCGCTGAGCTGCTGGGCGACCCGATTCCGCTCGCCGATGCCCTCGTGACCCTGCACCGCGGAGCGGCGGCGATTCCGATGCACGTCAACCACGCCACGGCACCGCTCTATATCGTCAACCCGCTAGCCGCCCTGCGTGGGCGAGGCATGTCGAAGCTCTTCTCGACGCATCCTCCCATGCAGGAGCGCGTGAGCCGACTTCACCAGATGGCCGGCGTGCGGACCAATGACATCGTCATGGAGGCGAACTGATGGGCATCGCAGACGAGATCGCCAACCTCGTGGGCAGCGAGTCGGCCAAGCACAAGAGGCTGGTCGAGTACGTCGTGGGGCAGGCCAAGGGCGGACGCAACCTGGCCGAGGTGCTCGATGATCCGTACGTGACGAACCGGTTGTCAGTCGTTGAGCGGCGCGCGCTGCTCGAGGAACCCGAAGTCATCGAGGCGTTCTCGGCCGATGTTCTCGCAGAGATGCGCGGCACGTTGGAGGCGCTCGCGAGGTCGTAAGTTACGATCGTCGGTGTGCACGGGGACGACATCCGCCTGATCACGTGGGGGCCCGCCGGGCCCCCACACCTCGCCGCCGGTAGGCAGGCGCGCTGATGCGCACGTTCTTTCAGCAGAACGAGACGATCGTCCTGTTCGCCCACGGGCTGATGTTCTTCAGCCTCGGGTTCGCGCTGTGGCTGCAGCGGCGACGAGGCAGCCGGCTCGTCCTGACCTCCGCCCTGATCTGGTTCGCCGCCTTCGCGTTTGTCGAGGCGCTCGCCATATGGGGTCAGGCGTTCGTTCCGATTCAGGAAAGGAACGAGCTCGACCGCTCGTTGATCCAGGCGCTCGAGGTCGTGCGAGGCCTCATCCAGACCGTGGCATTCCTTTTCCTCGTGCAGTTCGGTCTGCGCCTGATCGACATCACACGGCGGCTGCGCACGGCTCTCACGGCCACCTCGATCCTCGTGTGGGCAAGCATCGTTCTCGTCAGCGCCGCCGTCGCCCGCAGCCGGGGCTGGAGCGTTCCCGAATGGGAAGCGTCGGCCGATGCCGCTGCCCGCTACTGCTTGCTGGCGCCCGGAGCGGTGCTCTCCGCGGTCGGGTTGTGGCGGCAGCGTGGCGAGCTCGCCGACGCCGGAATGACCCGCATCAAGCCGTGGGCCGCCACCGCCGCGGGAGTCTTGCTGGTCTACGCGGTCATCGGCGGAGCAATCGTCGAGCCGGCGCCCTGGGCCCCCAACGGGCTCAACGAGATCGATTGGTTTACGACGACCGGCATTCCGCTCGCCGCCGTGCGCGGCGCCCTCGGCCTGATTCTCGCCGTTGCGGCGGTCAAGCTACTCGAGATCTTCGAGGTCGAGGCCAAACAACGTGTCGACGCTCTCGAGCGATCGCGGGCGGTGGCCGAGGAGCGGGCGCGCTTTCGGCGCGACCTGCACGACGGAACGATCCAATCGATCTACGCCGCGGGTCTGCACTTGGAGGCGCTGGCGATGCGCGTCTACGAGCCGTCGATCCGCGGCGAGGTGCGCGGCGTCGTTGGTGACCTCAACGAGGTGACCGACGGGATCAGGCGCTACATCACCGACCTTGCCGAGACCCCCGACACGCCCCTGGCGATCGCCGAGCGTCTGCGTGACCTCACGAAGAACTTCACCGATGAAACAGGCCTCGACGTGCGTTTTCGA
Source organism: Thermoleophilia bacterium (assembly GCA_031362405.1). Taxonomy (GTDB): domain Bacteria; phylum Actinomycetota; class Thermoleophilia; order Miltoncostaeales; family Miltoncostaeaceae; genus JANLSO01. Next base: position 5,149 of record JANLSO010000087.1, on the reverse strand, counting down.
CTTGGCGGTCTCGCGGCGGCGGGTCCGGTGCCCAACGGCGCGGGCTCGCATCTCGAGCAGATCCTCCGTGAGGCGTTGTCGAATGCCGCACGTCATGCCGGGCCCTGCGCGGCGGAGGTTTCCCTGGCCTTTGCATCTGACGAGCTCGAGCTGATCATCCGTGATGACGGGTGTGGGCTGGTGGAGACCGACAAAAGCGATCACGATGGGCAGGGAATGCGCAACATGAGTGAACGCGCCCGCAGGTTGGGCGGACGCCTCAGCATCGATACGAACGGCGCCGGCACCCGGGTGGTTGTTGCCGTCCCGCTCGACAGTGATGTACCCGAACCTGGCCCGACCCCACGCACGTTTCCCGAGGTGATCACGTCATGACCGCACCTACCGAGCCCATTCGGATTCTCATCGTCGACGACCACGCCGTCGTACGCATCGGGCTGCGAACGCTTCTGGCCAGCTCGGCGGGTTTTCGGGTCGTCGGCGAGGCGGGGACCGTCGCCGAGGCGATCACGCTGGCGGTCCAGGCCCGCCCCGACGTCGTGCTGATGGATGTCCGGCTGCCCGATGGCAGCGGAGTGGAGGCGTGTCGTCGCATCAAGGCCGAGAACGCCGACATGCGCGTCGTCATGCTGACCAGCTACCAAGACGAAGAGGCCATCGTCGGCGCGGTCATGGCCGGGGCGAGCGGCTACCTGCTCAAGCAGGCCGATTCCGATCGCCTCACCCAGGCCATCCGCGATGCAGCGGCAGGTGACTCGACCCTCGACCCCCGTGCAGCGGGAACCCTCCTCACTCAGTTCCGCGAGTTGTCGGCCAAGCAGGCCGAGGCCGAGCTTCAGGGACTCACCGACCGCGAGCGGCGGATGCTCGCCCTGATCGCCGAGGGCTACACCAATCGCGCGATCGGCGAGGTTCTGCACCTTTCGGAGAAGACCGTGCGCAATCACGTCAGCCAGCTGCTTCGCAAACTCGGCTTCCAGCGGCGCTCGCAGGCTGCGGCCTGGGCGGGCCAGCGCCGGCTTGAGCTGCCACCCGCATGAGAACTACCTGATCGTCGGGAAACGTCCTCCGGGGGCGCGGGTAAAGTCCACAACGGCCCGTGTTGGTCGGCCGAACCCCATGCCTTCACGAAGGAGCCCCTGAATGAGCACCGCCGCCGGCTGGTACGACGACCCCACGCGGTCGGGGCGCCTGCGCTATTGGGACGGTTCGATCTGGACCGAATGGGTCAGCTCCGACGGCCAGACGACCAGCGACCCGCTTCCCACCGCGGGTGCGCCCGTTGCGCAGGTAGCCGCCGCTACGCCTGCCGCTGAGGTCGCGTTCGCGGCCACACCGGTTCAGGCCACGCCGGGTTTGGCCGCCGCACCGGCCTTCCGCACGGCCGGGGTCGGCGCTGCCATGAAAAACACGGGCGTCTCGATGCTCACGCGGATCGGCTTCGGCCTTGCGGCGCTCGCCGGCATCATCTCGTGCTTCGCCGCGGGCCGTGAGGCGTCAACGAATGGCCTTCAGACGTATTCGTTTGGCAACGACGTCATCGGCATTGGGATCGTGATCGCGCTGATCGCGGCCGCCGGAGCAGTGGTGCCGTGGTTGTGGGGTCGCGTCGCTGCCGTTGGCCTCACCGCCGGCGGTATTGGCTTTCTGTTGCTGATCGGCATTGGGGGGCGATCGAGCGGCGACTTCGTGTCTGGGGTTGATGTGGAGGTCAAGAGCGGCCTCGTGATCATCATCATCGCCGCGCTGATCGGGATCGTGGCAATCGCCCTCGCTCTGCTCGGGATGCGTCCGTCCGCGGGAATCGACCCCTCGGGAGGCCCGGCGAGCACGAGCAAACCGGTCGTCTCGCTGGTCCTGAGCATCGCCGGTGTTCTGTTCTTCCCACTTGCCGCCGCTGGCGCCGCGCTCGGTTTCGGCGGCCTGGACGACATCCGAGCCTCCGGTGGACGTCTCGGCAATCGCGGTCTTGCGGTTGCGGGTGTCGTCGTCGGGCTCGTTGCGCTCAGCCTCTGGGTCATCGGCCTCACGATCGGGATGTTTGTCGCACGCCCCTGAACCCCGGATCCGGATCCGCGACGCCTGTCGTACGATATGCGTAATCGGATAACCGGAATGGTGGATCGTGATGAAGACGTCAGCTGCGGTGGCTTCGGCGAGTGGGATGGGCGGCCCTCTCTCGGAGGCGGGGTCTCAGGGCTGGACCTTTCTCACCAATCACGCGCACGTGATGGTGGCACTGGCGATCGATTCGCAGCTGCGGGTGCGCGATCTCGCGGCAGCGATCGGGATCACCGAGCGGGCCGCTCAACGCATCGTCGGTGAGTTGGTCGACGCCGGCTACCTCGTGCGCGAAAAACAGGGGCGGCGTAACCGATACGAGCTGAACCTCGACCTGCCCTTACGGCATCCGCTGGAGGGCCACCACAGCGTTGGTGAGCTTCTCGCGGCACTCGCTCAGGTTCCGGCGACGCGGCCGATCACCGCCGGGCGGCCGTGATCTGACATCGCGTTACCTGTTGTCCAACTAATGAATGCGATAAGGAATGTTGCATCGAGACGTCTGGCGTTTGCTAGCCTGCGGGCATGATGTCGCGTGCCCACGCCGACTCGGTGCCTGCTGATTCCGGCGTGAATGCCGAGCAGGCCCAGATCGTTCCCACCCTGCGCGTGCGCGGGGTCTCGAAGACGTACGACGATCGCGGCCCGGCCCTTGCCGAGACGTCGATTGATGTGGCCCCTGGCGAGTTCATCGCCCTGGTCGGGCCCAGCGGCTGCGGAAAATCGACCCTCCTGTCGATGATCGCCGGCCTGCTGAAGCCCGACACGGGCGCCATCGAGCTCGAGGGCGAGGTCGTCACCGGCCCCGGTGGCCCCCGGGCGATGGTGTTCCAAGACGCGGCCCTGATGCCATGGCTGACGGTGCGCCACAACGTCGAGTACGGGATGCGCGCCCAAGGAACCCCCAAGGCCGAACGTCGCTCGCGCGCGATGGATGCGCTGGCGATGGTTCACCTCGACAGCGTCCCCGACCGGCACCCACATGAACTGTCGGGCGGCATGCGCCAGCGGGTCGCCATCGCGCGGGCTCTCGTGCTGCGGCCTCGCCTGCTGCTCATGGACGAGCCGTTCAGTGCCCTCGATGCGCAGACCCGAACGGTGCTACACGACGAGCTTCAGCGCATCTGGATCGAGACGCGCCCGGCGGTGGTCTTCGTGACGCACAACCTGATGGAAGCGGCGTTTCTCGCCGACACGGTCTACCTGCTGTCGCGGGGCCCGGGTCGCATCGTTCAGCGGTACCGGGTGGAGGTACCGCGGCCGCGCGACGAGACCGACAGCCGCCTGGCGGGCATTCGCAACGACATGCTCAGCCGCATGCGCGTGGAATCGGAAAACGTCGCGGCAGCGGGATCGAACGTGCCACCACCACCCATGCGCGGGCTGATCGAATGACGACCCAGGCCGCGACCGCGGGCACGCGAGCAACGGGTCTCGCACGACGCCTCGGCCTTGGTTTCCTGCGTAAGACCTGGTTGGTCGCGCTGCTCCTCGGGATCTGGTGGCTCGTGACCTCCGCGGGCTGGGTGGCGTCGTACAAGCTGCCCCCGCCGGGTGCCGTGGTGCAATCCATCAAAGATGGCTTCTTCGGCGACGCGCAGATCGGCAGCGCCGTGGTCGACACGTTCATTCGCCTGCTCGAAGGATGGAGCGTCGGCGTCGTCGCCGCGATCGCCCTCGGAATAAGCACGGCCGCAGTGCCGTTTCTCGAGGACGGAATCCGACCGGTGCTCGCCGGTCTCCAGGCCGTGCCGACGATCGCCTTTCTTCCGCTGGCGATTCTGTGGTTCGGGTTCGGCCCCTCCGCCGTTCTCGCGATCACGATGTTCGGCACCTTCAAGCCCATGGTGCTCGCCACCTACGCGGCCGTGCACCAGGTCTCGCCGACTCTGCGACTGGCCGGTAAGGCCATGGGCGCCAAAGGCTTCTTCTACCAGCGCACGCTGATCCTGCCCGCCACGGTGCCGTCGCTCGTTACCGGTCTGCGGCTGTCGTGGGCGTTCGCCTGGCGCTCGTTGATGGCCGCCGAGCTGATCGTGGGGGGCACGCCCGGCCTCGGCCAGGTGCTCGAGTTGGGGCGCGAGATCAACGCGATCGATCTGGTGGTCGCGGTGATCGTTATCATCGCCCTGATCGGAATCGTTGTCGAGCAGATCGTCTTTACCCGTTTCGAGCGCTGGGTGCGCCATCGTTGGGGCCTTGCGCAGCCGGTCTAGCTTCGCCGCGTTCGTCACGGCGCTGGGTCTGGCCGCGATGCTGGTCGGCTGCGGTGGCGGGGGCGGGGGAGACGGGAAGACCCTGCGCCTGGGGTACTTCCCGAACCTCACGCACGGACCGGCGCTCGTTGCCGTGGACGAAGAGATCTTCGCTCGTCGCGTGACGGCATTGAAGGTGAAACCCGAGAAGTTCTCGACCGGCACCGAGGCGATCGCATCGATGCTGGCCGGTTCCCTCGACGCCAGCTACATCGGCATGGGCCCGGTCATTACGGCGCTCAGCCGCGCACCGGGCAGCGTCAGGGTCGTCGCGGGGGTCAGCGAGGCCGGCGCCGTTCTGGTCGCCCGCCGCGGTAGCGGCGTCCGCAGCGTTGCCGACCTTCGGGGCCATACGGTCGGCTTTCCCGGTTTCGGCAACACGCAGGACCTCGCGCTGCGCTACCTGCTGAAAGAGTCCGGCCTCCGCCCCGAGACCGATGGTGGATCCGTCCGCATGGTGCGCATTCGCAACGCGGATCTCCGCACGGCGTTCGAGCGCGGAGCGCTCGATGCCACGTTGGCACCCGAGCCCTGGGGCGCGACGCTCGTCGATCTCGGCCTGGCCGACGTGGTGCTGCCGGCCGACAAGATCGTGAACGGCGGCCGCTACCCGACGACGGTCCTTGTCGTGCGCACGGCCTTCGCCGAGGCCCACCCCGAGGCGGTCGCCCAACTCGTCGCGGCCAACCGCGAGGCCGTGGCGCTGGCCAGGGAGCGCCCCGACCTGGTTTCTGCCGCGTTCACCAAGGCCGCCAAGGGCAAGGTGCCCTCGGCGCCCGCGCTGGCCGGCGCCGTGGCAAGCAACGTCCCCGGAACCACCGTCAATCGCGACG
>JANLSO010000075.1:0-32109 GCA_031362405.1 Thermoleophilia bacterium | reverse complement strand
CCGGCGTGTAGCCGTGCTTCTTGCCGTACTCGTCCATGATCCAGGCCATGACCTGCGGGTTGGTGCCCACGTCGGGGGCCGCGATGTCGCGATGTATACCCAGGACCATGTCGAGCTTTTGCGTCAGGCCGCGCGTCAACGCCTGCAATTCCTTGCGTGACATTTTCGTAGGGTCGCAGGTCACGCCGCCCTTCGCTCCGCCGTAGGGGATGTCCACCAGCGCCGTCTTCCAGGTCATCAGCGCGGCAAGCGCACGGGATTCGGCGAGGCTCACCTCGGGGTGAAAGCGTACGCCACCTTTGAAAGGGCCACGGACATTCGAGTGCTGGATGCGGTAGCCGGTGTAGACGCGGCGGCTGCCGTCGTCCATCCGGACCGGGATCTGGACCTGAAGCTCGCGCGCGGTGCTGTTCAGCAGCGCGCGAACGTGGTCACCCAGCCGGAGCCGGTCGGCCGCCGACTCGAGGTAGTCCCACGATTCAAGAGCCCAGGCGTCGCTCATACAGCTCCCTGAATTCCCCGGCGCAATCGGCTCTGCCGGCAACCGGCGCGCCGCTCAGGGATGAACGCGCGCGCTCGAAACACTTTAGAGGCATCCGAGAGCGTGAAGGAGACCCACGGACGGACCGGCAGGCGGGCCTACGTGAACGGCGGCTCCGCTGAGGGCCGCCGCTCAGCCGGGCGGCGACATCGGCTGGTTCATGTCGGTCTGGATCTCGGCTCCGCTGAGGGCGCGGGTGTAGACGCGCACCTCGTCGATACGGCCCTTGAACCATTCCTTCCAGACCGTATTACCACCAATGCGCATCGGGTTCGCCGACGTGTTCAAGGCGCGTGGTCGGCCGCGTCCCGACGAGCGCGCCGTTCAGGTAGAGCTTTGGGACACGCCGTCGTAGGTGGTGGCGAGATGAGACCACTGGTTCACGGGTAGGGCCCCGGGGCCCTCGACGCGTTGGTCGGCCTCGGTGAAAACGTGGCCGTTCGGCCGGGTGGCGGCATTGTTCGCAGAGAGGGCGTAGCGCAACGAGCCGGGACCCTCTTTGAGTACGGCGGTCCTCCAGGTGGTCCCGAGCGCTGCCGGGTTGACCCACGCCTCGAGGGTGATGGCCGTTGTGAGGTCGAGCGAAGGGGCGTCGGCGACTGTCATGAGGTCGTTCGTGCCGTCGAACTGGAGGGCGTTCCCGAAACGTCCGGCAGTCGACCTCGCGGTCCCGCCTTCGAGCAGCCCGTTGTTTGCGTAGGGGGACGAGTCCGTGACCTCGGCAATCGACGTCTCTTCGAATCCGTACGCGGCGACGGGCCCAGCGGCCGCCTGGCCGTTGCTGATGGTGACGGGCACCGGCACCCCGGAAGAAGACGACGGCGATCCCGAAGTCGATGTTCGCGCCGATCACCCGGGCTGTTGCGGCGCGTGCGAGCAGCCCGATGAGGCCGCCGAGGGCGCAGAGCATCGCGATGATCCACCACCAGCGTGCCCGCATCCGCCGCGTTGCCGTCGCGTAGAGGAGGAGCACCACGGCGACGAAGAGCGCAACCGCGGCTTCGACTTCGATGAACCGGGCGACCGCCCCTGGAACGTTCCAGGGGCGAGGCGCGTCGTCGGGATTCGGGACGGTCTCGGAGGCCTCCGACTTGTCGCCAACCCTCGATCAGGCGACGATTGGAACACGTGCTATGACGACGGCGCCGGCGATGAAACAACGCCCCCTGTGGTCAGTCGTGTCGGTGGTTGAGTCACGCGGTTTCAGCAGTCAGCGTCGCCGGCGCCACGTGCGCCTCGGCGGCGCAGGGCCCCTTGGATCTCTTTCATTGCTCGTGGAGCCGAGTGAGTTGGTGCAGCACGCCGGAGGCGCGCGCGTCGTGCCGCAACACCGTTCCGTCACTGCCGTTTTGCCGGGGGCGGCGGGCCGTGCAGATGCGGGAAAGTCAGGCGGGCACATGGGGAGAGCTCACGCTGCAGATGAGTACTACCAACCGCGCCGATGGCGAATCTCGGCGGCGCGAATGACGAAATCAGTCCCGCGAAATGACCACGTCGGGCGCGTGACTCCGCCGGACGTTTGCCAAAGCTGCCGGATGGGAAAGCAACAAAAGCGACATGGAAGACCGGAGGGGGTTTCGCGCCGACCCCCGTTGGGTGGACGATCGTGTCGATCGGCACAAACGTGGAGGTGTTCTCATGGCAGAGCTAACACACGGAAAGACCGGTTGGCGTGAAGGGACGATGGGTGAGCTCCTTTCGGAGTTCCTCGGCACCTTCGTGCTCATCGCGTTCGGCACTGGCGTCGTCGCGATGGCCGTCGCGGGTCTTCCGCAATCTGGTCGCGGCGACGGGACGGTCAGCAACGGCGACTGGCTGCTCATTACATTCGGCTGGGGGATGGCGGTCATCATGGGCGTTTACGTCGCCGGGGGAATCAGCGGCGCCCACATCAACCCCGCGGTGACCGTCGCGCTCGCGGTCAAACGGGGCTTTGCATGGGCCAAGGTACCGGGGTACATCGCTGCCCAAGTGGCCGGAGCGTTCGCCGGCGCGGCCCTCGTTTTCTTGAACTACAAAGACGCGATCGACGCCGCTGAGAAGGCGGCCGGTGTGGGGAACAAAGACGCCAGCACCATCGGGATCTTCGTCACCGGGCCGGCGGGCTATTTCGGTGACTACGTGGGCCCGTTGATCAGTGAGATCACCGGTACAGCGCTGCTCATCATCATCGTGTTCGCGGTGATCGACTTGATGAACATCCCGCCGAAGGCCAACCTCGGCGCGATCGTCATCGGCTTCGGCGTCATGGCGATCGGCATGTCCTTCGGGGCGAACTCCGGTTACGCGATCAACCCGGCTCGCGACTTCGGGCCACGGCTGTTCACCTGGATGGCTGGGTGGGGCGATGCGGCGATCCCGGGCAAGCAGGGCAACCTCGACGCCTACTTCTGGGTGCCGATCGTCGCACCCATCATCGGTGCCGTCATCGGCGCGTTCATCTACGACTTCTTCATCAACGATGTGCTGAAGGCGCGGATGAAGGACGACACCGAGGGCCTCAAGCAGCGCGGCGAGGTCGCTGAGGACGTCTGATGAAGAAGCTGATCAACGACCCGGCCGACGTCGTCACGGAATCCCTCAAGGGTTTCGCGGCGGCGCACGGCGATCTGGTGAGGATCAACTACGACCCCGCCTACATCGTTCGCGCCGACGCTCCCGTGAAGGGCAAGGTGGGAATTCTCTCCGGCGGTGGCTCGGGCCACGAGCCGATGCACGGTGGCTTTGTGGGCATGGGCATGCTCGACGTCGCGTGCCCCGGGGAGGTCTTCACCTCACCGACCCCCGACCAGATGCTCGAGGCCACGAAGGCCGTCGACGGCGGGGCCGGGGTGCTGCACATCGTCAAGAACTACACCGGCGACATCCTGAACTTCGAGATGGCCGCCGACCTCGCCGGGGGTGACGGCATCCAGGTGGAGGCCGTCATCACCAACGACGACGTCGCCGTTCAGGACAGCCTCTACACCGCGGGTCGCCGCGGCGTGGGGGTGACCGTGCTCTGCGAGAAGATCGTCGGGGCGGCCGCCGAGGAGGGCAAAGACCTCGCCGCGGTCGCCGAGGTGTGTCGCCGGGTCAACGCCGAGGGCCGCACGATGGGCATGGCGTTGACCTCGTGCACCGTCCCCGCGGCGGGTAAGCCGACGTTCGAGTTGGGCGATGACGAGATGGAGATCGGCATCGGGATCCACGGCGAACCAGGGCGCGAGCGGTTGCCCGTCGCCTCGGCCCGCGAGGTCACCGAACGCTTGACGACGCCGATCCTCGACGACCTTCCGTTCGCCTCCGGCGACCGGGTGCTGGCGTTCGTCAACGGGATGGGGGGCACGCCACTGATCGAGCTGTACGTCGTCTACCACGAGCTGATGGCACTGCTCGCGGCCCGTGGCATCACGGTCGCGCGCAGCCTCGTTGGTTCGTACATCACGTCGCTCGAGATGGCCGGGTGCTCCATCACCCTGCTGCGGCTCGACGACGAGCTTATTCGCCTGTGGGACGCACCGGTGCACACCGCCGGCCTGCGATGGGGCGCATGAGCGAGGCAACACACATCACCGTCGGCGAGGTGTCCGCATGGGTGCGGGCCTTCGCCGTGGAGATGGCTGCCCAGAAGGAGGCGCTGACCGCCCTTGACTCGGCGATCGGCGATGGCGACCACGGCATCAACATGGACCGCGGCATGCGGGCTGTGGTCGAGAAGCTCGACACCGGTGAGCCGCCCGACGTTGCGGCATTCATGAAAGCCGTGGGGATGACCTTGATCTCGAAGGTCGGTGGGGCGGCGGGTCCGCTGTACGGGACCTTCTTTCTGCAGTTCGGCTCGACCGCCCCGGCCGACGATCTGACCCCCGATGACTGGGCCGTGTGCTTTGCGGCCGGTGTCGCCGGGGTGCGCTCGCGCGGTAAGGCAGAACTCCAGGACAAGACGATGGTGGATGCACTCCAGCCCGCCGCGGACGCGGTGAGCGCGGCGCTCGGGGAGGGCGCGTCCTTTGCGGACGCGCTCGCTCGGGGAGCCGAGCAGGCCGAGGAGGGCGCCCGGGCCACCATCCCGCTGGTCGCGCGCAAAGGGCGCGCCAGCTACCTGGGAGAACGCAGCACCGGTCACCAAGACCCGGGCGCGACATCGAGTGCCCTTCTCGCGCGGTGCGCCGCGCGAACGTGGGCCGCATAGCGACGGATCGGAGAACGAACGTGGCGAAATACGCAGGTGCGATCGATCAGGGAACCACGAGCACCCGGTTCATGATCTTCGATCACGGCGGCAAGGTTGTCTCGATCGCGCAGAAAGAGCACGAGCAGATATTCCCCAAGCCCGGGTGGGTCGAGCATGACCCCGCGGAGGTCTGGAGCCGCACCGAAGAGGTCGTCGGCGAAGCCCTCGCATCGGCCGGCATCGGCAAGGACGACCTCGCCGCGATCGGCATCACCAACCAGCGCGAGACCGCGGTGGTCTGGGATCGCAACACCGGCAAAGCCGTCTACAACGCGATCGTCTGGCAGGACACCCGCACCGACGTGATCTGCGATCGGCTGATGGCCGACGGAGGGCAAGACCGCTTCCGCGCCAAGACCGGCCTACCGATCGCGACCTACTTCTCGGGACCGAAGGTGCGTTGGATTCTCGACAACGTCGAGGGTGCCGCCGCCAAGGCCGATGCCGGCGAGCTGATGTTCGGGAACATGGACACGTGGGTCATCTGGAACCTCACCGGCGGCGTGAACGGCGGCCTGCACATCACCGACGTCTCCAACGCCAGCCGCACGCTTCTGATGGACCTCGCGACGCTCCAATGGGACGACGAACTGCTGGCCGCCATCGGCGTGCCACGCACGATGCTCCCGGAGATCCGCGGCTCCAGCGAGGTCTACGGCGAGGCGACGATTCCTGCGGTCCAGGGAGTGAAGGTTGCCGGTGACCTCGGCGACCAGCAGGCCGCGCTCTTCGGCCAGACCTGCTTCGCGGTCGGCGAGGCCAAGAACACCTACGGCACCGGCAACTTCCTACTGCTGAACACCGGTACCGAGGCCGTTCAGTCGAAGAACGGGCTCATCACCACCGCGGCGTACCGCATCGGCGACGGCCCGACGATCTACGCGCTCGAGGGTTCGATCGCCATTACCGGGGCGCTCGTTCAGTGGTTGCGCGACAATCTGAAAATGATCAAGGCGGCTCCGGAGGTCGAAGAACTGGCCATGACCGTCGAAAACAACGGTGGCGTCTATTTCGTGCCCGCGTTCTCGGGGCTCTTTGCTCCCTATTGGCGCAGCGATGCGCGCGGCGTGATCGCCGGCCTGACCCGATACGTCAACGCCGGGCACATCGCCCGGGCCGTCCTCGAGGCCACGGCCTACCAGAGCCGCGAGGTCGTCGAGGCCATGAACGCCGACTCGGGTGTGGCTCTCGAATCGCTGAAGGTCGATGGCGGAATGGTCCAAAACGACCTGCTCATGCAGTTCCAGGCCGACCTGCTCAACGTCGATGTGATCCGACCTGCCGTGGCTGAGACGACCGCGCTCGGAGCGGCTTACGCCGCGGGTTTGGCCGTTGGGTTCTGGGCCAAGCAGGAAGACCTGCGTGAGAACTGGGTCGAGGACAAGCGCTGGAAACCCTCGATGGACGCCAAACAGCGCGAGACCGAGTACCGCTTCTGGAAGAAGGCGGTCACCAAGTCGTTCGACTGGGTGGAAAAGGAGGGCTCATAACTACGCACGAATGTGACGTCCTTGTCATCGGCGGCGGCGCGACCGGCCTCGGGGTCGTTCGCGACGCCGCCCTGCGGGGCTTTCGCACCATCCTCGTCGAGCGGGTCGACCTCGGCCAGGGCACCACCGGCCGGTTCCACGGCCTCCTGCACTCGGGTGGGCGATACGTGATCTCCGATACACAGGCGGCCACCGAGTGCGCCGAGGAAAGCGCCATCCTGCGGCGGATTGCTGCCGAGTCGATCGAAGACACGGGCGGCCTTTTCGTCACGACGCCCGCGGATGACCCGGCCTATGCCGACCGGTTCTTCGCCGGCTGTCGCGCGACGGGGGTGGCGGTACAGGAGATCACCGTGGGCGCGGCCCTTGCCCGAGAGCCGCGCATCAATCCGGGCATCTCCCGTGCCTTCGAGGTGGAAGACGCCTCGATCGACGCCTGGACGCTGCTTTGGGGCAACGCCCGCTCCGCGCAAGAGCACGGGGCGACGATACTTTCCTACCACTGGGTGACCGAGGTCCTGCGCGACGGCGACCGGGTCGTCGGCGCCCTTGCTCGTGACGATCGTTCGCATGAAGACGTTCGCATCGAGGCCGGCTTTGTCATCAATGCCGGTGGCGTATGGGCCGGCGAGATCGCCGACATGGCGAGATGTCCGGGGATCACCGTGGTCCCCGGCAAGGGAATCATGATCGCCATGAACCATCGGCTGGTCAGCACCGTCGTCAACCGCTGCGAGCACCCCGCCGACGGCGACATCATCGTCCCGAGCCACTCGGTATGCATCATCGGTACCACCGACGTGAAGGTCGACAGCCCCGACGACCTCAGCATCAGCCCCGGCGAGGTCCAGCAGATGCTCGACGCGGGCGAGGTGATCGTGCCCGGCTTTCGCCAGGCGCGGGCCCTGCACGTGTGGACCGGTGCCCGCCCGCTGTTCAAAGACACGCATTCGGATGAGCACGGCGAAGACACTCACCACATGAGCCGTGGCCTTGCGCTCGTCGATCACCTCAGCCATGACGGCGTGTCTGGCTTCCTCACGATCACCGGCGGCAAGCTCACCACCTACCGGCTGATGGCGGAGACGGTCGTCGACGCGATGTGCGCCCAAATGGGTGCCGCGCGGACCTGCACGACGGCGAGCGAGCCCCTGCCCGGTTCGCAGGCAGGCAATTACTACTGGCTCGGCTCGCGACTCGCCGCCCAGGAAGAGGCGATGGCCGACGACCAGCTCGTCTGCGAATGCGAGCTGATTCCGCGCCGCCGCCTCCTGGAAGTCGCGCGCCGACGTCCGGGGATGAACCTCGACGACGTACGGCGCGTTCTGCGGCTCGGGATGGGCCCCTGCCAGGGGGGCTTCTGCACCTACCGGGCGACGGGCATCCTCCACGGACTCGGCGACGCGGAAGTCGGGCGCGCCGACGAGCTGCTCTTGACGTTCCTGCAGCACCGCTGGCTTGGGCTCGAGCCGATTCTCTACGGCGACCAGATGCGTCAGGCCTGCCTCGACGACTGGATCTTCCAAGGCACCCTTGACGTCGAGCACCTGCCGGTCGCCGTGCCGGCATGACGCGGGTTGTCGTTATCGGGGCCGGTCTCGCGGGGCTCGTGGCGGCGTTGCATCTGGCGGAGGATGGGGCACGCGTCACGGTCGTCGCCAAGGGCGCGGGCAGCCTGCACCTGTCGCCGGGCACGATTGACGTTCTCGGGTACGCGCCCGAGCGGGTGGAGTCTCCCCGCGAGGCGATGGCGGGGTTCGTCGCCTCACGGCCTGAGCACCCCTACGCGCACCTTGCCGATGCCATCAATGACGCGCTCGCATGGTTCGTCGCGTGCGTCCCCAGGATGCGTTTCGTTGGTGATGGCGAGGAGAACCTCCTGCTGCCGACCGCGGTCGGGGTACCGCGGCACACGGCCTTCGCGCCGGCCTCGATGGCCGCGGCCGATCTTCGCGCGGGAGGACGTTTCGTGGCTGTAGGCCTTTCTGGTCTCAAGGACTTCTTTCCGCGATTACTGGCGGAGAACCTCATGCGCGCTGGTCTTCCCGGTGTGTCAGTGAGCGTGCGTCATGCGGAGATCGCCGCGTCACCGCGACCCGGGGTGGCCGATGTCGCGGGCCAGGTCTACGCCCGCGCGCTCGACGAGCCGGCGTTTCGGGTGGCGTTCGCCGCGGCCCTGAAAGCCGTGATCGAGCCGGGCGAGACGATCGTGATCCCGGCCGTGCTGGGGCTCGCGAAGGCCGACGAGGTCTGGGACGAGATGCAGGAGCGGCTCGGCGCCCCGATCGCGGAGATCCCTACCGTGCCGCCGTCGGTGCCGGGCATGCGCCTTCAGCGTGAGCTCAACGCGGCGCTTTCGCGTGCGGGCGTCCGGACGATCCTCGGCCCCGAGGCCGTGGGATACCAGTCCGACGCTGGGCGTGTGTCGCACGTCAGCGTGCGCGAGGCGGCGCGCACCCGGCACCTGCCCGCCGACGCCGTGGTGCTCGCCACGGGAGGCTTCGCGGCCGGTGGGATCGAGCTCGATTCCTACGGGGCCCTGCACGAGAAGGTCTTTGATCTGCCTGTTGTCGGGCCACCGGAAGGAACCCCGCGGCTCAGCGCCCGCCACCTCGACCACCAACCCCTCATGGCCTCAGGGGTTGCCGTCGACGGCGCCTGCCGCCCGGTCGGGCCCGACGGAAACGTCGTTTGGCCGAACCTGCACGCGGCCGGGGCCGGTATCGCCGGCGCCGAGCCCTGGCGCGAGAAATCCGGCGAGGGCATCGCCATCGCGGCCGGTTACCGCGCGGCCCGCGCAATCTTGGAGGAGACATGACCCACCCCCTGCAGGACCTCATGCGCGACTCGCTCGATCACTGCGTCAAGTGCACCATCTGCGAGACCTACTGTCCGGTGGCGGCGGCCACGCCGCTGTTTCCCGGGCCGAAGTACGTGGGCCCGCAGGCCGAGCGCTTTCGCGGTATCGGGCCCGAGGCCGACCGCTCGCTCGACTACTGCTCGAGCTGCGGTATCTGCACGCAGGTCTGCCCGCAGGGTGTGCATATCGCGGAGATCAACAACCAAGCCCGGGCGGCACTCGCCCAGGATCGCGGGGTATCGGTGCGCGACAAGCTGATCGCGCGCCCGACGGTCGCCGGGTGGATGGGCGCCCCCGTGGCCCCGATCGCCAACTGGACGACCTCGTTCGGCCCGTTTCGCGTCTTGCTTGAGAAAGTGCTGCGGATTCACCGTCATGCCCCCCTGCCGAAATGGGCGGGACGGACCTTCCAAAATCGGACGCGTTCACGCCGCCGGGCCCCGAACGTGCGCGCGCCCGAGCGCCAGGTGGTGTTCTTTCACGGGTGCGCGGCGAACTTCTACGAGCCCGACACCGCCGCCCACGCCATCGCCGTCTTAGAGCACAACGGCCTCGAGGTGATCGTGCCCAAACAGGGCTGCTGTGGTTTGCCGCTGCAGAGCAACGGTCTCTACGACGACGCCCGCGCCTACGTGCGAAAGCTCGTCGCCCAACTCGCCCCCTACGCCCGCGCCGGTCACGACATCGTTGCCACCTCGACGAGCTGCGGCCTGATGCTCAAACGCGAGGCCCGGGAGATCCTTGGCATGGACGACGACGACCTGCGCGTCGTCTCCGAGCACCTCTACGACATCTGCGAGTACCTCGTGATGCTCGACGACCGGGGCGACCTTCGCACCGACATGCAGCCGGTTGAGATGACGGTTCCGTACCACGCTCCGTGCCAGCAGCGCGGCCACGGGATCGGCACGCCCGCCCTCGAGCTGATGGCGCTGATACCTGGCCTCGAGGCCAGGCAGCTCGACAGCGTCTGTTGCGGGGTGGCCGGGACGTACGGAATGAAGGTCGAGAAGTACGACATCGCCATGGAAGTCGGCCGCGGCCTGTTCGAGCAGGTGCGCGCCTCGGGCGCCGAGCTGTCGGTGTGCGATTCGGAGACGTGTCGCTGGCAGATCGCCGCCGCGACCGACCGCCCGTCGGTGCACCCGGTGGAGATTCTCTACCGGGCATACGGTTTGGGATGACCGTTGGCCTGGTGATCGTCTCGCACAGCGCTCGCCTGGCGGCGGGAGTGGTCGAGTTGGCACGAGAGATGGCCGGGGCCGAGGTGCTCATCGAAGCCGCCGGAGGGCTCGATGAGCCGGGCGATCCGATCGGCACCGATGCGGTCCGGGTGATGGGGGCGATCGAGCGCGTCACCGGCGACGGTGGCCAGGCCCTGGTGCTGATGGATCTCGGCTCCGCGGTCCTCAGCGCCGAACTCGCCCTGGACCTTCTCGACCCCGCGGTGCGCGAGCGGGTGTTGCTCTGTGAGGCCCCGCTCGTGGAAGGAGCCGTCGCGGCGGCCGCCGCCGCCCGGGCGGGTGGTTCGCTGGACGACGCCGCTCGCGAAGCGCGCAATGGCCTTGCCGGCAAGGCCGCCCACCTCGGTGCGGATTTCGAGGAGAGCCCCGAGGTCGACGGCCACGACGACGAGGAGGGGTGGTCGGCGATCGAAGCGACCGTCCGCACGGCTCACGGTCTGCACGCCCGACCTGCCGCCGCCGTGGTGCGGGCCGCCGCCGATCACGACGTGCAGATGCGGGTGCGCAACCTCACCACGGGTGCGGGCCCCGCCAACGCGCGCAGCCTCACTGCTCTGTCGATGCTCGGCGCGCTCGAGGACCATCGCGTGTTGATCGAGGCCCGCGGCCCTAACGCCGCGCGAGCCCTCACAGCGGTACGGGCGATCATCTCCGAACGCACCGACGACGTGGCCGCTCCGATCGATGTCGCGGTTGCCGCGCCCGTTCGCGTGCCCGAGCCCGGCGAGGAACTGCGGGGTGTCCCGGCCGCACCGGGGCTCGGATCGGGGCCTGCGCTCGTCGCGGGCGGCGTGGCGACCCCGGATAAACCCTCAGGCGATCCGACCAGCGAGCGCGCCGCCTTGGGTGATGCGCGCGCCGCGGCCGCCATGGAGTTGGAGGTGCTGCGGGCTGCCGCGGCCCCTGTGGTGGGCGAGATCATCGGTGCCCAGCTGTTGGTGCTCGACGACGACGCGGTGGTCGACGCCGCCGAGCGCGCGATCACCCAGGGGACCGGCGCTGCCCGTGCCTGGCACGACGCCACGCGTGCCGCCGCCCAGGGGTACCAGCATCTGGATGACCCATACCTGCGGGCGCGGGGAGCCGATGTTCTCGATGTCGGGCGCCGGGTCGTGGCGCTGCTCACCGGAGACTCCGGTGCAGAGTCGACCTCGGGCGTGCTCGTCGCGGATGAACTCGGGGCGGCCGAGGTTGCGGCCCTCGATGTCGCATACACAACGGCGATCGTGATGGCGGGCGGGGGGGCGACCTCGCATGCGTCGATCATCGCCCGATCGCGTGGCATCCCGGCGGTCATCGGCCTTGGGGGCGGGCTTTTGGCGATTGCCGCGGGCACCCCCCTGTTGGTCGACGGCGACACCGGGGTCGTGGTGGTCGCACCCACGCCCGAGGCGATCGAGCGCCACGAGGCCCGCGCCCGCGACGCCCTCAATCGCGCCAAGCGGGCGGCGGCCCACGCCCACGAATCGGCGATCACCACGGACGGCATCACCATCGAGGTCGCGGCCAACATCGGTGCCCCCGGCGACTTGGAGCACGCCGTCGCGGGCGGGGCCGACGGGGTTGGCCTTCTGCGCAGTGAGTTCCTGTTTCTCGACCGGGCCGACGCCCCGCGCGAAGACGAGCAGTACGACGCCTACCGCGACGCGGTGCAGCAGATGCAGGGCCGGCGCGTTGTCCTTCGCACCCTCGATGCGGGTGCCGACAAACCGATGGCCTATCTACCGCTCGCCAAAGAAGAGAACCCGTTTCTCGGGGTCCGCGGAATTCGGCTCTGCCTCGAGCAGCCCCGCCTCTTCGTGGCTCAACTGCGTGCCGCCCTGCGCGTCGCGGCCGAGGCCCCGCTGGCGCTGATGTTTCCGATGATCAGTGAGCTCGCCGAGCTTCGTGCGGCTCGAGACATGCTGGAGACCGCGCGCGCGGAACTGCTCGCGGAGGGTCTCCCGGCCGGGCAGGTGGAGGTCGGGGCGATGGTCGAGGTGCCCGCAGCCGCCGTGCTGGCCGATGTCCTTGCGGCGGAGGTCGACTTTCTGTCGATCGGCACGAACGACCTCACCCAGTACGTGATGGCCGCCGAGCGCGGCAATCCCCGGGTCGCCGCGCTCTCGGACGCTCTTCACCCCGCCGTGCTTCGCCTGATCTCAGGGATAGCCACCGCCGCCGCGCGTCACGACTGCCGGGTCGCGGTGTGCGGGGAGATGGCCTCCGATCCGCTGGGGGTGCCCCTGTTGGTCGGGCTCGGGGTCGATGAGCTGAGCGTCAGCCCACGCCGGGTCGGTCTCGTGAAGGAGGCGGTCCGGGCCGTGGATTCGGCCGCCGCCCGCGACCTCGTGCGGGGCGCCCTCGCTCTGCCGGACGCCGCCTCGGTGCGGCGGCTCCTCAATTCCCGCGAAGCCGACGTGTGATCGAGGGCGCTCCACGCCGGGCGGGACGACCAATGACCTACAAATGAACATAAGAACAGTCATTCAGGTAAGGTGCCGTCCTGATGACCCATGGACGCCACCCCGGCCTTGAACGGCTGCTCGACGACTCCGCGTATGCCCGTGCCGCCGCCGAGGCCATGCAGGCTCTCGCAACGCCGAGCCGGCTGAGACTCCTCGCCCGGCTCCACACGGGGCCGGCATCGGTCGGCGAGCTCGCCGCGGCGGTCGGGATGGAGGATTCCGCCGTTTCCCATCAGCTGCGGCTGATGCGACACCTCGGCCTCGTGGTCGGCGAGCGCGAGGGGCGCCGGGTCGTCTACGCCCTGCACGATGACCACGTCGCCGAGGTGCTCGGTCAAGTCGTCGCCCACGTCGACCACCTGCGCCGTGGTCATGCCAGCGGTGTTCAACCTGTGCTCGCCGGCGGGAGCAGTTCGTGAGTGATCACTTCCACGAGCATCCTGAGGCGCCGCACGCACACGACCACGGCGACCACGCCCACCGCGACCACGATCACGGCCACGGACATGGGCACAGCCACGGGCTCATCGACCGCTCGATCACACAATCGCGCGACGGGCTGCGCACGGTGGGAATCAGCCTGGCGGTCCTGCTGGTTACCGCCCTCGTGCAGGTGGCCATCTTCCTGGTGACGGGAAGCGTTGCGCTGCTCGCCGACCTCATCCACAACTTCGGCGATGCGCTCACCGCGATTCCGCTCGCGATCGCGTTCTTGATGCGCTCGTTCGTTGCCGAGAAGCGAGCCGGCTACTTCGTGGTGGCGGTCATCTTCGTCAGCGCGTGTGTCGCGGGGTATGAAGCCGTCAACCGCCTCGTGAACCCCCAGCCACTCGCGTACCTCTGGGCGCTTGCCGCCGCCGGCGCCGTGGGCTTCGTGGGCAATGAGATCGCTGCCCAGATCCGCCTTCGGGGTGGACGTCGCCTCAATAGCCCCGCGCTCATCGCCGACGGTAACCACGCCCGCGTCGACGGGTTGGTCAGCCTTGCGGTCGTCGGCAGCGCCGCAACCGCCGCAGTCGGTCTCGAGCTGGGCGATCCGCTCATCGGGTTGGCGATCACGCTGGTGATCCTGCGCATCACCTGGCAGTCGTGGGCGACGATCCGAGAGACGCCCGACACGCAGGGCGAGGCGGGCCACCCGCACTGATCAGAGGTTCGTGCCGGCTTCTATGAGAACGACATGCCCGCCGAGGTAGGCCTGTTGGCGGACCACCGAGAATCCGGCCGAGACGATGTGGTCGCGGGTCGGTCGATCGAGTTGGCAGCCGCCGGCCACCGCTCCCCAGATCGGGTTCACGACTTCTTGAGCCCGCGCGAGCAACCAAAACGGGCTGCGGACGTGCTCCACGGCGCGCAGGCGGCCACCTGGACGGAGAACCCGGCGCGCTTCGCGTAAGGCTGCGGCGGGGTCGCGCACCGTGCACAAGACGAGCGCGAAGACCACAACGTCGAACGAGGCGTCGGGGAAGGGAAGCGCCTCGGCCTCGGCAACAACAAGCCGAGTATGGGGCGATCGACGGCCGGCAAACCGAATTGCCGCCGCATCGGGGTCGACCGCGGTGATGCGCGCACTGGGCGGGTAGTGGGCGAGTTGGCGTCCGGTGCCGACGCCCACCTCGAGAACGTCGCCAGCGAGGCCGTGCGATAGCTGGCGTCTGAGCCGCGCAAGGCCGAGGTGATCGAGGGTCGTCACGACGCCGTCGTAAAGGCGGGGCGACGAGGTCCGTCGGGGCTGCAGAGCGGCGCGATGGGGAGCGTGGTCCATGAGGGCGAGCGTGGCACGCTGAAAACATACTTGCAACTAAAAAACGAATTAGTTGTATAGTTGCGTTGCTGAACAACGCCTCGTCATCCCGCAAGGAGCCCGCGATGGGTATGCCGAATCCACTTCCTGACGCGCTGGTCGCCGTCATCGCCGAACGCTTTCGCGTGCTCGGCGAGCCGATGCGCATCCGTATCCTCGACCGTCTGCGGGGTGGCGACTTCACCGTGGGGCAGCTCGCCGAGGCACTCGGGACGAGTCAGCAGAACGTTTCCAAGCACGTCGGCGTGCTCGCTCGTGGCGGCCTGATCGCGCGGGAAAGGGAGGGCAACAACGTCCGCTGTCGGATCGCGGATCCATCGGTTCTTCTCCTGTGCGAGCAGGTCTGCGGAGGTCTCCAGCGCCAGGTCGCCGAGCTCCAGGCCATGCTCGGCCCGCACGAGGTGAACTCATGAGCGGCCGCGTCTCGCTCGAGCGCGGCCTGTTCGTCATTGCCGGGTCGGGGACCCTTGTAAGCGTTGCCCTCGGTGTGTTCGTCAGTCCGTGGTTCCTGCTCATGACGGCATTCGTCGGCGCGAACCAGCTCGTTTTCGTCATCGCGGGTGACTGCCCGATGTCGCTGGTACCGCGACGCACCTACAACCTCAAAGGAGCGGGGCGATGAGCGTCGGTCCCATCGGGCGCCTCGGGCGCTGGTCGGCGAACCACGTCCGCACCGTCGCCGCGATCTGGATCGTCCTGATCGTGGGTCTGGGCGCTTTGGCTCCACGCGTCGAGACCGCGCTGTCGGGCGCGGGATGGGAAGCCTCCGGCTCCGAATCGGTGAGGGTGCGCCAGATGGTCCAGGGGGCATTCGACGGCTCCGCCTCGACCGCCCTCACCGTTGTCGTCGCGTCCGATTCCCTGACGGTCGGTGATCCGGCCTTTGTCGCCACCATCGCTCGCGCGGAGAAGATTCTCGCCGCCGATCCCGCTGTCTCGTCGGTCGTCGCCCCAAACGCTCAGGCGGGCAGTGTCAGCCGCGACGGTCACACGGCCATCGTCATAGGAGGTGCCGCCGCCAACCCGACCGGCATGGTCCGCGCGGCAGGCGATCTGAAGGGGCCGCTCACGGCCGCAGCCGCGCCCGGCACGACCGTCAACCTGACGGGCTCCTCGGGGATGTGGTCCGATTTCAACACGGCCAATCGCGACGCCATGCTGACCTCCGAGCTGATCTCGTGGCCGGTCACGCTCGCGATCCTCATCGTCGCCTTCGGCGCGCTCATCGCCGCCGGTCTTCCGCTGCTTCTGACCATCCTCAGCCTCGCGGCATCCGCGGGCTCGCTGGTTGTCGCGGCGCAATTGTTCGACGTGTCGATCTGGGCGATGAACTTCGCCCTGATGTTCGCGCTGGCGCTGGGCATCGACTACGCCCTTTTCATCGTCGTCCGCTTCCGGGCAGCGCTCGCCGACACACGCCTGACGCGCACTGACGCGGTGGCCGCCACGATGGACACCGCGGGTAAGGCAGTCCTATTCTCCGGGTTGACGGTGCTGATCGCCCTGACCGCCGTGATGCTCGTGCCGAGCCCGGCGTTCCGTTCGATGGCGCTCGGGATCATGCTGTCGGTCGTCTTCGTGCTCGGCGCGACACTGACCCTGCTGCCGGCGGTGCTCGCGCGCCTCGGCGAGCGCGTCAACCGCTTCGCCGTGCCGTGGTCGCGTCAGGGGCAGTATCGCTCGCCGCGCTTTGCGCGTTGGGGCGAGCGCCTGTGGTCGAAGCCGGCGCTCTACGGACTGCCCGCCCTGGTCGTGCTGCTCGTGCTCGCGGCCCCCGTTTTCGGTCTGCGGACGGGGATGCCCTCAATCAGCGTGGTCCCCAAAGGCGACTCGTCGCGCGCGGGCTACGAGCAGGTCGTCGCGGGCTTCGGCCCGGGCGCGCCCGGTCAGCTGCAGATCATCGGGCCCGCGGCCCAGATGGCCACGGCGCAACGGGTCGCGGCCGCCGACCCCGGTCTCGCGCAGGCATCGCCACCGCGCGCCGGCGCCGAAGGCCTCGCGCTCGTCACGGCCGTTCCATCCGTCGACCCCTCCGACCCCGCGCTCGGGGCGACGGTCGATCGGCTGCGCACGGCTCTGCCCGCCTCGGTGCAGGTCGGCGGGGCGGCGGCCGAGAACCACGACCTCGAAGTCGCGCTGAACCGATACACGCCAATCGTGATCGGAGTGGTCCTCGTCCTCGGCTTCCTGCTGCTGCTCGTGGCGCTCCAGGCCCCGCTCATCGCCGCAATTGGCGTGCTCGCGAGCCTGCTCGCGACCGGCGCGGCGTTCGGGGTCGCCCGCCTGATCTTTCAGGACGGCAATTTGGCCGGGCTGCTCGGCTTCGAATCGCAGGGCTTTCTCGACGCCTGGGGCCCGGTCTTCTTCTTCGCGATGATCTTCGCGATCTCCATGGACTACACGGTGTTCCTGCTCTCGTCGGCCAAGGAGCATTGGGATCGCACTCACGATGCCAAGCAGGCCGCCGTCGATGGGATGGCACACTCAGGTCGGGTGATCCTCGCCGCGGCGGCGGTGATGGTGGCGGTGTTCTTCACGTTCGCCTTGTCGGGGCCGCTGCCGCCGAAGGAGATGGGGATCATCCTCGGGGTGGCGGTGCTCCTTGACGCGCTGCTCGTGCGACTGCTGTTGATGCCGGTCGCGATGCGTCTGGCCGGCTCGGCCGCCTGGTGGCGGCCACGGTGGCTGGCGCGGGCGCTTCCCGAGGTCCGTTTCGGTCACTGAACATCGCGCCCTGTGCCGCTCCGGCTGGTGGCGGCCCGTCATACTGACCGCCGATAACCAGGCCACCGCGAATCGCGTCGCGGCGCTCGTCGGCATCGCGATCGAGGCGGGCGTCTTCGAGCCCGTCGGCCTGACCCTACGCCCGGAGATCACCCGCGGTCACCCACGGCGGGATCACATCATCGCGCGCTGAACGCGCTCTCGTTGACGCGCCTGCGGTTACCCGGGTCGGTGTCGTAGCGGCCACCCCGTCGCGCGAATGCACGGTTCCCCGCCCTTCGTATAACGAATCGATGACGCACGTGAGGATTGTCTGCGCGCGCCGCTTGCGTCCGAAGGCGCGTCTCTGTCAGCCTCACGGTATGTCGATCTCGGCCCTCCCTGTGACGATCCTGTGGCCGCGCGCCGTTCTTGTGCTGGCACTCGGCACCTCGGGGGCGCTCTCGTTCTTCGCACCCCTGCAGTCGTGGATGGCTGGCCTGTCGGTCGTCCTGCTCGTGGTGTCGATCGGGTGGCGCTGGCGTGGGCTGCTCGCGAACCCCCCGGGGCCGGTCGATGGTCTTGCGGCCGGCGACCCTGCGTAGCGCCCCGACCGGCAGAGTGATGCTGTCGCGCGGCGCCGGGTGGATCACGGCTTTGGTTCTTGCGGCGGGGCTTGCCTCCGGCTGCGGGGGGGACGGCACGGGCGGCGAGGCCGCCCGGCCTGTCACCTCATTGGGAGACCGCGGTCTCGCGCACATCCACGCCGTTGGCGTCGACCCCGCCGATGACGCGGTGATGCTGGCAACCCACGTCGGTCTCTTCCGCCTGGCGGCGGGCGAGACAGCCCCGCAGCGTGTGGGAGACCTCCGTCATGACGTGATGGGGTTCACGATCGTCGGGCCCAACCGGTTCGTCGGATCAGGACATCCGGACCTGCGCACTGACCTGCCATCGCTCCTCGGCCTGATCTCCAGTGTCGACGCCGGCCAAAAGTGGGATCCGGTGTCGCTGCTCGGTGAGGTGGATTTCCACATCCTGCGTGCGAACGGCCGAAACATCGCCGGCGTCGATTCCCAGAGCAGCCAGATCCTCGTGAGCGATGACGCGGGGGCGTCATGGATGCGCCGCAACCCGCCCGGTGAGCTCGTCGACCTGGTGATGCATCCGTCGCGCTCCCGCACCTTCATCGCATCGACGCCCGTCGGTCTCGTCGGCTCGACCGACGCGGGCGCCACCTGGAAACCGGCCGGTGACCGTGCGGGCTACCTTGCCTGGCCGGCGGCGCGGGCGCTCTACCGCCTGTCCGCCGAGGGTGCGGTGTTCGCAAGCGCCGATGCCGGAGCCACCTGGACGCGTCGTGGCGACCTCGGGGGAACACCCGCGGCGTTCAGCGCGGCCGATGCGAACCGCCTGCTTGTCGCGACCCATGAGGGGAAGCTCATGGAGTCGGACGATGGCGGGCGTACCTGGAGCGCGCGGGCGGCCTTGGCCTGAGCGGCGCACTGGCCGCGTCGGTCGCGAAACGGTGCGGTTGCGCTGCGGATATTTAGTTGTATCGTCGAACTATGGCGAGTCCGCACAGCGCATCAACCGGTCTGGCGATCGCGTCCGCCGAGCTGCCCGCGGCGATCATCGGCTTCATCAGGGCGTTCGGCCTGCATCATCCGGATCGCACGCCGTGCGGCATGCCCGTGCCGGTGTCGGAAGCCCACGCGCTCAGCGAACTCGCGGAGTCGGGCGCAACGACGCCGAGCCGGCTCGCCGCGGCTCTGCGGCTCGAAAAGAGCACCGTGAGCCGACTGACCGCTCAGCTCGAGAAGCGGGGATGGATCGTTCGCACCCGCAGCGAGCGTGATGCGCGAAGCACGGTTCTGGAATTGACCGAGGAGGGGTGGAAGATGGCTGGAGTGCTCGCCGAACGCCGCGCGAACCGCTTTGACGCGCTGCTTGCGCGGCTTCCGGATGACGATCGCGAGCGGGTGCTCGACGCCATGAACCTGCTCGTCGATGCCGCTCGAGAGTCGTCATGAACCGCCGTCAGCGTTGGCTGATCTGGGCGGGAGCGGTGGCGGCCACTGGCGCGATCGCCGTCACCGGGTTCGCACTCGTCGACCGTCATGACGGAGGGCATGGCGACGCCGAACGTCGTGCAGGGGTCCGGGAACGCGGCGCCGATGTGATGCCGTTCTCTCTCGACCGCACGCGGCACGAGTTCCGCGACAGCGCGACCGGAGGCACGCAGCGGGTGGTGCTGCGCAGTCCCCCAGACGCGGCTCAACGCTCGCTGATCCGCTCACACCTGCGCGCGGAACGCGACAGGTTCGTGCGGGGCGATTTCTCGGACCCGATGGCGACCCACGGGATGCGGATGCCCGGCATTGACGAGCTGCGGGCGAGCGCTGGCCGGATACGCGTTTCATACCGCGATCTTCCCGATGGCGCGGAACTTGCCTACGCGTCGAAAGAGCCTTCTCTGGTAGCGGCGCTTCACGCCTGGTTTGCGGCTCAGACGTCAGACCACGGGGCTGACGCGGGCTCGTAGGCGCGTCATGCCCGGGAGTTCGGAGGGCCTGTCGGAAGGGTGAGCGTGAAGGTCAGCCCGGAATCATCCGCATCCACACCGAGCCCTCCCCCTTGAGCCTCGGCGAGGCTCCGGGCGATCGTGAGGCCGAGCCCGGCCCCGGTTCCTCCCCCCGGCGCACCACGATAGAAACGGTCGAAGACCTGGGCGCGATCCGCGACCGGTAGCGTTCCGCTGTCGCGCACACTCACCTCGGCCAGCCCGTCGCGTGCACCCGTTGTCAGTCGCACCGGCATGTTCTCAGGGGCGTACTTCAGGGCGTTGCTCAGCAGGTTCGTCGCGATCTGCCTGACGGCGTCACGGTCGGCGTAGGCCGACACCGCCGAGCCTTCGAGTCCCAGGACGATGCCCCGCATCTCGAAGGCGGGTGCCAGTGCGGCGTGCACCTCACGGGCGACCTCCTGCAAAGGAACCATTTCCAGGCGAAGCGGCGCGGGCTGGGCATGGGCTTCGGCCAGCAGCTCGATCTGGCCGACCAGCCGACCGAGTCGCAGGGTCTCGGTATGGAGCAGGCCAAGGCCCGCGCGGTCGAACGGCACGATGCCGTCCTGCATGGCCTCGATGCGGCCTTGCAAGAGCGCCAGCGGCGTCCGCAGTTCGTGCGAGAGATCCTGGGCGAGCTGCTGTCGGGCACCTCGCTGGCGCTCGAGGTCGTGGGAGAGGCCGTCGAACGACGCGGCCAGCTCGCGCATCTCGGCTGACCCACCCGGAAGCGACGGGGGCACGCTTCCTCCTTGGGCGAGGCCGCGCGCGGCGACCGCGAGCTGCCCCAAAGGGCGTGAAAGGCGACTGGCGACCATCACGCCCGCGAGCATCGCCACGGCCGCGGCGATCACGGCGGCGATGAGGTGTCCGCGATCGAGCTCGCGACGCAGTGCGTCGACCGATGAGGTGCTGCCCTGCCGGTCGAGTGCGAACAGGTGGAGTGTCGCAACCGGTGCGCCTTCGGAGACGACCGGGAGCACGCGTACGGGTACAGGCGTCGTCGTCGTGCTTTCGCCGTCAATGGTGTCGATCAGGACCCGTCCGCCGTCGATGAGCCGGAAGTCGTAGCCGGTGAGAACAAGCTCCTGCGACAGCCGGGCGACACCTGCGGGCGTCCATCTGGCCCCCTGGGCGAGGTACGACCCCTGCGCGGCGACCTGCGCGCTGCGGCCCGCCTCGTCGGCGCGACCGTCGAGGTAGTCGTCGAAGCTGCGATGCAGCCCCCAGGAGGTCAGGAGCGCCGCCACGACGGTCGTCAACACGGCCGTCGCGACGAACGCCGCGACCAACCGGGTACGAAGGCGCGTCGCCTTCATGCGCGATCGGGCTCGTCGAGCCGATACCCGACCCCGTAAACGGTCTTCACATAGTTCGACGACCCCGGAACGACCTCGTCCATCTTCTTGCGCAGCCGCATGATGTGGACGTCGACCGTGCGCTCGAAACCCTCGACGTCCGGCCCCGGGAGGGCATGCAGCAGCTCGAACCGCGAGAACACTCGCTTCGGCTGGCGGCACAGGGCGGCGAGGAGTCGAAACTCTGTCGCCGTCAGGGGCACGTCCGCGCCCGCGATGCGGACATCGTGGGCCGCGAGATCGACTTCGAGTCGCCCACCATCCACGATGAGCAGGTCAACCACGGGAGTGTCGATGTCACCGACCCGCCGTAGGATCGCCCGGACGCGTGCGACAAGCTCGCGCGGGGAGAAGGGCTTGACGAGGTAGTCGTCGGCCCCGATCGCAAGACCGCGCAGTCGATCGGCCTCGGCGGACTTGGCCGTCAGCATGAGAATCGGCACCGCTGATTGGCGCCGCAGCGCCGTGCAGACGTCTTCCCCGGAGATATCGGGAAGCATCAGGTCGAGGACGATCAGGTCAGGCATCTGGGTCGTGGCGGCGTCGATCGCCATCTGACCCGTTGTCGCGGTGCGCACCTCGAAGCCGCCCTCGCGCAGATAGCCGGAGGCGATCTCGACGATCCCGGGCTCGTCGTCCACCACGAGGATCGAGCGGCTCAACGCGCTCGATCCTCGTGGTGTCCGGCGCCCCGCCTCACCCGAGAGGCGGGTACCAGCTCTCGCGCCACTTCTGCATCTGGCCGATCTCCTTGGACTGTGCCGAGACGATGGTATCGGCGAGCGTCGTCATCTCCGGCCGCGGCGTTCCGAGCTTCACCGAGTCGGCCATGACGACCGCGCTTGCGTGGTGGGGAATCATCATCGCAAGGAACATGCGGTCGAACTCCTCTCCCGAGGCGGCCTCGAGGGCGCCCATGTCCATCGAGCCCATAACCATGGGCCTGCGCGTGAGGGCCGTGCCGAACCACTCCTGATGCCACGCCGTCATCTGTGCGATCTCCGATTTCTGCGAGCTCACGATGCCCTGCGCGAGAGCGCGGACCTCGGGACGCTTCGTCTTCCCCAGCGCGATCTGCGCCATTTCAACGGCCGACTCATGATGGGGAACCATCTGCTCGAGGAACAGCTTCTCGTCCATCGGACCCATCGTCATGCCCGAGCCCGTGTTGTGGTCGGTGTCCGAGGCCATTCCGCTGCCCGATGACATGCCGGAGCCTGAATTGTGATCGTCTCCCATCCAGGCGACGGCGCCGACACTCAGGCCAACGACCAAACCGATCGCCCCGATCACCGCGAGCGTTACCCAGGAACGACCCTTCACATCACACCTCCGTGGCACAGTTCAAACGGACAGTGTGGGTATAACAACGGTGTGTGTCGGTCTCGTGACGACGGCCGGATGTCGCTGGGGTGACGCCTACTTCGGCAACGCAGATTCCGGGGTAGACGTCGCCGGCCGCTCGGCCGTGTCGGCATCGACCCACTTCTCGTGGTGCCGGCGTGCCCAGTCGCGATCGACGTCGCCGACGACGATTCCGCGCATGGCGTGGCGCGTGGGGGAGTGGATCATCGCCATGTAGAGGTGGCCGATGACGAGAGCAATGAGGATCCACGTGACCCAGTTATGGACGATCACCGTTCCGGCAAAGCGATAGCGCGTATTGCGCTCGCCCAAAAGCAGGAGCCCGCCGGTGATGAACATGATCATCATCAGCCCGCCGATCAGTGCCGAGTTGAGCTTCTGCCCCGCGTTGAATCGGCCTTGGGCGGGAGCCGGCGTGCGGCGCCAGAGGCGCGACCAGCCGAACAACCAGCGGGCGTCGTCGCGGTCGAACCGATCGAGGTCGCGCATCGTGGCCCGCAGCCGGTGCCAGTGGGCGGCAAAGAGGGCGACCACCCCGGCGGCGAGGGCAAGTGCGGCGTTGACGTGCCATTCCTTCGCGACGGGCCGGGCCATGACGTCCGCAAGACGAGGCACGAAAAGAGCCAGACCGGTCCCGAGCATGATGAAGAACGTCACCGCCAGCAGCCAGTGAAGCGTCCGTTCCGCGCCCGAGAAGCGGTGGATTCGTGCGTTCTGCCCGGGCTCAGGCATCAATGCCGTTGGACCGGCCCACCCAGGCGTTGACGTCATAGCCACGCTGCTCCCAGAAGCCGAGCCCGGGTTCGGCGTCGAAACGGATGCCCGAGAGCCACTTGACGCCCTTGTAGCCGTACATCTGCGGGATGATCACCCGCAGCGGTGACCCGTGCACGCGCTTCAGCGGCCGGCCGTCCATGGTGCGAGCGAGCAATACATCGTCGAGGAGAAACTGGTCGAGCGTGATCTGGTCGACGTAAGGCGCCTCCAGCGAGAAGAACGTGACGTATCGAGCGTTCGGGCGGGGTTTGACCATGGTGACGATCGCCTTCGGCCGGAGCCCCTCCCAGGCGACGTCGTACACCGACCAACCGGTGACGCAGTGAAAGTCGGAGACCTGCTCGTCGCCGGGCGTCGCTGCCACCTCGGGCCAGGTGAGCGTCGTGGGTCGTTCGACCAGGCCGCCGATCTCGAGTGCGTACGTCGCGGGGGAGAAGGTCGGCATCGGCGGCGCGACGTTGTAGATCCTCCAGCCACCACCCGAGACGGCGTCGCTGACCGATTCGGGCACTGCCAGCGCCGCGGCCCGGTTGACCTTCCCGGACAGGGAGGGAGCAACGGCGATCGCACCGATGCCCGCGGCGATCATCCCGAAAAAGGCGGCGCGGCCGACAGGGAAATCCGACCGGGAAATCTCACGGGGAACCTGAGGGTCGCGGTCCTTTGAGGGATTGTCCATCGGCGAGTTTGAACGTAGCACCGGCCGGCGCTTGCGACGGTGAACACCGCATGAATTCTTCGGCGGCGCGCGCAGCAGAGGGTGGGCTTTCACCAATCTGGACGCCGGGATACCCTGACGAGATGCCTCCGCCGCCGCTTTCGCCCGGGCCAACGGCGAACGCCTTCGGCTACGACGACGACATCGAACTCATCGCTGCCCTTCGACGGGGGGATGAAGGCGCCTTCGTCTGGTTAATGAAAACCCACAACGCAGGCCTGCTGCGCTACGCCCGGTTCTTCGGGCGCGATCGCGAAGTCGCTGCGGAAGTGGTCCAGGAGACGTGGCTCGGCGTGATCCGCGGTATCGGCGCGTTCGAGGGCCGGTCGTCGGTGAAGACCTGGATCTTCCACATTCTCGCCAACCGTGGCCGCACCCGTGGCGAGCGCGAGTCACGGTCGGTTCCGTTCTCCGCCCTGCTCGCCCCTGAACTCGACGACGATCAACCGGCCGTCCGTTCCGACCTATTTCTTCCCGCCGACGCGCCTCGGTGGCCGAACCACTGGGCCGTCGCTCCGCAGCCGTGGAATGCACCGGAGGCGCTACTGCTCGCCGATGAGACCCAACGGGTCATCGACGGGGCGATCGCGGCCCTTGCGCCGGTGCAGCGCGAGGTCATCACCCTGCGCGATGTGGTCGGTATGGATGCGGATGATGTCTGCCGGATGATGCAGATCAGTGACGGCAACCAGCGGGTACTTCTTCACCGGGCTCGCAGTCGCGTCCGCCGCGCGCTCGACGCGTATCTGACACCGGAGGCCCCTGCGTGAGTTCACCCGCGCACCGATGCGGATTGCGACGTAACGAACGACTCATCGCCGCGACCAAATATCCATGAAGAGGCATCGAAGGGACCGGCGATGAACGACAGCGAGATGGCCTGCCGGGAGCTCGTTGAGCTGGTCAACGACTACCTCGGGGACGCCCTTCCCACGACGGGCCGCGCTCGCTTCGAGCAGCATCTCGGTGACTGTCCGGGTTGCGTGACCTATCTCGACCAGATGCGGGCGACGGTCGCCGCCACACGGCGCCTGAGCGAAGACGACCTCGACCCGCGGGTGCGCGACGAACTCCTCACGGCGTTCCGCGACCGGCCCCCGGAGGGAAGGGCCGAGGCGTAACGCACGGCACGCTGACGCGACGAAATCCGTGTTGGGGAACTTCGAATCAGGGGAGGGCATCGTGGAGACCCTGTCGTTCACCGGCCTTGTCATCGTCGCGGCGATCGCGCTGGCGGCACCGCTTGCGATCGGTCTGGTGCCGGGGTTGCGGCTGCCGTCCGTTGTCCTCGAGATCTCGGCGGGCATCATCATCGGCCCCGCGGTTCTCGGCTGGGTCGAAATCGACGCGGTCATCCGCGTGTTCGCGCTTTTCGGGTTGGCCTTCTTGCTGTTCCTCGCCGGGCTCGAGATCGAGTTCGACCGTCTGCGCGGGCGGCCCCTGCGCCTGGCGGTACTTGGGTTCGTGGTCTCCTTCGCGCTCGCCCTCGGCATCGGCAGCGCGCTCGGGGCATCAGGGCAGGTGGAGAACGGCCTGATCGTCGCGATCATCCTGTCGGCCACCTCTCTCGGGGTGATCGTCCCCGTGCTGAAAGACGCCGGTCAGATCGCCAGCGCCTTCGGGCAGTTGACAATCGCGGCGGCGTCGATCGCCGACTTCGCGACGATCATCATGCTGACGCTCTTCTTTTCACGCGAGGCGACCGGCACCGGCACCAAGCTGCTGCTCCTTGGAGGCTTCGCGGTGTTGGCCGCGGTCGCCGTCGTCGGCCTGATGGGCCTGGAACATTCTCGGCGACTTTCAGCGACCCTGGTTCGGCTTCAGGACACCACCGCCCAGATCCGTGTGAGAGGTGCGTTCCTTCTGATCGCCGGCTTCGTCGCCCTGGCCGAGAACCTCGGCCTGGAGGTCATCCTCGGAGCGTTCACCGCCGGCGCCATCCTCTCGTTGATCGACCGCGACACCCTCATGACCCACCCGCATTTTCGGACCAAGCTCGAGGGCGCAGGATTCGGGTTCTTCATTCCGGTGTTCTTCGTGAACGTGGGGCTCGGGTTCAACCTCGACGCCCTCCTTGCAAGCTCCTCGACGGTACTCATGGTGCCGGTCTTTCTGGTCGCCCTGCTCGTCGTCCGGGGCGTCCCTGCCCTGCTCTACCGGGGGCTCATCGGCAACCTGCAGACGGTTGTGGCCGGGCTCTTGCAGGCGACGTCGCTGCCGTTCATCGTCGCGGCGTCGATGATCGGCGTGGAGCTCGGGGTGATCGACGCTGCGACGAGTGCGGCGCTCGTGGGGGCCGGCCTGCTGTCGGTCGTCGCCTTCCCGTTGATCGCGGCGACGATTCTCGCCGCGGGCGGCAGCGGCGAGGATGCCCCCGCCGCCGTAGCACCAACGACTACGACCGTGCCGTGATCGCCGACTCGATCAGCGGCGTGATCGCGCCGCCATGCGTGTTGGCGGCGGCGCGCTTGAGCACGGCGTTGACCGTGGCCTCGTCGAACTGGCCGGTGCAGCTGTCGCACTGGTAGGCGAGCATCGCCCCTGCGGCGTCGTGGATCTGCGCGGCGGCAAGCGCGGCGTGAAGCTGAGGCGTAACGACCGCGGGGCTGCCGAGCTGCTTCGGCTTCGGGTGAGCAGGGCCGCGCCTGCGGCCGCGAGCAACGGGAGACCGATGACCCAGGCGGCGAGGACGATCCAGGGCGTATCGAACCCGACATTCCCGGCACGCAGCACGATTGCTACGGGGATGAGCCCGCCCGGTATCGCTAGCAGCGCGCCGAGCCCGGCGACAGGCAGTCCCTGCCAGGCACTCTGGCGGCGGCGATGACCCAGGGCCCGCGCCGACGGCAACCAGGGTCGCCTGCTCGTCACGGGTCTCCGCTGCGGTGAGGGCGAGGCCGACGAGGCCCGTGGGGAGAGCAAGCACGAGGGCGACGGGGAGGATCACCGCATAGGTGATCAGTCGGAAGTCACGGTCCTGTGAAAGTGTCGTCCCGCAGGCGTGGTTGACGCTGACGAACACATCGCGACCGGCGGTGCTGAACTGCGCTCCCGGGTTGGAACGCTCCAATCGTCCAAGGCCGCGACCTGTGTGCTCGTGAAGGGCCCGAGGAGGATGGACGTGATCGACCCCGCAACCCCCGACCGGCCGCCACCCGACCGCGACGGCTCGTTCGACTTTGCGTGCACAGATCGGTGCCAGGCACCGATCTGTGCACGCGTGGCCGGATCGGCTAAGCCATCCATGGAGGTCACCACTACACGAGCCTGTCGACGTCGATCGGTGACGTGACGCAGTCGCGCCGTCTCTGGCGTCATTACGTAGGTGCCCCTGAGGTAGCCGTTGAATCCCTGCAGCTTCGTCGGGCCCTGAGTCACGGGCACGCCCTCGAGGGCAGGGTTGGCATGTGCGCCTGGCTGGTGATCGGTCGCTTCAGGGCGATGCTCGGTCCGACTAGTCCTGGGCGGGCCTCGGTAGCCGCACCAGGCGGTGGTCGGGGGTGAACAGGCGCCGGACCAGCCCCGCGGCGACGACGGTCGACGCGCACGCGCTGGCCCCAAGGACGAGGTACATCACCACAGCCTGCACACGGACGGCATCCAAAGGTTC
Source organism: Thermoleophilia bacterium (assembly GCA_031362405.1). Lineage (GTDB taxonomy): Bacteria > Actinomycetota > Thermoleophilia > Miltoncostaeales > Miltoncostaeaceae > JANLSO01. The sequence continues at coordinate 4,410 of JANLSO010000075.1, read as the reverse complement.
GACTCCGGCCAGGATCAGGCCGGTCATTGCGCCGGGCAAGAAGACGATTCCCACGGCTTTGGTGGTTTCGATCTGGGGGATCAACGCGGTTCGCACGGCGCCACGCACGTAGGGCCGCGCCGCAACCCGTGACGGTTGGCCGAGTGCCAGCCGGGCCTCCACCTCCAGCCGTTGGTCGCGCAGCTCGTCGACGAGTCGGCGCGCCACCACGACCGCCGCGTTCATCGAGTTACCGATCGCCATGCCCGCGATCGGTACGAGCGTGCGGCCCTGAAGTGGGAAGACCCCGAGGCCGAATACGACCCCGAGCGCGACGGCGGCGGTCACGGTGAAGGCGGCGAGCGTTAGCCAAAAGAGCCCGGGAACCTCACGAGCGCGGCGGCGCGCGACGTCGGCGCAGAAGACGAGCATTGCGGCGATCCATAGCCATGAGAGAATCAGCGGACGCTTCGGGTCGACCACGACCGTCAATGCCACCCCGACCAGCAGCAACTGCGCCAAGGCCCGGGCGGCTGCCCAGACCAGGCGACGTTCGAGCCCGAGATGGCCGGCGATCGACAGCGCGACCGCGACGGCGACCAGCACCAGTGAGGCGGCGACGCCGAGCGCCCCGACGTCACCCTGTGGCAACGCGCCCACCTTCGAGAGCCAGCGTCGCGTCGGCCAGGCGTTCGGCCTGGGCGAGGTCGTGGGTCACCCAGAGAATCGGGATTCCCTCGGCCGCAAGCCCGAGCGCGAGGTTCTCGAGGGCCCGGCTGGCGGCTCCGTCTAACGCCGAGGTTGGCTCGTCCATCAAGAGCACCTCCGGCCCCACGATCAGGGCGCGGGCCAGGCACGCCCGCTGCGACTCGCCGCCCGAGAGCTCCGATGCACGGCGGTCGAGAAAGTCGATGCCGAGATGCGCCCGTGAGAGCGCGGCACGCATCGTCGCCTCGGTTGCATCGGGCACCGCGATGCGTAGGTTGTCGCGGACCGTCCCGCCGAACGGTGTGGGCTGCTGGAAGACCATCCCGACCCGTCGCCGGTGGGCGAGCGGGTCGAGGGTCGAAAGCGGGGTTCCGCGGAAGAGAATCCGCCCCGCTGAGGGGATCTCCAGTCTGTTGCACAGGCGCAGCAGCGTCGACTTTCCCGAGCCCGATGGCCCGGTGATGACGGTTATCCCCCGGGCTGGCAGCCGGGCATCGACCCCTTCGAGAACGGGGCCACGGGGTGAGTTGACATCGACGCTCTCAAAAACGAAGAGGTCGTTGTCGACTCGGGTCACGGGGCGTGCGTGACCGGCAGTGAAAGCCAGGCGTCGAAGCCGGAGCCGTTGACGTTCGCGAGGAAGGCGTCTCCGCCATGCGCCCGGGCGACGGCCCTGACGATCGCAAGCCCGAGGCCGGCACCGCCGCGACCCCGGGCGGCGTCGGCCCGCGAGAAGCGATCAAACGCCTGCGGTAGGAAGTCTGTCGGCGGGCCCCCGCCCGCGTCGCTCACGTGCAGCTCGATGGCTTGGTCGACCGTGCGGGCCCACAGTCGCACCGGCCCCTCACCGTGGCGCAGGGCGTTCTCGAGAAGGTTCGTGAGCGCCTGCTCGAGGCGGATCCGGTCGCCCTCGACCACGTACGTGCCGCCGTCGTCAACCGATACGACCCGGCTGTCTTGGGCTGCGCGGGCGGCGAAGCGGGTGCGTACTCCATCCAGGAGGTCGACCACGAGGACCTGCTGCATATGCACCGGAAGCCCATCCTGATCGGCCCGTGCGATCACCAACAGGTCTTCGGCCAGTTGGGTGAGCCGGTCGGTCTCCTCACCGGCCGAGACGATCGCCGCCCGGAGTTCATCGGCCGACTTGTCTCCCCGTAGCGCCAGCTCGAGCTCGGTTTTCAGGATCGCCAGCGGCGTGCGCAGCTCGTGGCTGGCGTCAGCGACAAACGCCCGCTCGTGTGCGAGGGCGGCATCGGTCCGTCCGAGCATTTCGTTGAGCGTCTCTCCCAAACGGTGGATCTCATCGCGCCCCGGCGCCAGGGGGAGACGCTCACCGTGGCTCGCCCCGGAGATTTTGGCGGCCCGTTGTCGCATGGCCTCGACGGGTTGCAGCGCCGCTGACGCGACGCCGTAGCCCGCCAGCGAGGCCAGGAGGAGCGCGATGGGCCCGCCGATCGCAAGCAGAACGTCGAGGTTGCGAATCGCCTCGTCTCGCTCGCCGAGCGATGCGCCGACCACGACGACCGACCGCGGGCCGCCGGCCTGCCGCGCCATGGTGGCCAGGAGGCGCACAGGGTCGGCGAACCCGGCAACCGAACGGCGTGAAACGAGAACAGGCGCCGTGGCCGCCGCCGAGATCTCGGCGGGACTCAAAAGTGGGGTTGTTCGTAGGAGCGGTGTTGCGTCGACGATCCGACCGTTGATGTCGAGTACCTGAGCAAAGGTCGCTCCCCCCTCGGTGAGGGGGCTCTGCCCGGTGCCGAGCGATTCCAGATTCGCCTCGGCGACGAGGGCACCGACATCGGTGCCGCGTGTTTCGAGCGTCTGCTCAATCGATGCGTCGAGGTCCTTCTCGAGGCTGACACGGATGAACAGTCCTGCACCGGCGAGCAGTATCGCCATCACGCCCGCGAACGCGAGCGTGATGCGCAACCTTATGGGGATTCGACGGAGCATCCGCCATCCGATCTCAGGAGGTAACCGATGCCGCGGACCGTCTCGATCGAGGCCACATCGAACGGGCGGTCGATTTTGTCGCGCAGGTAGCGGACGTACACGTCGACGACGTTCGAGCGGTTCTCGTATTCGCCGTCCCAGACCTTCTCGAGCAGCTGCAGCCGCGAGAGGGCACGGTCGGGATGACGCATGAACGCCTCCAGCATGGCGAACTCGGTCGTCGAGAGCACGATCGGCGTCCCGGCGCGCGAGGCCTGCCGCGTTGCGGGGTCGAGGCGCAGGTTGCCGACCTCGAGAATGGCCGGGCGCTCGGTTGGGCCACGCCGGATCACCGCGCGCAGACGCGCGAGCAGCTCGGCGAAGGCGAACGGTTTGAGCAGGTAGTCGTCGGCGCCGCCATCGAGCCCGGCGACGCGATCCTCGATGCCGTCGCGGGCGGTCAGCATCACCACCGGAATCCAGACGTCGTTGGCACGCAGGCGAGCGCAGGTCTCGAAGCCGTCGATTCCCGGCAGCATGACGTCGAGGATGATCGCGTCGTAGCCGGTCGATCCGGCCATCCAGACGGCGTCCTCGCCGGTGCCGGCCGTGTCGGCGGCGATGCCCTCGTCTTTCAGGCCGCGCTGGATGAGGGCGGCCATCTTGGCTTCGTCTTCGACCACCAAGACGCGCATGCGCTCCCCTTGCGATCGGCTCTCTGCGACGCAGTGTAGGAGCGCGAGATGAGAAGCGGATGAGGTGGTGACCTCATTCCCGTCCTGATGCCCCGACCTCCGTCGCCCTCGTCGGTTCCGGGCTCTCATCGGCGTCTCATGCGGGTTCGATTCTGTGCGCCGCAGCGGCGACCCGATCGGTCGGCGCCGGCGATCCCGCCGTGGCCCTACCTCAAAGGAGTCGCATGACCACGCATCCGCAGGAACGTGAACGATGAGCACGGCCACCGTGCCGCGCCCAGACCTCAAAGCCATGCTCAGCAAGGTCCCCGAGGTCACCCTCTACTTTTGGATCATCAAGATCCTGTGCACCACCGTTGGTGAGACGGCATCCGACTATCTGAACACAACCCTCGGCTGGGGTCTGACCAACACGACCTATGTCACCGCCTCGGTCTTGGCCGCGGTCCTCGTCGTCCAGTTTCGATCACGTCGTTACATCCCGGGCGTCTACTGGGCCGCGGTCGTATTGATCAGCGTGGTCGGTACGCAGATCACCGACAACATGGTCGATAACTTCGGGATCAGCCTGAAGACCAGCACCGCGGTCTTCGCCATCGCGCTGGCGGTCACTTTTGCCGCCTGGTTCGCGAGCGAGCGGACACTGTCGATCCACAGCATCCGCACCTCTCAGCGTGAAGCCTTCTACTGGCTGACGGTTCTGTTCACCTTCGCGCTGGGTACCGCCGCCGGTGATCTCATGGCCGAGACCTTCGCCTTCGGGTACTGGAAGTCTGCCGTGATCTTCGGCGCCGTCATCGCCGCGGTGACCCTCGCGCACTACTTCCTGAGGTTGAACGCGATCGCGGCATTCTGGATCGCCTACATCCTGACCCGACCTCTTGGCGCCTCGGTCGGCGACTACCTTTCCCTGCCCAAGGACGTCGGTGGTCTCAACCTCGGCACGACCGTGACCAGCATGATTTTCCTGGCCACGATCCTCAGCGTGGTCGTCTTCTTGACCCTCACAAAGAAAGACCGCATCGACGGACCTCAGCTCGAGCCTGCCTGACCCGCTGTTGCGTGTGTCGCAGCACGGCCGCGTTGTAGC
>JANLSO010000062.1:0-4064 GCA_031362405.1 Thermoleophilia bacterium | reverse complement strand
TGATTGCCTGAGTCGTCCCCGTCGGAGGGGTCGTCGTCACGGGCGGGCGGGGCGGTGTGTTCGTCGGGGGAATGACCACCGGCGGGACGACCGGCGTCGTGACGACGCCGCAACCGTACGACTTGATCTCGAGCGTCGCGGTCTCGAACGTCCCGGTGTCAGGGGCCGCGTCGTCAACCACGTTCAGTTTCCACGTCCCGTTGGGGTCTTCGCCGTTGAACGCGGCGAGGGCCTCCTCGGGCTGCAGGTTCGCCTTGTTCCCATTGAGCGGGAGTGCGACATCGGTGACACCCTCGGGCGCTCCGTCGTCCCAGCGGGTGGGGTTGAAGTTGTTCGAGAACTTGTCCAGCCCCCGGCCCGGGTCGGTGGCGATCGTCACCAGCGTGCCTGCGGGTGAGGTCAGGGTGACGTCGAGATCTCCGGAGTCGGCGTGCGGGATCTTCGTCACGAGATCGAGATCATGAACCCTCTGGCCAGCAACGGCGGACACGACGAACTCGCGAGTAATCCCCGGACCGTTCGGCTGCCCGTCCGGAATTGCGGTGGCGTTTGCGTTCGTGACAGTAGTCGTCGTCGTGGCAGGGGCCGCAGTGAGCGTCGAGAGGTCGAGGCCCCAGCTCGCAAAGTTCCCTGTGTCAGGGTCTTCGACAAACGGCGGGGCTGGGGGGGGCGGCGGCGGATTGATCGCCCCGCTGGTCGCGTAGTTCGGCTTCGCGTTGGTGACCTCGATCTTCCACTGACCGTTGGGGTCGATTCCGACGAACGCACCGAGCGAGCCCTCAGGCTCAATAAGGCTGATGGGAGTGCCCTCGGTAAGCGGGGTGAATGCGAAGTCGTTGACGGGCACGCCACCCTGGTCGTCCCAGCGAGTCCCGTTCCACATGTCGTTGTTCGGGCCACCGTTGCGATAGAAGCCCCCAGGGTTCGTGGCAGGGTCGTAGGTGTCCTTCTCGTTACCCGTATTGATGACGATGGTCTTGTTGTTCGGACCCGTCAGCAGGATCGTGACGTCCTTCGACGCAAAGTGGGTGATCGACGTGCGCAGGTCGACATCGCGCAGGTACTTGCCCGCACCGGAAACGGTGATGATGCTGGTGCGCGTCGGCCCAGCCGCGTAGGTCTTAGGCGTGAGCGGGTTGTTGTCGCCGTCAGTCCCGATCGGCGCAAGGGCGCTCTCTCCTGCCCCTGGCGCACCATTGACGATCGTGGTTGCGGCGGCTGGGCATCCGGCCGGCACGGCGGGCGCGGCCGCGGCGGCCCGTTGTGCGATCGGGCCACCGGCCGTCACCGCGATGGCGCTCATCGCCACAGCGGCCAGGGCACCGGCCGTCAGGGTCCATCCTCTGTCTGTTCGCGTCGTCACTTGGGTCATCTCCGTCGCGTCATCTGTTGGTACTGACGCCGACGATGGTCTCCGAAGATGCCCCCCGAAGCCACCGGTCATTTGGGGAGTTCCGTCACGGGCCCGTCGTCGAGCGACGGCCGTACGAGGAACGGCCGCCCACCCACCCGATAGGGGGGACGGACGGCCGTCAAGTGGCGATGTTGGAGTAGAACACCCCGGCAAGGAGAGTCTCTACCGGTGGCGAGGCCCTCCGACGACGGGGCCGGCGGTGCGCCGGGCCGACCGGCGTGAGGTCGAGCTCGTGGTCGTTCCCAAGGGCGTGGCGGTGACGTCGTCGAACACGATCTTCAGGCGGTCGCCGGTGCGGCTCCACGGGGTGCCGACCTCGACCCGGTCGCCGAAGGCTCCGAGGGTGGGGATCGACGGTGAGGTGATCGTCTCGGCCCCCTCGACCGCGAGCTGTGCGCGCCCCGCGCTGGAGTTCCAGTCGGTACGCAGCCGCAGCGTGTACCACTGCCCCACCTTCGGAGCGATCTTCGAGAGCGTGGCGTAGGTGTACGTTCCGCCGGCACCCGCGCCCCACACGGCCCAGTGCAGATTGCCGTTGCGGTCGCGGTGCAGGCCGGCCTGGTACCGAGCACCCGACCTGTTGCCCGGCCCGTCGACGACGCGAATCAGCGTGCGCGAGTGGTTGTTGGCGAGCGTGTTCTCGCTCACGAGAACACGTGTGGTGATGGTCGCCTTGGCCTGCTCGCCCATCGACCGGGTCAGGTAGGTGTAGTTGCCGACGCCCGTGTAGGTGAACTCACCCGCCCGCGAACCCGCGGTGCCGAGGTTCGGCTGCACCGTGAAGGCGTTCTCGCCGTCACGAAGAGCCGTCCAGGGGGAACCGGCCGAGCCCGGCGTGACTCCGTCGAAGTCTTCGCGAAAGAGCATCCCGACGCTCGGCGGCGGCGGAGGCGCCGGAGCGGTGACGCTCACCGCGGCGCTCGCGCGGACCGCGCTGTTCTCGACCGAGGTCGCCGCCACCGTGATCGCCGTCGATGGTGAGACCGACGGGGCCGTGTAGCGACCGCTCGGGGAGATCGTGCCGACCTGCGCGTTGCCGCCGGCGACACCGTTGACGCTCCATACAACGCCCGCGGTCGAGTTGGCGACGCTTGCCGTGAACTGCTGCTCAGCACCCGCGGCCACCGTGGCCGAGGTCGGGGCGACGCCGACGGTGATCACCGCGGCGGGCGGCGGCGGGGTGACGCCGGTCGCGTCGGTCATCCGGAAACCGTCGAAGTAGATGACGGCGGTGTCCGACAGGCCGACCGCGCGGTAGTAGCCCTGTTTGGCGTAGTTGTTGTAGCCAGGAACCAGAGTCCGCACGTTGACGGTCTCGGAGTTCAGGCCGCCGTATGCGGCTGCGTTGCCGCCGTTTGGCCAGTTCATCTTCTGGCGCACGCCGTCGACCCACAGCTCGACGAAGCCGACGGAGTCGGATCCACTCCACTTAACGCGGACCTTGAAGTCGATCCAGCGGCCGCGGTTGCTGGCGAAGTCCATTCCCCACGGCGAAACGTTGCCGATGAAGCTCGACGCGCTCGAGCGGCGGTGCATCTTCAGCACCATCTTGCCGTTCTCGAGGTAGAAGCCCATCGGGGGAGAACCGTCGACCGTCGAGTGCCATTGGGTGAACACGGCCCAACCGTCGATGCTGTTGGCGACGGGGAAGTCGGCGTCGAAGTACGTCGACCACGAGTAGAAGCGCTCCTGGCCTTCGGACTCGCGGGTGTTGACCTGGCATTCGGCGCGCTCACCGTAGCCGATCGGGTTGTCGCCATCGCGCACCTCGTAGCGGGCGGCGTAGCGGCCCTGGCGCACGTTGCCGGTCTGCACGGCGGCGCTCCAGGAGCCCGAGCGCTGGCAACCGGCCCACTGGCTGGTATCGCCGGTCTCGTAGTCGCCGGTGAAGAGCACATTACCCGGCAGGTCGAGGCCATCCGGGGACTGCAGCGGGGAAAGCTCGCCGGCCGGGGCCTCGATCGGTGTGATGTCGCCCGCGGCGGCCTCGATGGGGCCTTGAGCGAGGGCGGTTCCCGTGAAGGCGGGCACCAGGGCAAGCGCAACCAGCGCAGCCTGGTTTCGGGCACGTCGAAGAGAGTCGAAAGACATCCGGTCGTCGACCTTTCATCTGTCGCCACCGCGGGGGCACCGGGCAGCTCGGGGCACGTAGAGGGCAACTCCGCGGGCCGAACTTCAGTTGGGCATCCCCGGCCGGCGGCGTCTACCTGTGTTATCGGCGCAGACCGGCGGGGCCTTAATACCCCCCGTGAGGACCTGCCCAAAGGGTTCGTCACGGCGTTGACGAGGCCGGTAACATCCCGCCTCATGTCCCAGCGGATTGCGGTTTTCGGAATGGGTTACGTCGGCTGCGTGTCGGCGGCGTGCCTGGCAAGTCGTGGCAACACGGTGATCGGGGTTGACGTGAACCCCGACAAGGTGGCCATGGTCAACGAGGGGCGAACCCCCGTGGTGGAGGAGCGCATCGGCGATCTCATCGCCGAGCAGGTCGCCTCCGGCCGCCTGACGGCGACCACCGATACGACGGCGGCGATCGCCGGCACCGACATCGCCCTCGTGTGTGTCGGCACCCCCTCGGCAGCCAGTGGCGCGCTGTCGACCGAGTACCTCGAGCAGGTCGCAACGCAAATCGGTGAGTCCCTGCGCGGGC
>JANLSO010000056.1:0-80920 GCA_031362405.1 Thermoleophilia bacterium | reverse complement strand
TTGATCATCATCGCCGCCAGGCCGTAGAGGGCGTTGGTCGGAAATCCGTCAGCCGTCGCGATCGTTTCGGGCAACGCGAAGAACGCCCGGTAGGCGAGGCTGTTGCCATCGATCAGAAGCAGCGGCCCGACGGCGGCCTCGGGGGGGATTTCAGAGGTGATCTCGATCACGCCGCGCAGTCTACGTCGCGGCCCGATGTGCCCGGAATGTCATCACCGGTGCCCGGCACCGGTGATGACATTCCGGCTCCAGTAGTAACCACGGGGACCACTCGGTCGCTTTATCGGTATGAAGATTAGTGTGAGCCTTCCCGAAGAGGATGTGCGCTTCCTCGACAGCTACGCCGCAAAGCGGGGCAAGAACCGTCCGGCGGTCGTGGTCTCCAACGACGGCGCCAACTCCACGGCGGCCCGTGGCGGCAGAGGTGTCATCACCGTCGTGCCGATCACGTCGAACACCTCGCGGGTCTATCCATTTCAGGTTCTCCTCGCCGCCGATGACACCGGCGTCGATCGAGACTCCAAGGCTCAGGCCGAACAGGTTCGCGCCGTCGACGTCGAGCGGATCGGACGTCTGGTCGGGCACGTGCCGGTGAGCCGGGTCGCAGCACTGGATGACGCCCTGCGACTTCATCTGGCCCTGTAGTCCGCCGCCTCGGCGGGGCCCGTGGGTATGCTCCCGCGAGCCTGACCGACCGCTTGAGGAGACCCATCCGTGGCCGTTACGCCGAGTGCGCAGTACAGCGTGAACATTCGCGCAGAGATCGACTCCCGTGATTCGGGTGCCTTTGCCCGCCTGGCCACGGCGATCGGCGCCATAGGCGGAGACATCGGCACGGTTACCCTGGTCGGCTCGACCTCGCACAGCATGGTGCGCGACATCGTCGTCAACGCGTCCGACCTCGATCACGCGTCGGCGATCATCGCCGCGGCAGCGACGGTCGACGGGGTCACGGTGCTCGATCAGTGGGACCGCACGTTCAAGATGCACGAGGGCGGCAAGATCGAGCTGACCGCCCGGCTACCGCTGCGCACGCCCGACGATCTCGACGCGTCTCAGGGCGCCGCGGTGGCGCGCCTGTGCCAAGCGATCGCCGACGACCGTGAGCGCATCTTCGACTACACGCTCAAGAAGAACATGGTCGCGGTGATCACCAACGGCACCGCCGTCCTGGGTCTGGGCGACATCGGCGCCGCTGCGGGCATGCCGGTGATGGAGGGCAAGTCGATGCTCTTTCGCGAATTCGGCGGGGTCGACTCGTACCCGATCTGCATCGACTCGAAAGATGCCGAGGTTCTCATCGCGACCATCGCCGCGATCGCTCCCGCTTTCGGCGGTATCAACCTCGAAGACATCTCCGCACCGGTCTGCTTCGAGGTGGAGGATCGCTTGAAGGAGATGCTCGACATCCCCGTCTTCCACGACGACCAGCACGGCACCGCGATCGTGGTGCTGGCGGCGGCCATTAATGCCTGCAAGATCACCGGCCAGAAACTCCATGACCTGAAGGTCGTCTGCAATGGCATCGGTGCGTCCGGCGTCGCCTGTTCGAAGATCCTGATGAACGCGGGTGTCACGAACATCATCGGCTGCGATACCCGCGGGGCGATCTACAACGGCCGCACCGAAAACATGAACTTCATGAAGGACTGGTACGCCACCAACACCAACCCGGAGAGCGTGCGCGGCGACCTCAGCGAGGCAATCAAAGGCGCGAACCTGTTCCTCGGCTTGTCGGGGCCCGGCACCTTCTCGGTCGAGCAACTGAAAACGATGGCCCCGGACCCGATCGTCTTCGCAATGGCCAACCCGGTGCCGGAGATCATGCCCGAGCTCGCCGCGCCCTACGTGCGCGTGATGGCCACTGGCCGCTCTGACTACCCGAACCAGATCAACAACGTCCTCGCCTTCCCCGGCATCTTCCGCGGCGCCCTTGATTGTGGAGCGCGGAAGATCAGCGAGGCGATGAAGGTCGCGGCCGCCGAGGCGATCGCCGCGTGTGTCGCCGACGACGAGCTGACCGAGAGCTACATCATCCCGTCGGTCTTCAACCGCGACGTCGCCCCCGCCGTACGCACCGCCGTAATCGGAGTGGCCGAGGCCGAGGGTCTCGCGCGCCGCGAGGTCGAGGCGGCTCCCGCCTGATCGCTACGATCCCCTCCTGAGGGGACGTGGCGGAATGGCAGACGCGACGGTCTCAAACACCGTTGGGGGAAACCCCGTGGGGGTTCGACTCCCCCCGTCCCTACTCAATCGGCGCTCTTGACTCGGCGATGGGCCGCTCGAAGAGCGTGAGCAGGTAGGGATCGATACCCCCCGCGACGATCGCCGCGATCTCCGCGGCGGGACGCGGGGTGCTGAAGAGGTACCCCTGGATCTCGGCACAGCCCGCGCGGCGCACGGCGTCGAGCTGGCCTGCGGTCTCGACGCCCTCGACGGTCACCGACATTCCGAGGCTCTCCCCAAGGACGGTGATGGCTCGGACGATCGCCTGGGCGTTCGGGCTGACCTCGATATCCCTGACGAACGAGCGGTCGATCTTGATGCGGTCGAACGAGAAGCTGCGCAGATAGCTCAGCGACGAATACCCGGTGCCGAAGTCGTCCATCGCAACCCTCACACCGCGGCGCCGTAGCTCTTGGAGCAGCGCAAGCGAGCGGGCATGGTCGCGCATCATCACCGACTCGGTGATCTCGATTTCGAGACGACCGGGGTCAAGACCCGCGCTATCGAGCGCGATCTCCACGTCGCTGAGGATCGACCCCTGTATGAACTGGGTCACCGACAGATTGACCGCAACCCGCACGGTTCCCGGCCACCCCGCCACCTCACGACACGCCTGCTCGAGCACCCACCGTCCGATCGGCACGATCAAACCGGTTTCCTCGGCGAGCGGAATGAACTCGGCCGGGGAGATGATGCCACGGACCGGATGATGCCAGCGAACGAGCGCCTCGACCCCGGTCACCTTGCGCGTGATCACATCGACCTGCGGTTGGTAGCGCAGCTCGAACTCCCCACGTTCGACCGCCTCGCGAAGGTCGGCCTCGAGCGCCCGGCGTGTCTCGATCGCGACGTTCATCGACGGTTCGAAGTAGCGGAGAACGCCGCGGCCGTCGCCTTTGGCGCGGTAGAGCGCAAGATCGGCGCACTTCATGAGGGCGTCGGGGGTAGCGCCATCAAACGGGGCGACGGCGATGCCGACGCTGGTACCGATGTGGACGTGGTGACCGTCGAGATCAAAGGGCTGGCTGAGGATCGCGATCACCCGGCGTGCGAGCACCGTCGAGCTGTTCGGCTGCGCGGCGCCGACCTGCAGGAGAACGAATTCATCGCCTCCCAGCCGCGCGACGAGGTCGGTCCCGCGCACACAGCGCGTCAGTCGGTCGGCGACGTGGCGAAGAAGAAGGTCTCCTGCGGAATGCCCCAGCGTGTCGTTGACCGCCTTGAAACGATCGAGGTCGAGGTACAGGACGGCGAGGTCGCCCGTTGCGGCCCCGCCGTCCAGCAGCCGTTCCAACCCTTCACGCGCCGCGTGGCGGTTCGGGAGCCCGGTGAGCTCGTCGTGCCGTGCGAGAAAATTGATCCGCGCCTCGGCCTGCCGCTTCTCGGTGACGTCCTCGTGGAGCGCGACCGCTGCGCCATCGGCGAGGCGAGCGACGTGGGTCTCGATCGTCCGTCCGTCATCCATCGCCCACTCGCGCCGCCGCACGCCGCCGATGCCGGCCTCGAGCGGTGGCTGACTGCGGCTCCACTCGGCCTCACGGCCCTTGGTCGCGGCCATGATCTCGGCAAAGGTCGTGCCCGGAACGGTGACATGTTCGGGCAGTTCCCAGATCTCCGCGAACTTCGGGTTGGCGAGCACCAACCGGTCCGCACCGTCAAACGTGCTCAGCCCATGTGGCAGCTGCTCGAACGCCATGAGAAGGGCTGCATTCTCGGCCCTCAGACGTTCGAGCTCCCCCGCCGACGAGCCGGCCGCGGGGTGAGTGAGCTGCATCCCCGTTGTTTGAGGATGGATCGACGGCTGTGTGGACACCCCTACTAATCGGCGCCAACCGCCACCGACTTGACAAAGGCTCCAGGCTCAGGCGGGTCAGCCCCCGAGGTGCTTCTCGTAGCTCGGCAGGTGCAGGTGCCCCTCGGTGGCTGACCTCGGCGGTGATCCCGTGGCGTTCGAGGATCTCCCGAACCGTCTCCCGAGGCAAGGCTGCCGGCCGCGCGCGGGGCCTCGGTGGTATGTCGGTCTTGCCGACGCCGGTCATTCCCCAGAGGTTCACGATCACCGGGCGGGTGAGGACCTCGGGCATGAGGTACCAGACACGCATCGCGTCGACGAGCTCGTCGACGACGCCATCGATACCCACGAAAACCAATTTCAGCTCCGCCACGGCGGAGTCGAGCCGGACGCTGCGCGCACGGATCGCGTCGCGGTCGACGGCGAACGGCATTTTGCTACCGCCAGACCGTACCGACGTGCTCGGTCGGGCGCGCGGGCTACCGTCACGGCGCGCTCCGCCACAGCCATGCACCGATCGGTGCCGGGCACCGATCTGTGCATGGCAAACAGCAACCTGTCGGCCCGCGGTACCCCTCGCGGACGTCCGCGGAAGAGTCCAGGATTGCGTGTATGCCTTCTGACTCCGTCTTTCAGCGTTCCGTTGAGATCGACGCTCCCGCCGACCTGATGTGGCGGTTCCATCTCGACACTCGTAACGCACCGCTCATCTCACCCGACGCCGCAACCTTTCTCGCCATCGAGGGTGACTTCCCCGTGTCGGTGGGGTCGGTGATCACCCTGAAGGTGCGCCAACCCCCCATGCCGATCGCGCAAACCTGGCGCGTGCGTGTCGGGGCGTTGATCGAGGATCGTCTGGTCACCGACATTGCCGAGAAGTCGCCCTTTGCGCGATGGTCGCATGAGCACCGGTTCGAACCGCTCGGGGAGGGGCGCACGCGTATGACCGATCACATCACCTATGCCCTGCCCTTCGGCCCTCTCGGGCGCTTGGTCGATCGCATCTTCGTGCGCCGCCAGCTCGCCGGGATGTTCGCCGAGCGCCACGCCAAGACGAAGCGCCTGTTCGAAGGTCCCAACCGACCGACCTCATGAAGGCGGTCATCGCAACCCAGCCCGGCGGACCCGACGTACTTCAGATCGTCGATCGCGACGATCCGGTTCCGATGGCGGGAGAGGTGCTCGTGCGCGTGCGGGCGACGGCGGTCAATCGCGCCGACGCCATGCAGCGTCAGGGCAGCTACCCGCCCCCGCCGGGTTCAACCGACGTGCTGGGTCTGGAGGCCGCCGGGGTGATCGAGGCGGTCGGCCCGGACGTGGTCGGCTGGGCGGTGGGAGACCGGGTGATGGCGCTGCTCGCCGGGGGAGGCTATGCCGAGCTCGTGGCCGTCCCGGCAGGGCAACTCCTTGCCATCCCCGAGCGCTTCACGTGGATTCTTGCCGCGGCAATCCCCGAGGTGTTCCTCACGGCCTGGCAGGCACTGGGCAGGCAGGCACCGGCCGAGCCCGGCGACTGGGTCTTGGTGCACGCGGGAGCCAGCGGTGTCGGCACGGCCGCGCTCCAGATCGCCCGCGAACGTGGCGCTCGCACGATCGCCACGACACGTTCGGCCGCCAAAGCCGAGCTTATCGCCGAAATGTGCGACCACGTGGTCGTTCCGGCCGGAGCAGACTTCGCGGATCGCGTTCTCGCGATCACCGAGGGCCACGGCGCCGACATCATCATTGATCTGGTCGGGGCGTCGTACTGGGCCGAGAACCTCCGCGCCCTGGCAATGAACGGCCGCATCTGCCTGATCGGGATGGTCGGCGGGTCGCGCATCGACATCGACCTCTCCGCCCTTCTCGCCAAGCGCGCCACGATTATCGCCAGCACCCTGCGTGCACGGCCGGTAGATGAAAAGGCGGCTCTCGTCGCAAGCTTCGCTGAATGGGGTCTTCCCCGCTTCGCCGACGGTCGCCTCGTGCCCGTGATCCACGACATGCTGCCGCTATCGCGTGCCGGCGAGGCACATCGCCTTCTCGAGGCAGACGATCCGATCGGCAAGATCGTGCTCGCGGTCGGCGCTGACGGCCTGGAGACGCGCTGACGCTTGTCGGCGCGGCCCGTCGAGTCGTGGCTGACGACCGAGGTATGCGATACGGTTGCCGCCTGATGAGTCCCCGAGACGAAGGACCGTGCTGATGAAGAAGTTGATCGTGCTGATCGGACTCGGCGCCCTCGTGTACTGGCTTGTGAAGGACCGGCTTGGTGGCGAGCCCGACGAGTTCGTGTTCACCGAGGCACCCGCCGAGGAAACGACCGCGAACTCGGACGCCGCCGCCGCCGCGTAGCGGGAAGCACCATGGGCTTGTCGCTCGATGATGCTGGCGCCGCCCGTGTCGCCGAGATCGACGCGGAGCTCCGCGGAGCGGCCGAGGCGATCGGCCTCGCCGTTGCCATCCAGCTCGACCGGTTGCGCCCCGCGCTGATGGCGGCGCAGCCGGACGAGCCGTCTGCCGTTCTCGTCGGCCTTACACTCGAACGCGATGGCGAGCCCGATGGGATCACCCTTGCGGCATGCCTCGCCGCACACCAGGCATACGTCGCACGCAGGCGTCGCCGGAACGCGGTGAGTGCGGGAGCCCTTGCGCTCAGCCGAGTGCTGGTCTGGGGTCAGCGGGCGGCGCTGCTGGGTCCGTCACCGGAAATGCTGTGGTTGGGCCCGCCCACCCGGCGGCCCGAGGAGCACTCGGGCGCCATCGAAGTTCGCGCGACGTGCGTGCTGCAGATCAACGGCAACCGGCGTGAGGCGCGCGCCCTCGGCCTGGTGCGCCCGCCTACCTGAGGGTCAGTCCAGAAACTCCCTGAGCCGCTGGGAATCCCGATACCCCTGCAGTTTGGTGAGGGTCTTCGCCTCGATCTGACGGATGCGCTCGCGCGTCACACCAAAGCGCTGACCAACCTCTTCGAGCGTGCGCGGATCCTCGCCCTTGAGGCCGAACCGGAGTTCCAACACCTTGCGTTCGCGATGCGAGAGCTGCCGGAGGATGTCATCGAGGTCTTCGCGACGTAGGCGACGCGAGACTTCCTCGGCGGGGCCGGTGAACCCCTGGTCCTCGATCAGGTCTCCGAGCTCGGAGTCGTCGTCTTCCCCCACAGGGGTTTCCAGTGAGACAGGTTCTTGCGCGACCTTTTGGATCTCGCGTACCCTCTCGGGCGTGACCTCCATCTCGGCGGCGATCTCGGCGATGGTCGGCTCGCGGCCGAAGTCTTGGAGCAGTTGGCGCTGCACCCGTGACAGGCGGTTGATCGTCTCGACCATGTGCACCGGCACGCGGATCGTGCGGGCTTGATCGGCGATAGCGCGGGTGATCGCCTGGCGGATCCACCACGTCGCGTACGTCGAGAACTTGTAGCCCTTGCGGTAGTCGAACTTCTCGACCGCGCGCATCAGCCCCAGGTTCCCCTCCTGGATGAGATCGAGGAACGCCATACCGCGTCCGACGTAGCGCTTGGCCACCGACACGACCAGACGCAGATTCGCCTCGATCAGTGCGGCCTTGGCCATGGGGTCGTTGCGCTCGATCCGTTTGGCGAGCGAGACCTCTTCGGCGGCGGTGAGAAGTGGCACGCGCCCGATCTCGCGCAGGTACATCCGCACCGGATCGTTCGACGGCGACTTGACCGAGAGGTCAAGTCGTGAGGGCATCGCGTCGGGGCTGAGCTCGATTCCCTCGGGAAGAACCTCGATGTTGAGTTCGGCCAAGAGCTGCAGCAGGCGCTCCTGCTGGTCGTCGGAAAGGTCGACGGCCTCCACGACATCCACGACGCGGGCGATCGGCACGGCCCCGGTCTCGCGGCCCTCCTCGACGAGCGCGCGAACCTCGTCCAAACCGGCGACGGAGGAGTCGACCGCCACTATTCCTCGCCCCTGAGCGCGCCACGAATCCGGTGGATAAGGTCGATCAGGCGCAGCGCGCCCGCGTCGTCGCCCTTTGTCCCCAGCTCGCGTGCACGCGTCTCGAGCAACGGAAGCTGAACCCGGTACGACGCCTCGCGAAACTCGGCGACGCTGTGCTCACCGATCGACGCACCTGCCCGAAGCGCACCCGCGAGCTGCTCGAGCTCGGGGGGCCACTGCTCGAGCGCCTCACCTCCGGCCAGCAGCGCAACCGCACGCTGATGCTGCGGATCCCGCATTGCCTCCACGGGGAACTCGGCGAGCACCTCGGGCGCCTCTTTCGACAGGGCTACGGCGAGCGTGAGAAGACGTCGTTCGCGCGCGGCTTCCGGGCCAAGGGACGTGAGCGTGGGCGCCGAATCACCGCGTGGCTGTGAAGTCCGGGTGCGGCCGTAAACGTCTTGCCAGAGGCGCTCTTGCATGCCCCGCGACAGCTGAAGCAATCCTGCCGCCAACCGAACCCCCTCATCCTTCTCGATAGAGTCGGGGAGGCCCCTGAGAAGATCGGTGATCTCCTGCCTGGCCTGGTCCCGCTCGGTTGGGGAGACGCCCGCTTGCGATGCTCGTGAAGCGATGAGGAACGTTACCAAAGGCTCCATCGACTCACCGATACGGCGAAGTTCTGCAAGATCGAAGGGGGTCTTCGCCATATCCCCTGGGTCGCGACCCGGGGGGAGCGGAATCGCCGCCATTCGTAAGGGAAGGCCGCGGGCCGCCTCGGCGCTTCGCCATGCCGCCTTTTGGCCGGCCGCATCGGCATCGAAGCAAAGGCGCACTTCGGGCGCGACTCGCGCGGCCTGGCGCAGTTGGTCGCTCGTCAGGGCGGTTCCCATACAGGCGACGGCCTGCTCGACGCCAGACGCGACAAGGGCCATCACGTCGGTGTACCCCTCCACGACGACCAACCAGCCGGCCTTTGCCGCTGCGGGGCGAGCTTGGGCCAGTCCAAAGAGCACCTCGCGCTTCTTGAAGAGAGGCCCCTCGGGGGAGTTGACGTACTTGGCCCGCTCGTTCGGGTCGAGGGTGCGGGCACCGAACCCGATGACGCGGCGACGTGCATCGGTGATCGGAAACATGATCCGACCCTGGAAGAAGTCGGTGGCCTGGCTACCGCGCAGCCGTGCAAGGCCGCTATCGACGAGCTGGTCGCGGGAGAACCCGAGCTTGATCGCGCGACCGGCGAGGATCGTTCCGCCCGACGGTGAGAACCCGACATCGAATCGACGCGCGAGTTCCTCCGAGAAGCCACGGTCGCAAAGGTACTTCCGCGCCTCGGAGGCCTCATCGGCGCGCCACAGGTACTCGGCGTAGAAGGCGGCGGCGCGGGCGAGCAGCTCGTGGCGCCGCGACGCGGCCTGCCGCGAGGCCTCCTCCTCAGGCGAGGCCTGCTCGTAGCGCAGGCTGACCCCGAAGCGCTCGGCGAGGGCCTCGATCGCCTCGACGAAGGTGCCGGCGCCCTCCTTCTCCATCATCCAGTTGACCGCGTCGCCCGACGCGCCGCAGCCGTGGCAGTAGTAGCGCGTGTTCTCGGGTGGGATCAGGCTGAACGACGGCGTGCGCTCGTCGTGAAACGGGCACCGACCCTGCCAGCGAGCCCCGGCACGCTTGAGCGGTACGCTGCCACGCACGAGGTCGACGAGGTCGGCGGTCGCAAGCACCTCACGGATGCTTTCCTGGCTGATCAGCGGCACTACAGCGGACCTTCACGGGGCATGAAGGTCTGACGGTAGACACGTAGCGCGTAGCGATCGGTCATCCCGGCGACGAAGTCGGCGGCGCGGCGGGCGTCGTCATCATCGACGAGCAGGCTCCCGGTGGGCCGTGCGGGGAGGTGCTCGGGGTGCTCCAGGTACCAGGCGAAAAGTGCCTGCACGACGCCTCGCGCACGCCCGGATTCACTGCTCGCCGGTGGGGCGAGGTAGACGTTCTGGAACATGAACCTACGCAGGCGCAGAAACGACTGGCCGACCTCGCGCGACTGACCGATCACGTCCCGATCACGGCTGGCGTCAACGATGTCGCCGACCAGACACGTCAGACGCTCGGACGTCGTGCGCCCGAGGATCGCGATCTCCCCGGCCGGGAGATCGGCGGGGTCGAGCACCCCTGCCCGCACGGCGTCTTCGATGTCGTGGTTGACGTAGGCGATCCGGTCGACGAGCCGAACGATCTGCCCTTCGAGCGTGCGCGGAAGGCCGGAACCGGTGTGGTGCAGCATCCCGTCGCGGACGGCATCCGTGAGGTTGAGGCCCTGCCCGTCACGCTCGAGCACCTCGACGACGCGCACGCTCTGCTCGTTGTGATGGAACCGGCGGCCGAGCCGTTCGTTGAGGATGTCGTCGAGGGCGTGCTCGCCCGCGTGACCGAACGGTGCGTGGCCGAGGTCATGGCCCATGGCGATCGCCTCGACAAGGTCTTCGTTGAGCGACAGTGCGCGAGCGACCGTGCGTGCGACCGCCGAGACCTCCAGCGTATGCGTCAAACGCGTACGGTAGTGGTCGCCCTCGGGCGCGACGAAGACCTGGGTCTTGTGCTTGAGCCGACGAAACGCCTTGCTGTGAAGGATGCGGTCGCGGTCACGCTGGAAGGCCGTCCGGTACGGGCACGGCTTTTCCGCGACCTCGCGCACCGCGCTTTCGGCCAGGGCCGCACGCGGCCCGAGCGGCGGCTCGACCGCGAACACCTCGACCGTCATGGATTGTGCGTGAGCGGCACCGGGAACACCCATGGGCCCGGCAGGCCCGTTCCGGCGCCATCGCCGCCCATGGTGCCCACCGTGATCGTGATCAGGGGAACATCCGCCGGAATCGCCGGGGCGATCGCCAGCACACCCTCGATGCGCGCCCCGTGTTGCACCGATCCCACGGTGGCGACGCGGTACATGCGCCCGGCGCCGTCGACGGCGATCACGTCGAGGGCACGCATGAGCTCGCGCGAGCGCGCCTCGGCGGCGTGGCACAGGTAGTGCGCCCGGGCACCGTCGTCGTACCGCTCGAGGCTCGTGATCGTGATCGTCGTGCCGTCGAGCGACTGGGTCTGGTTGACGGCAACGACCCCCTTGAGCGTCGTTGGTGCGAAGACCAGCGCCTCGGGAAACGGTTCGACGACGGTCCCCCACTGCTCGGCGAGCTGCGGCGCGGTCTCAGGCACCGGCCGGCTGACGAGATCGCTGATGCCCGCGCCGGTCTTGTGCTTCCAGATGTGCGGGTGGTCGCGGAACATCGACAGCAGTGTCCGGTGCGACAGACTGCGCCCGTCATCGACGAGGTAGAGCCCCTCGTGCTGATCGCTTTGGGTCAACGCGACGAACGCCGCGGCGCCGCCGTTTGCGCCGGGGAGTTCCGATGCATCGGCGAAGTGCAGGTGCTCGATCTGCCACCCGTCGATGAGCCGCTCGATGAGATCACCAAGACTGCCGAGGTGGTACGCGTCGTCGTGAGAGATGCCGGCTCCTTCAGCCCCGAGAACAGGGCGCGATCGTACACCTCCCCCCACCGCTTTCCGTGACTCCGATCTCTCTCGGTTCGGGCCACTGGACGCGTAGAATCCCGGGGTATGGATACTCACCGCACGCCGAGCGACATCGGCCTAATCGTCGTTGACCACGGGTCGCGGCGCCACGAATCGAACGTCATGCTCGAGACCATGGCCCAGATGATCGCCGGGGCGGTTGTCTATGACATCGTCGAGCCCGCGCACATGGAGATCGCGGAGCCGAGCATCGCGACGGCCTTTGATCGCTGCGTCGCGCGCGGGGCGCGCACCGTCGTGATCAGCCCGTACTTCCTGTCGCCGGGAAAGCACTGGAACCAGGACATTCCCGCCCTGGCCGCCGAGGCTGCCGAGAAACACCCCGAGATCCCGTACCTGGTGACCGCGCCGATGGGCCTGCACCCCATGTTGGCCGAGGTGATCTCCTCCCGGGTCGCCCACTGCCTGTCGCACGTCGCGGGTGAGGCCGAAGAGTGCGACGTCTGCGCCGGCACCGGCCGCTGCGCACTGCGCACCGCCGCCGTCAGCGCGTCCACCGCAACCTGACCACCGCAGTGCGCGTCGCGGTTATCGGCGCGGGGCTGTCGGGACTCACCGCCGCCCGTCACCTGGCCGACGCCGGGTGCGACGTGACGGTGTTGGAGAAGAGTCGTGGCCTGGGTGGCCGCCTTGCGACCCGGAGGGCCGAAGGCGCCGTGATCGATCACGGCGCCCCCGCGCTCGACGCGCCCGCCGGCTCTGCCCTTCACGCCCTCGCGCTTCGCTTGCGTGCCCGGACAACAAACGGCGCCATTGACGGCCCTCCCGATGCGGATGCGCCGTTGGGAGATCACCTGCTGAGCTGGCCAGAGGGGATCACCCAGCTCGCAAAGCAGATGGCTGAGGGCATCGAGGTGGTGCGCGGAGTGCGGATCACCACCCTGCGCGAGGCCGGAGACGGTTTCGAGTTGGGAGATGAACAGGGCAACGCTCACGGAATCGCCGATTGGGTGATCGTCAGCGCTCCCGCTCCTCAGGCCGCCGATCTTCTGGAACGCTCACCCGGCGATCTCGACCGCGTCGCCGCGCTGCGTCAACTCGGCTACCGCCCTGCAGTGATGGCCATCATCGGCGCCCGCCTCGCCACGGTTCCTTCCTTCCTCGTGTCACGTCCTGCCGACGGACCGCTCGCGGTGCTCTGCGTCGAGACCCACAAGGGCCGCGAGGCGATCGGCGGCGTCGTGCCACTCGTGGCTCGGATGACCCCGGCACGCAGCACCGCTCTGCTGGATGCGGCGTCCGACGACGATGTTCTCTCCGAGGCTATTCCGGCCATCGGCACGGCTCTCGGTCAACCGCTCGACGTGGCGTGGTCTCAGGTCAAGCGCTGGCGCTTCTGTGTGCCGTCGGTGCGCGGCACGATGGACGATCTCAACCCGGGCGGTTCACGAATCCTGCTGTGCGGAGACGCGTTGTGTGCCCCGGGAATGGTGGCCGTCTATGAGAGTGGCCTCGCGGCCGCGAAAAGGGTTCTCACCGGTGAGGTTCGGTTGCGATCGAGCTGACGTTGTCAACCTCCAACAATCACAATCCTTTCGGCGTAGTTGCAAACCCCCAACACACCGGCCACCGGAGATCACGCCATCCAACGAACGAGGCTGACGCCGCCCTTCGTGAAGCTGAGGCGGCGGGTTGGATCGTCGAACCCCGGTCACCCGGCCATGCGTGGGGTCGGATGAAGTGCCCAGACCACGACGAACCGTGTACCGCCTCGATCTGGTCTACACCGAGAACTCCGGTAACCACGCGAACCAGGTTCCTCGCGCGGTGGCCAGATGTACCCACCTACGTGAAGAAGCAAGAGAGATGACGCGCACCCACACGTTCACACTGCTTTTTTCCGGCGTCGATCTCTGCGCGCCGGGAGTCGAAGACCAGCTGTTCGAAGCCGGTTGCGATGACGCAGTGTTCGGAACGCGAGGGGCAATGCTCTTCGCGGAGTTCGACCGCGAGGCCTCCAGTCTCGTGAAGGCAGTCATCTCGGCGATGAGCGACCTCGAGAACGCCATCACCGGCCTCACCGTTGTGAGGATCGAGCCAGACGATCTTGTGAGATCGCGTCGATCGCAGAGCGGACCGGGCGCACGAACGAATCGGTGCGACTGCTTGTCGAAGGGCGCCGCGGGCGGGGCGGGTTCCCCGGGCCGGTGGCAATCGTCGATAAGCGAACGCGCCTCTGGAGCTGGATAGAGGTGGCTGAGTGGTTTCACGCGAATCCGACCGACCTTCGGCGCCCACGGCTGAGGCGTCGGGCGGTGAGAGTGAGCCACGCGGCGAGTCAGCCAGGTTCGTGGCCGCGATGAACGGTTTGCTTCGCAGCCGCGCCCTCGTCACGGGAATCACCGAGCCAGAGCAGCGAAACGCTCTCGCTCGAGTTGCCAAAGATCAGGCGATCGCCCTCACGCGCGTCGCGTGAGGGCGCGGCGCGCTAACGGCCCGCTGGCGAGCAGCGAAAGCTGATTGTCTGCGGGAGCGTTATGCGGGTCGTTCGTTCGATAGAGAGGACCCGGTACCGAACACTCACCCCGGAAAGGCTCGTCGTTTGGCATTCCGAGGGGTCGACAACGAGCAGCACCGACGTGCTCGCGCGGCCGCCGATGGCGAAAGGCGCCCGAGCATTGCCACGCTCGAGATGCATGAACTCTCGATCGAACCCATCGACGTCGAGAACGGTCACCCTGCTGAGAAGCCTGTTATCGATGTCGAATCCGTAGACAGAACGTCCGTCGTTCGAGGTGATGGCAATCGGCCTGCCCGTGGGAAGGACCGTCGTACCGATTGCCGGGCGCGCGATTTCGTACGCAACCACGCCCCCGGCGGCGATCGTCAGCGCGGCGAGCACCACCCCCGCTCTCTCTGTGCGCGAGCGCAGGAGAAACCACTTTGGGGCCGCCGAAACGGGCACCGTGCCAAGCCTCAAGATCACCGTGCTTGCCGCAAGAACCCCGAAGATGGTGCCTGCGTCGAACCACTGAATCCAGACAGCCGAGCTCGGTGCGATGAGCGAGGTGATAACGGTCAACTCCACCGCGGGCCGACGGCCCGTCGACAGCCAGAATGCTTCGCGCCGACAGATCACGTCGATCCCGATCGCCGTCACCATCGGAACGACGGTGAAGTAGCCCAGCGGTTCCAATGCCGTGAAGATCGCGTCGGGGACCGGCTTCCCGCTCACCCCGTGCACCAGTACGACGACCGCGCCCATAAAGAAGCCCGATGCAAGGCTGCCGACGATGACTCCCCACAGCGCACCGAAAATGCTGGGCTTCCAGTCCGGCCGCACCGACCCCACCACCAAATCGCGCAGCGCCTGCGCGGGCTGCCCCGGGGATGCGGTTGTGCTCACTGCCGCAGAGTACCCGCCGCTAGGCTCGCGGGGTGACGAAACCCCCGCCGCGCCGCAGACCTCCTCCGCTTCGTGAACCTGACCAGACGCCGACGGGCGACGATTCGACGCCCGACGACGACGGCCGCGCTCCGAACATGCTCCGCGGCGTCCTCATCCTGGGCTCAGTGATGATCATCGGGGTCTTCGCCATCGCGTTGATCACCGGGACCACCGACGAACTCCCCTGGGGCGCGATCATCGGCGTCCTGCTCATCATGGGGTGCGCATTCGTTATCGGCCGCCGCCGGTCCCGCGCGCTCGGACCCGACGGCGAGGACCTCTAAGCCGACTCGTCCCCATGCGGAGCCGTCAATGTCAACATCTGATGCCGGGCACCAGATGTTGACATTGTGATCTTGCAGCACAAAGTGTCAGGTGGTGGGGCCTCGTGGCTCGCATGTCTACTTTCCGCGGCCGCGCAGCAGGCCGACGAGCCAGGCGGGGATGCGCCGGCGGGAGCGTCTCAGGGCCGAGGTAAGCCGGTCCGCAACGTC
Source organism: Thermoleophilia bacterium (assembly GCA_031362405.1). GTDB lineage: Bacteria > Actinomycetota > Thermoleophilia > Miltoncostaeales > Miltoncostaeaceae > JANLSO01. The sequence continues at coordinate 65,545 of JANLSO010000056.1, read as the reverse complement.
GTCGCCGTGAAGGCCGGGGCCGTGGCCGCAGAGAACCTGTCGGGCGCCGAGGCGGCCAAGGGCTTTGGGCGGGAACATCCGCAGCATCGGGTGCGGGCCGATGGCGTCTCGGGCAGCCAAGAAGTACGAGGCTGTTCCCAGGCAGTCGGCGACCACCAGAACTTCGCGTTCGGGCCACCAGAGAGCGATCTCGCGCCAGCCGGGGATGTTGACGACGCGCCTTACCTCGAACGGGCTTCCCGTCGGCCCGGTTTTCGGCAGCCGGTGGTGCGGTACACCGAACCGTTTCGCGAGGGCCGCGCAGTCGCGGTTGTGACGATCGAGGAGCTGGATCACTCCGGCCGGGGGGCCGAGGCGCAGGGCGCGCTCGACGCCGAGGGGCTCGTCGACGGGGTCGATCCACCACACCGCGCCGCCGTCGTCAACGAGTGCGTGCGAGCAGCGCTGCATGAAGGCCGGCTGGGGAGAGATCCAGCCAAGGCCGAAGGGGTGCTCGTCGACGAAGCGCGTCAACACGGCGGGGGTGGTCAGCCCGGGGCCGGTGCCGGCGGGATGGCGTCGAGAACCTCGCCCAAGGAGTCGGCGAGGATCCGTACGTACGACCAGCATGCGGCGGCCTCGACAACCCGGATGTTCTTGGTCTCGGGCGGAGCAGCGGTCACCTTGGTGTCTTCGATGCCCTTCATGTCGCTGCCGCTCCAGGCCTCGAATGCTTCCTTTTCGACCTGTCGGCGTCGCGACGCTTCACGACGCATCACGAGCGTGACGCGCTTGCCGAACTCCGGGCCACTCTCCCCATCGGGCGAACCATGCTCGCCGACGCCTTCGGCGAACAGTCGCATGTAGGCGCCGAGGGTCACGCGCCGAGTGTTGGCCTGCGGGTCGCCCGACAACCCCTCGCGCTCGAGGGCGGCCTCCTCCTCGAGGCTGAGCGCCTCGAAGCGCTCGATGCCCCGCATGATGTGCTGCTCGAGCGGCTCGTGAAGGCCCGCGGGCGCCGCCTGCCATTCCTCGGCGACCGATGCCGCCAGATGGCGCAGCCATGCCCGGGCACTCGTCGAGCGCGCACGCTGAAGCCGGGTCTCGCGATCGGGCAGCGTGCCCGACTCGGCGAGCAGGAACTCCTCGTGGATGGCCCGGGAACTCTCCTGGGTCATCAACTGCTCGAGCCGGGCACGGTTCTCGGCGAGCGATTGCACCAGACGATCGGCCAGCGGCGCGGGTGAGGAAGCGTCAGTCATCGCCGCACTTTATCGACGGCTGGCAGGCCGCGGGCCACCACCCGGCCGCGCTGGGCGCCGTTCTTACTGCGGCGTGGTCGGCACCCGTGGACGGCGCGTGGTCAGGGGTGCGAGCGCCCCACCGCGAAGGCGCTGGCGCACCGAGTGAGCGACCACTCGGCCGGCAAAAGGAAGGTCGCGCATGATGTATCGCTCGAACAGGCGGGCAGGTTCTTGGACCAGCCGATGCGTCCACTCGAGCCCCAAGGTCTGCAGCATCTTCGGTGCGCGGCTGATCTCACCGGCGACGAAGCTCAGCGAGATGCCGACCCCGACGAACCAGGTGCGGGGAAAATCGCGGCGCAGCATCTCGGCAATGTGGGCCGACCGGGGGAAGCTGACGCCGATGAAGACGATGTCGGGTGTGGCCGCGGCCAACACGGACCGAACCCGCTCCAATTCGACCGGGTCACTTTCGAATCCCATCGGCGGGCAATCCGTCCCCGCAATCCGCAACCCTGGCGAGTTTTGGCGCAGCTCATCCGCGGCATGCTCGGCGACGCCTGGGTTTCCTCCGAGCAGGAACACGGTATGTCCCCCCTGGGCCGCACCCTCCGACAGGGTCAGGATGAGGTCAGAGCCGGCCACCCGTTCGGGCAGCGGCGTGCCCTGCAGACGACACGCCCACACGACCGGCATCCCATCGGCGACCACGAGCTCTGCGGTGTCGTAGACCCGACGGACCTCAGGATCGGCGACGAACTGGCGCAGGTGGTCAAGGTTCGGCGTGACGATCGTTCCGCCGTCGCCGTTCTCCAGGGAGGTCAGAACGAAATCGACCGCTTCACTCTCGGAAACCGGATCGACCAGCATGCCCATCAGCTCGACGCGGCCCGGCCGGTGGTCGATCTGCGCGTAGGCGGTCGCAGTGACGGGAACGCCATTTTCATGCACTGTTGGGACAATCATGCCGCTGATGGGGCACCACCTTGGTCGTCGGATCCGAGTGTCTGGCGTTTTTCATCGAAACGTGGACGTGAAATTCGCAACAGCACGGCAACTTCCACCGGAAGAAGGAGTTGATCTACGACGATGCCATCCCCGGCGCTGCCCTCGAGAGACCTCCCTGCCCATCAGTTGTAGCCCCTCGCACCTCAATCGGCTGGCGCCGTAGAGCGATTGCCTAGCTGGAGGCGGGGCGCCCGCGGATGAGGTCGATGCCGGCGGAGATGCGCTGGCGGTCGCGGGCCAGCAGACCGCCGGTCGCGACGAGCGCCACGAGGTAGGCGATCGCGCCAACGCCCAGGGCGGCGAGGGCTCCCGCCGGGCCACGGAGCCAGTCATCGACGATGCGGGCGCCGGCGAAGCCTGCGCCGTACGCCGCGAGGATCGAAACGAGGCATCGCACGGGCCAGACCACCCGTAAGGGCGCCACCAACTCGCGTGCCACGTACGGAAGCATCACGCCAATGAGAACGAACTGGCCCGCCAACGCGGCCAGGGCCGGTCCGGTGACCCCGAGCCGTAGAGCCAACGGGATGCCCGCACCGACGGTCACCGCCATTGCCGCCACGTTCGCGGCCGTCGTCACCAGGGGCTTATCGGCTGCGTAGAGGGTGCTGACGAACACCGCCGCCACCGCGACCAACGCCTCCACGACCAGTAACAGGGCAAGTGCGGTGGCCCCTTCATCAAAGCGCGGGCCGAACACGCCCATCACCCCACGGGCGGCGCCCCCACCGACCGCCGCGAACAGGAGCAATCCCGCGGCGGCGTAGCGGGCGGAGTCGACCAGCGCGCGATCGTGCCCATCGCGGTCGGCGTCGCGTCGCTCGACGAGGGTCGGCAGGAGCATCTCGTTCATACGGATCGTTCCCTCGCGCAGGCGACCGGCCAACTGGCGGGCTCGATCCCAGGCTCCCACCGATGCGATCGGGCTCGTGACGCCGAGAATCCACGTTCCCGACTCGGCCGAAACGCCCCCGACCAGGGTTCCCGGAGCGGCGCGGATGCCGAAGCGGATCAACCCCGGCAACGTCCGAAAGCCGGCACGGATCTCCTCACGGGGAACGCGGAAGCGCATGATCCGGCGCAGCGCCCGTGTGCGGAATGCGAGGCCGACGGTCCACGAGCCAACCGTCGCGAGCACCAGGCCCCAGACAGTGTTCGACACGATTCCCGCGACCACGGCGATGGCAAAGAAGGTCAGGGCCTGCACCAACCGGATCCAAAACAGCGCCCGCCCCTGGCGAAACGCCGCCAGCACTGAATCGCAGTTCCAGCAGGTGTTGGTGACGAAGACGTAGCCGGCCATCTGGGCGACGGCGGGCCACACCAGCTCGGGGCGGTCGATCGGGCCGTTGAACAGCCATGCGACCACGCCGAGCACGATCGCGCCGACCACCGCTGAGAGGGTGCACGAGAACGCGAATACGGCCGCAAACAGACCCGTGACGCGCGGCGCACGGGACGAGAGCGTGGTGAGCTCGCGGATCAGTGCGGCCTGCTCTTGCGCGGTCGAGAGGTACGTCACCGCAGCGACCGGGGCGGTTGCAATCGCGAATTGGCCGATCACCTCGACGCCGTAGATGCGGGCGATGACCACGCTCGTCACCAGGCCCAGCAGGGCAACCGACGCGAAGCTCCCCAGGCCGTGGCTGAGCGACTGCCGAAACGACTCTCGTTCAGACAGGGGGCGACCCGGGCTGAACGATGACCTTGTGCGCGTAGAAGCCCTCCGCATGCCCGTCTGGCGCGTTGGCCTCCATGCCGCGGAGCCGCATCAGGGCGCGAAAGAGGTCGTCGGTGAACCACCGTTTGGCGCGCTGGGAGGCGAAGTGGTCCATCAGGTGGCCCACCTTACGGTCGACCTGCGCGGAGGTCAGCGGCACGAGCAGGTTCGGTGCGCCGAGGTCGCCGTCGTACTTGGGCACTTCGTACCCGAGCACGAGGTGGTCGCGGAACGTCTGCAGCGCCAACTCGGCGGCGACGCGGTGATCCTGGTGGAGATCGTCGCGCTGGTGGGTGAACACGACATCGGGTGAGGCGTCGACCTTCGCCTGCTCGAACAGGGCTTTGGCGGCGGGTTCGTGGGGCAGGTGCCCGTCGCGCAGACGTCCGAGCACGAGCCGTGGCGCGCGGCCATCGCCGAAGAAGGCCTCCGCGCTCGCGCGCGCCTCGCATTGGCGACCCTCGTCGCCGGTCAGCACCACCCAGGTAAAGCGCGCCTGCGGGTTCGCCGCGGCGATCGCCAGAAGCGTTCCGCCGCAGCCGATCTCGATGTCGTCGGAGTGCGCGCCGATAGCGAGCACCTCCCCCAGCTGGCCGAGGCGAAGATCGATCACGCCGACGGCTCCCAGAGCCTCCACGGGCCGCCCCCGGCCTCGACCATGGCTTCGAGTTCCTGCTGTTCTTTGAGCGTGTCCATCGGCGCCCAGAAACCGTCGTGATGCCAGGCGACGACCTGGCGCTCGGCGATCAGGCGGGTGAACGTATCGGTCACGAGTTCGTCACCCGGGCGCATGTAGTCGAAGAGGTCGTTGCGCAGAACGAAGTGGCCCCCGTTGATGCGGATACCGGCCTCGCGAACATCGTGGACCCCCTCGACAACCCCGGTCGCGTCGGTCTGAACGCTATGAAAGCTGTAGCTCGGAGCAACCGACAAGAAGCCTGCCACCACCCCGCGGCTGACGACGTCGTCGATGACCTCGGGAAGCGGCGCGTCAGTAAGGACGTCGCCGTAGTTGGCCAGAAAGTATGGGTCGTCGCCGATGTGCTCGCGCACCCGTGCAAGGCGTTCCCCCACCGAGGCCGAGTAGCCGGTGTGGACGAACGAGATCTTCCAGTCGGCGATGTCCTCGCCCAGCAGGTTCACCTGGCGGCCACCGTGGCTCAGTACGAAGTCGTTGCTGAATGCCTCGTCGTAGGTGAGGAAGTACTCCTTGATGACCTCTGACTTGTGGCCCAGGCAGAGGATGAACTCGGTGTGGCCAAAATGTGCGTAGTACTTCATGACGTGCCAGAGCACCGGGCGGTCGCCGATGCGGACCATCGGTTTGGGGATCCGCCGCGACGCCTCTTGCATGCGCAGGCCCTTGCCTCCGCAGAAAAGCACGACCTTCATCTAGAGGACGGTCGCGCGGGGGATCGGCACGACCAGACGCGCGCCCCACTCGGCGGTGTAGGCGAGCTGAGCGGCGATCTCTTTGCGCAGGTTCCAGGGCAGTATCACGATGAGGTCGGGCTTCGTTTCGGCGAGATGCTCAGGCGCGAAGATCGGGATGTGGGTACCCGGTGTGTAGCGCCCATGCTTGTACGGGTTGCGGTCGACGGCGTAGGAGATCAGCTCTGACCGGATGCCGCAGTAGTTGAGCAGCGTGTTGCCCTTTCCGGGCGCACCGTACGCGGCGACCTGTTCTCCATTCTCCCGGGCGGCGATCAGCATCGTCAGAAGGGCGCGCTTGCTGGCCTCGACCGCCGCGCCGAAGGCCTCGTAGGGCCGCGGCGTATCGAACCCGTGAACCTGTTCGAGACGCGTCAGCGCCCGGACGCGATCGGTTTCAGGGAAGCGGCCGGCGTGGCCCACGTGAACTCGCAGCGATCCGCCGTGCGACGGCAGCTGCTCGACGTCGAAGATCTGAAGGCCATGGGCGTTCATGATCCGGTGGGCGGCCATCAGCGACAGATACGAGAAGTGCTCGTGGTAGATCGTGTCGTATTGGGTTTCGGCGATCAGCCGGGCCAGATGCGGGAACTCGAGCGTCGCAACACCATCGGGGCCGAGCACGATCGCGATACCGGCGACGAAGTCGTTGATGTCGGGGACGTGTGCCAGAACGTTGTTGGCGCACAAAAGATCCGCGCGGATACCGTCGGCGACCATCGCGGTGGCCTCGTCACGACCGAAGAACGCCACCCGGGTGGGAATCCCCTTCTCGGCCGCGACCGCCGCGACGTTCGCGGCCGGCTCGACCCCGACCACCGGAATTCCCCGCGCCACGAAGTGCTGGAGCAGGTAGCCGTCGTTGCTGGCCACCTCAACGACCGAGCTGGTCTCATCGAGGTCCAGGATGCCGATCATCCGCTCGGCATGAGCCTTGGCGTGCGCAACCCACGAATCGGAGTACGACGAGAAATACGCGTATTCGCTGAAGATCTCGTCCGGCGAGACGTACTGCTCGAGCTGCACGAGGTGGCACTCGTCGCAGACGCGCACGTGCAGGGGGTAGAACCGCTCGACGTGGTTCAGCTCGTCGGCCGTGAGGAACGTCTCGCACAGGGGCGACATGCCGAGGTCGACGACGCTGCGCGTCAGCGGCGCGGCGCAGAACCGGCACGGCGGGTGGTTCGCGGGTGGCGTGGGAGCACTCACGGTGTCAGGCCTCTCGAATCGGTAGCGTCCGGCCCGCCGCGATCCCCGCGACCAACCGAGCCCCACCAGAGAGCCGATGACCGACCTGCCCGACGGAGCCACTGTTCTCATCGGCAACCCGATCCACGACTTGCTCGTCGTGCCGCTTCGGCGTATCCCGGATGAGCGCGGCACGATCCTCCACATGCTGCGCAGCGACGACCCGCACTTTCGCGAGTTCGGCGAGATCTACTTCACGACGATCTACGACGGCGTGGTGAAGGGGTGGCACGAGCACGCCGACATGACCCTCAACTACGCCTGCGTGCACGGCCGGGTGAAGATCGTTGTCTTCGATCCGCGGCCCGATTCGCCCACGCAGGGGAGCCTGGTGGAGATTCTGCTGGGTCCCGACAACCACAGCCTGGTGGTGATCCCACCCGGCCTGCGCAACGGGATGAAAGGGCTGTCGTCTCCGTTCGCGCTCGTCGCCAACTGCGCCACGCACGTCCACGATGCGAACCGGACCACACGGCACGACCCCTTCGGAGATTCTGTTCCGTACGGCTGGGACGTCAGACAGCACTGAGAAGCCCCGCGCCGAGCAGATCGTCGGCCGCCACCCGCACCACGTCGAACGCGATTCCCGAGCGTACGGCGACCTTGCTCAGCGGGGTCTGGCCGTCGCCCATGCTCAAGGCCCAGAGCATGGCGGCCTCGTGCGCATCGCCCTTCTGCCCTCCCTGACGCCGTGTCAGGCCCCGCCGACCCAGCTGCGGTTCGCCCATCGGCGAGGTGTTTCGCAGGCATTCGTCGCCGTCGATGACGCGGAGGATGGACAACGTCGCCTGCAGGCTCGCCTCGAGGTGGTCGGCACTCACGAAGTTCAGATCATCGTCGGACGTGTGGTTTTCGGGGTACTCCCCGGGTGGGGTGCGTGACAGTGCACCAATGGGGAGGTCGACGCCGAGCGAGCAGAACTGCCGTTCATCTCCGCCCCACGGCGAGAAGTCACGCAGGTCGTGCGCGACCCCGAGATCACGCAGCGCGAGGGCCGCGGCCCCGTCGGTGAGCGTGTCGCCGCGGCGGCTGCGCTTGTAGGTGATGGGTCCGGCGTCGCCGACGCACATCACGCCAAAGCCTGCGACGACGTGCGGAAGGAGATCGCCGTTGGCGGCGAGCCAGGCCAGCGGACCGACGGTTCCCGGTGACAGCAGCAGCCGGTACGACAGCCGGTGGGGACCGCTCGCCGCGAGCACCGTCCCGAGCTCGGCGAGCAGGGCGACTCCCGAAAGGTTGTCGTTTGCCAGACCGGGATGGCAGATTGGCGTGCTGACGAGAACGGTTTCAGGGCTCGTGCCGGGGATCACAATCTCGCCGTAGGTCATCGATCCGGGTGCGAGGTCGGCATCGATAAGAACCGCGAAGTCGCCTTCGGGCAGAGCGTCGACAACCCGCTGCGCCAGGCAGAAACCCCAGGCACGCTCCCAGTAGCTGGTCCGAAAGGGGACCGCATCGGGCCGGGCGGGTAGCGAATGCAGGTGCGGCAGTAGCTCCGTACGGCTCATCCGCGCGTCGACGGCCGTGCTGTACCCGAGCAGGTGAAGCGGTGAGTCGGCGCCGTCGACGACCGTCGCCCCGTCGGGCCCGGTGATCCGCGCCGCACGGACCGTCCACTCGTCGGGCGCCGTCCAGTCGAAGAGCGGCGTCCCGGAGGGAACCTCGGTTACCCTGACGGGAACACGCTCGGCGATCGCCGCCAGGGTGCGCCGCACACCGTCTCCGGTGAGCGAACGCGGCTCGTCGAAGACCCGCGCCATCAGCGTCATCATCCGCGCGCCTGCGCCCGTCGCCGCCTGAGGGATCATCCGATCCAGCGCAGATCGCTGTCGATCGACCCGGCCGCGGCAAGTTCGTCGATGCGGCGAAGCCGGGTGAACTGCGAGCCGTCGATGGCGCCGTCTGCCAGGCCGTACCGGTTGAACCAGGCCAGAAGCTCGGCGACTCCATCCGAGACGGTCATCTGCGGGGCGGCCTCGGGAAGCAGGTCGACGAGTTTGGAGCAATCGACCCGGTAGCAGCGAAGGTCGGGCCCGGCGTCATCGGCGAAGGTGATCTCGGTACCGGGAATCGCCGCCTTGACGATCTCCGCGACCTCGAAGATCCGCAGGTTCTGATCGGTCCGCCCCACGTTGATGGCCTCGTTATGCACCCGCTCGCGGGGCGCTTCGAGGACGGCCGCGGCCACGCGGCACACGTCGCGCACGTGCACGAGCGGTCGCCACGGGGTTCCGTCGCTGCGCATGTGGATGTTTCCGGTGGTGTGCGCCACACCGGTCAGGTTGTTGACGACCACGTCGCCCCGCAGCCGAGGCGAGGCCCCGAACACGGTCGCGTTGCGCAGAAACGTCGGTGTGAAGTCGTCGTCGGCCAGCGGGGCGATGTCGCGCTCGGCAAAGACCTTGCTCTCTCCGTAGGCGGTGAGGGGTGCGAATCCGGCGGTCTCGTCCAGGATGTTGTCTCCCGCCGAGCCGTAGAGGCTGCACGAGGAGAAGAACACGAACCGTTCGACGCCGGCCTTCTTGGCCAACTCGGCCAGGCGGACCGATGCCCGGTGGTTGATGGCGTAGGTGACATCGGGGTTCAATTGGCCGATCGGGTCGTTGCTGACCGCGGCCAGGTGCACGATGCCCTGGATGCCCTCGAGATCGGCCTCCGTGACGTCTCGCACATCGCGTCGCGGTCCGTCACCACCCGGATTCGGCCCGAGATCGCAGCCCCGGAACCAACCGAGGTCGAGCCCGACGACCTCATGGCCCGCCTCGCGTAGAACCTCGCCTGCGACCGCACCGATGTAGCCCTCATGACCGGTCAAAAGCACCCTCATGCGTCTTCCCCCTGCGCGGTGCGCGGCGTTCGCTGCCATTGGCGGGGCTGTTCGTCGCGGCCCGCGTAGAAACGCACTTTCCACAGGAGGAACCCGGGCGCTCGGCGGGCCAGCTGCCACGCCCCGGCGGGCCCGTGCGCCGCCGTCGCACCAACTGCCAAGTAGGTCGCAAGCAGGCCGCCCGCGAGGAGAGGCGCGTGCAGGGCACTCGGACGGGCCGCACGCACGGCGACCGCCGCACCGGTAAGACCGACGAGTCCCATCCAGCCGATGAGGCTCTTGGCCAGCGGCGGCGCCGAGGTATCGACGAGGGCCACGCCCGCTCGCCAGTCGCGACGGCGCAGCACCGAGCGGGCGAGCGTCGCCAGGCCCGCCTGCGCACCGCTCTCCCCTTCCCAGCGTTCGCGTTGCGCGGTGAGGCTCGCCCGGTCGGGCGGCACATCGGAGGTCACGCGTGCTTCGGGCACAAACCCGATCGGCACACCGCGGGCCCACAGCTCTCGCGACAGACGTAGGTCTTCGGTGAGATCGTCCTCCAGCTGAATCAGTTCCAGACGATCGCTGCGCACGGCAAAGCCGGTGCCCGACAGAGCCACCGGAACCCCCCAGCGCGACAGCCCGGCGGGGCGCAGCAGGTTGCGTAGCCACATGCCGAGCTCGACCCCGCCCGCGGCGGCATCGTCGTCGCCCCCGACGACCACGTTGGCGACCTGCACCACCGGGTAGTCACGTAAACGGGAGACGATCCATGCGGCGAAGCCCGGCGAGCAGACGCAGTCGGCGTCAACAAAGGCCACGCCATCGGCGTGATCGGGCTGATGGGCGTACCAGGCCAGCGCGTCGCGGAGGGCGGCGGGCTTTCCCCGTGCTCCCGAATCGCGCTCGATCACCGTTGCGCCCGCGGCCCGCGCGGCGTTGGCGGTATGGTCGGAGCAGTGGTCGGCGACGACGATGACCGTCCCGATACCCGGCTGCCCGGCGAGGCTCGCGAGCAGCTGCGGAAGCGCCCTCTCCTCGTCGTGGGCGGGGATGATCACATCAAGGCGCCCGGCGACGTCGGGAGCAGCCAGATGCTCGGCACGACGTACCGAACCCAGGCCCGAGGCGGCGGCAGCTGCCCACGTGCCCCACCACACGATGAACGGCACCGACGCGGCGGCAAGGAAGGCCCCGGTCGCGGCTCGATTCACCTCTGCTCGCCTACGCGGGCGGCGAAGACGCCCGCGAGGATGGCTGCCTGCGCATCGGCGTCGTACCGACTCACGACCGTCTTTCGTCCTTCACGGCCCATCAGATCGCGAGCGAGAGGGTCGCGAAGAAGCATGAGCGCGTCGACCAGTAGCTCGGCGCGCCCGGGGCGTGCCAGCCACCCGGAGACCCCTTGTTCGACAAGCTCGCCGACACCCGCGATGAGCGTCGCAACGACGGGCAGCCCGGTTGCCATCGCCTCCATGAGCACCACCGGGACACCCTCGGCGAAGCTCGGCAGACAGAACACGTCGGCGTCGGCGTAGAAACGCATGATGTCGTCCTGCCCGATGGCCCCGGCAAAAACGACGCGGTCGGCGACCCCCAGTTCGGCGGCCGCACACTCGAGGACGGCGCGATCCGGGCCGTCGCCGACCAACGTCAACGTTGCCGCAAGGCCCCGTTCGGCCAACAGCTGGACAGCCTCGATGAGGAGCGCCTGGCCCTTGTCGGAGACCAGCCGGCCGACACAGAGAATGGCAAGGGGCGCGTCGGGTTCGCGCGTGCGCGGGATGTAGTCGTAGACCGTGGGGTCGACGCCGCAGTGGACGATCTCGAAATCGGACCAATGCTCACGGGGCGTGAGCTTCATCATCTGGCTGCGACAGAAGTCGCTGATGCACGAGACAAAGAGCGCATCGCGGGTCTTTTGCGGCAGCCGGTGCGCACCGACATCGAAGAACTCGGTGGCGCCATGCATCGTGAAGCTCCACGACCACCCACGGTCGTGGCCGCCGAGCCGCGCGGTGAGCATCGCCACGTCGGAGCCGACGTTTGCGAAGTGAGCGTGCAGGTGGCGCACGTCCTTATGCAGGCACCAGTCCCAGACAAGCACCGCTTCGGCCACGTAGAAAAGCTGCCATAGGGCACCACGCGGACCCGACCCGGCGAACGAGCCGAGTGCGTCGCGCACCATTCCCGCAAGCACACCGGGGCGGCGGGTCAGCGCCCGGGCGAAGGCACGGACAAGGCCACGCTGCGACGGCGGAAGGACCACATGGGTGGACACGCCCTCGGCACGTTCGTCAGCCGAGAGGAGCAGCTCGGATGGGGTGCGCCGGATGCTGACCGTGCTCACGTCGACCCCGTGGCGCCGCAGCCCGATCACCTCGCGAAGGATGAAGCTGTGCGACAGGGAAGGATAGAGCGACGTGATGTAGGCGATTTTCATCGGTTCGCTAGATTTCCATATTGCTGCATCGACGGCGTCATCGGCAGTTCGTCCCCTTCGGTAAAGCAAACTGCCTCCGTGCCGATGAGACGCCGAATCTCTACTCGGTCTCATGCCGCACCACCTGAGGAGCCGACGATCAGCCCCACTGACCCGCGTAACGATCTCTCCGACGCCGCGCTCCCGCCCCGGCGCTCGTTGATGGACGCCGTCCGTGCGAACCCACTGCGCGTCATCCTGCCCGTTGTCGTGCTCATGGGCCTCGCCGTCGTCGTTGGGCTCACGCGTACCCCGACGTACAGCGCGGAGACGCGCTTGAACGTTGGACGCCAGGACGGCGATCTTCTTGCTCTTCCCGGCTTTGCCGCCGGCGTGCAATCGCTCGCCGTCGGCTATAGCCGAGTGGTGGGTTCCTCACCGGTCGTGGCGCGTACCGCGAGAGCGCTCGAGCTCCCGGTCGACCGGGTCGCCGGGCGCATCACCGCGGCACCGATTCCGGAGAGCCCCCTTTTCCGGATCTTCGCGACGGGGACGAGCGAGGAGAACGCGGTGGCAACGGCGAACGCCGCGGCGCGGGCGTTCATCGCCTACAACAACGCCGGTATCGCTCGCGACCGCGAAGATCGGGGCATCGAGCGCGCCCTCACGCGGGCGACGTTTCGGCTGGGTCTGGCGAACCAGCGGCTCAGTAAGGCACGCGTCGATGCCAAGCGACGCCCAAGCCCTGACGGCAAGCGCATCAGCCAAGCCGAGCGCGTGAGATTCGCGCGGCTGGGTACCAACGCCGCTCTTCTGCGACTGCGTGCCGACACTCTGCGGGCGCAGTACCGCGCCAGCACACAGGGCATCAGCGGCGTGAACTTTGTGCGGGTCATCGATCCAGCCCGAGGAGCGACAAACGATCGCTCCTCCACACTCCAAAAGCTCCTTTTCACCGGGCTACTCGCCGGCCTCGCTCTCGGCGCGGCACTCGCCTACCTCGCCCCCTCCCCCAGCACGTACGTGCCCCGACACGCCGCGCGCAGCCGCGACTAGCGTGATCGCGCGGGCGGCTCCCCGGCGCCTGCCCGTCGTCGGTCTGGGCGTCGGCGTCGTCGCGGTGTGGGCACTCGCAGCGGTCGCATCGACCAGGGCCGACCGCGCGCCGTCGCTGACCCTCCTCCTGGGCCTCGTCACGGCGGGCGCCTTGGCGGTGATCGCGTGGCATGCCGACCCCGCGTGGACGCTCAGTCTCGGGGCCGCCGCCACGATGTTCTCGGGCAACTGGGCGTCGCTCGGCTTTCCCATCGGGCCCGACCGCCTGATTCTCTTGTTCGGAGTGATCGCCGTCGCGTTGCGGGCCCCCGGCCTCGGCCACCGAGCCCCACTTCGCCTCCAGTTTGTCCATGTGCTCTTGGTACTCGCAGCGCTCTACGCCATCCTGTCCGCGGTCTGGGCCGGTACCACCGACACCGCGTCGGTCTACGCCCTGCTCGATCGGTTCGGGATCGTTCCATTCCTCGTATTTCTGGTGGCGCCGTTCGCGTTTCGAACCGTGCGTCAGCGGGCGATCTTGATCGGCACGTTGGTTGCCGTCGGCCTCTACCTCAGCCTCACGGCGATCGCCGAATCGGTCGGCCTTACCGCGTTCGTATTCCCCGGCTACATCACCGACCCGACCGTCGGGATCCACTTCGGCCGCTCGCGCGGACCGTTCGTGGAGGCCAGCGCCAACGGGTTGGCCATGGTGATGTGCGGGGCGGCGGCCGCGGTTGCCTTGACGTGTTGGCGCGGCCGATGGCGCCTCATTGCGTGGGCGACGCTGGCGCTGTGTGCGCTGGGCATCCTGCTGACGCTGACGCGCTCGGCGTGGATCGCCGCGATTCTGGGTGCAGCCCTTGCCATGCTCGCCGCGCGACGGCTGCGCCGTTACCTGCTTCCCGCCCTCGCATGCCTCGTGGTCGTACTTGCCGTTGCCCTGGCGACCGTGCCCGCGCTGTCGTCGAACATCCAGTCGCGGGCCGCCGATGAGAGCCCGGTCTGGGATCGACGCAACATGGTCACCGCCGCGGTCGGGATGGTTGACGAACGGCCACTGATCGGTTTCGGATGGGCGACGTTCGCGGCCGAGAGCCCCGACTACTTCCGACAGGCCGACACGTACCCGCAGCAGGGCGAGGGTCTCGTCGTACACAACGTCTACCTCCTCTACGCCGCCCAACTCGGGCTGCTCGGCGTTTTCTTGTGGGCGGCCGCGTTCGGGCTGGCGGTGCTCGGCCCGATCCTGGCGCGTGGCGACCCCCAGCTCTACGCCTGGGGCATCGGACTGGTGGCGGTCGCAACCTCCTGGGCGGTTGTCGCGATGTTCGCCCCGCTGTCGCAGGCCTTCCCGAACCTGATGGTGATGATGTGGGCGGGCGTCGTCGCCGCCGGCGTGCCATGGCTGAGCGCCTCAACCGAGGCAATACCTCGGGAAAGGGCAGGCTTATGAGAGTCACGGTGATCATCCCCTGCCACAACGACGGCGCCTTCGTGCCCGATGCCATCGCCTCGCTGCGCGACCAGGAGCCGCACGAGCTGGTCGTGGTCGACTCGGCATCAACCGACCCCGAAACGCTCGCCCTGTTGGACGCGCTGCAGCGCGCAGGAGTGCACGTAGAGCGGGTGCGCGAGCCCGGCGTCTGCGCCGCGCGCACCCGTGGCCTCGAGATGACCACCGCTCCCTACGTGCTCCCCTTGGATGCTGACGACGAGCTGTGTGCGAACGTGTTGAGCGACCTCGCCGACCGGCTCGACAGCGACCCGACGCTCGGCGCCGCATGGGGCGACATCGAGGCGTTCGGTGCCTATTGCGGGGTCTTCCCCACCTGGCCGACGCTCGACCCGGTCTTGCTGACCCGCGTCAACCGGATGCCCAACAGCTCGCTCTACCGTCGGGAGGCGATCGAGATCGCCGGCGGTTGGAGCCTCGACCTCGGGTACGAAGACTGGGATCTCTGGCTCTCGATCGCCGAGCAGGGCTGGAAGGGAGGCCATATCGGCCGCCCTCATGCGCGCTACCGCCAACACGCAACGCCCCGGCGGCTCGCCGCTGACCGATCACGACACGGTGATCTCGTCGCCGCCCTGAGGGCACGGCATCCGGCGGCGTTTGCGCACGCGCGGGCCTTTTCGCGCGGACGTACGCAGCCCCGCGCCCTGCGCCTCGCGCTCGCCGCCAGCGGACGCGTCCCGGGAATCTCCGTGACGCGACGGCATCGACTTGACGACGTGCTGATGCGCGCGCTGGTGCCAACGATGCGGGCCGTCGTCGACGGGCACCGCGAAGCCTCGCCGTTCAGCGTCGCCGCACAACGCGTCGCGGCGGGTCTACGTCACCGTTTGGCCTGGCGCGGCTGACCGCGCGACCAGCATTCGCCGCGCGGCACGCAACGCGGTCGCCGCCTCCGGCGCGCCCTGCTCGCGCAGCACCGGAGCCAGGTGGGCAAGCGCACGGGAGTGGTACTCCACGAAGCGCTCATCGTGGCGCCGCCCGCGGCGAAGGGCCTGGTTGGCAATGATCGCCGAATAGCGGACCGCGAGAACCCGGGCGCGCCGGCGAAGCTCCGCCCGGGTCAAGAAACGTTCCGCGAACCGCAGAAGGAGCTCCAAGTCACCGGCGCAGTGGGTCCGCAGATCTTCGGTCACCGATGTTGCGCCGCCGTCATCTTGGCGTGACATGGTCAGCACACCGTGGGTGAAGGCAACGTAACCCCCGTCGAGCATGCGCAGGAACGGCTCCTTGTCGACCGCCCAGCGGGCCGGGGCGTTGGTCATACCGGGTGGCCACGCGCGACCGTCGTACATCGGTGTGCCGATCGGGATCGCATCGCCTCGCATCATCACGTTGCTCGGCGAGCCGATCACGTCGGTGCCACCAAGCAAGACTTCCCTGGCCACCTCGACTCCGGCGATGAGCTCGATGCTCTCGTCGAACGCGGCCGGCAAAGTGATGCTGCCATCACTGCGGTACGCCGCGATCAGCTGGGCCGAGGGGTACTGCAGGCCCACATCGAGCATCCGGGTGAAGCAGTCGTCGGCGATGAGGTCATCCGCGCCGACCTGCATCACGTACTCCGCGTCGGCGGGGCATTCGAGGAGCGCCCGGTTCCAGTTGTCGAGCATCGGGACGTAGAGGTCGTGGGTGACCAGTTGTACCCGTGCATCCTCGGCTGCGGCCGTCGCGGCGATAGCGCGGGTGTCGTCGTCACTCGCGTTGTCGACGACGATGTGGCACCAGTTCTGATGCTCCTGCCGACGGACCGCCTCCAGGCAGTCCGCGAGATGGCGCGCACCGCGGAACACGGGCGTGATGACGGCGATGAGTGGAGTGTCGGGGGCTGTATTTGAGGTTGCCACTGGTGATGCGAGACCGTACCGAACGGTCATTTGCCGGTGCGCCCCACCGCCCGGTTAGTCTGCGGGCCATGCGCATACTCTTTCGATGGCTGACCGCCGGCCTGAGCCTCGCGCTCCTCGTCGCGTTGTCGGTGGCAGGCGGCGCAACCGCGACGAAGACACCTGTCGTTGAACCGCAATGGTTTTCCCCAACGAGCTTCTGGAACCGACCTCTCGCCACGAATCAGACCATCGCCCCGACGTCCGGGGCCGTCGTTGCGGAGTTGATTCGCCAAAAAGACGCCTACGGCGGTCCGTGGATGAACATCGAGAAGTTCAGCATCCCGGTCTTCACCGTGGGGCCGAACGTACCGCAGGTCGTTGTGCGCGACAGCGACGGTGGATCACCACGTGCCGACAGCCCGAACAGGTGGGCCAAGGCGCCCGTGCCACCGAACGCCAGGCCAGCCGACGGGACCGACGCTCACATCGTGATCTGGCAGCCGAGCAGCGACACGATGTGGGAGTTCTGGGTTTTCCAGAACGGCCCTCACGGCCCCGAAGCCCGCCACGGAGCGAAGATCCCCCAGGTCTCACGTTCGGCGGGAATCATCGAGGCGCCGTACGGGGCGACTGCATCGGGCCTGCCGGCGGTGGGAGGGCTCGTCACCGCGCGCGACCTTCGCAAGGGCCGTATCGACCACGTTCTGGCGCTTGCGGTGCCCGAGGTGAGGCGCGAGACACTGACGTTGCCGGCAACGCGAACCGACGGATCATCGTCTGACCCCAGCGCCCCGCTCGAAGGGGCACGTTTTCGGCTCGACCCCGCTCTCGACATCGACGGCCTGGGCCTGCATCCTCTTGCGCGGATGATGGCGAAAGCCGCCCAGCGGTACGGCATCGTCGTCCGTGATCACGCAGGCGCGGTGGCCTTCTACGGAGAGGATCCCCGCGGGGTGGGCGTTGACCGCTTTACCGCGCTCATCGGTGATGCCGACCGCGAGGGCGTTATCGAATCCTTCCCGTGGGACCGCCTTCAGATGCTTCCGCCCCGCCCGTTCTGCTGCTGGCAGAACTGGGACTACGACGTGCGGATCGCTCCGGCCGGGCGTCGATAGACATCGCGCCGTTCATTGGCCGCTGGCACCGACGACTACGCGACGACGGCACTCCGCGCCGCCGCCCCTGCTGTCGACCTCAGGAATGGTCCTGGTGGAGCACCCCGCAGATGTACGACGGCCGATCGGCAAGGGGGAGCGTGATGCGACCACAACGCGCACCTGGGCGCATGTCGGCAGACCTTCCTTCGAACAGAGTGTGGGCGTGAGGGCGAGGCTCCCCCCACGCGCGGCTCGGGAATCACGGGTTGCCGATCCTCCCGGGCAGGACACGCGCGATGTCGGTCGACGGGGATTGGGCGGGTCGCCGGCGCTGGCGACACGTCGCCCACCTCGTGCGCGCGTCATCGTTGGGGCCGTGATCGCGATCATCTGCGTCGCCGGCGCCGCGGCTCTCCTCGTCGCTGACCCTCCTGCGCTGCCCCCTGCGGCCGCCGTCGCCAGGCCAACCTCCAACGCTCGCATCCCGATCGGGGTCTACATCGGGCCGGGAGACCGCGACGGATTCGAGCGGTTCGCCGGGTGGCTCGGCCGCCGGCCGGTGGTTGCCTCGGACGGCCTCGAAGAGCTGCGTTGGAGGGCCATCGCCAACCCCTGGTGGCTTGTCGATGCGTGGCGCAATGTGGGCGCCCGAATCGCCTACTCGCTGGTGATGATTCCCCGCGAGCAGGGCGGGACGCTTCAGGAAGGCGCATCCGGCGCCTACGACGGCTACTTCCGCGAGCTCGGCGAACGGCTCGTCGCGGGCGGGCAGGCGAGGGCGGTCCTACGACCCGGCTGGGAATTCTCCGGCGACTGGCAGCCGTGGAGCGCCCGGTCAGATCCGGACGCATGGAAGGCCTACTACCGTCGGATCGTCACAACCATGCGCTCCGTACCCGGGGCCCACTTCACCTTCGTGTGGAACCCCGCACTGGGACCCGTCGACCCCGACAACTGGCCGGCGGAACGCGCCTGGCCCGGGGCCGACGTGGTCGATGCCATCGGGGTCGACGTTTACGACATCTGCTTCCTGCCGGACACCTATCCGATACCCGACCACGCCGTTGCGGCAGACATCGTCGCCCGCCAGACGAGGTGTTGGAACCATCTGCTGACCGGAGACCACGGGCTCGAGTGGTACGGCGACCTTGCCGCTCGCTACGACCGACCCCTGGTCATCCCGGAGTTCGGCCTGGTGCCACGAGCACGAGCGGGTGGAGGCGACAACCCGATCTTCATTCAGGGCATGGCCGATTTCGCCCGCGCTCACGCCGTGGAATGGATGGTGTACTTCAACAAGCAGCAGTCCGAACTCGGTCGTCACCGCATCGACGACGACACGTATCCGCAATCCTCAGTGCTCTTCCGCTCCCTGTTCGGGTCGAGCCCCGCGGGCGCCGAGGTCGGCGGAACGACCATCGGGCCCTCCGGCTAGCCGCTTCGCGATGGGCCCGTGCCGGGTCCCCTGCCAGGCGATCGCGCGGCCCCGGCGTGCCCAGCGGTAGCCGCGCGTCACGAGTCGCTCGTGGCGCGCGGCCAGCCGACCCCGGCCCGCGAGGATGTCGGCCAACTCGGCGTCGGTGGTACGGGTACTGATGAGGTGGCGGGCGACCGCAAAGGGGTCGTCGGCGGGATGCGAAAGCGCCATTCGTACGGCAGCGGCACCTCGGTACCCGGCCGCCGCCGCGATCCGCTTGACCCGCTCGTCGTAGTTGCCGTACGGATACGCCAACGTCGACACCGGGCCCGAGAGAATGTCCTCGAGGCGCTCTCGACTGTCGCGCAGCTCCCGGTTGATCTCGCTGCGTGTCAGCTCGTCGAGACGACGATGGCTGACGGTGTGGGATCCCACCTCGACGTTCGCCTGGGCCGCCAGCTCGCGGGCTTGCGCGGGGGTGAGCATGGCGTCACGACCGAGGTAGTCGGTCGTGATGAAGGCGCTTACGTGCAGCCGGTATTCATCGCAGATGGCCACGGCATCGAGGTTGTCGGCAAATCCGTCGTCGAAGGTCACCACGACCGAATGCTGGGCCATGGGCTGGCGACCGGCGAGGCCATCGGCGAGATCGCCGAAACTGATGCTGGTGCGACCACTCTCGGCGATCGCGCGGATGTGCCGCCGAAACGTTTCCCGTGGCAGGGTCCAGATCGGTTCTCCTGAGCAGTCGCGAACCGAATGGAAAACCACCACAGGGATCGCTGTTCGTGCTCTGTCCGTGGGCAGGGCGGGGCTCACCGCGAGCCCTCAGCGCGATGTGGTCGATTGCGCCGCGTAGGTTCGTCATGGGTATCTCGAAGGGGCGTCACGATCACTCTGCGTTGTCGGAGGGCTCGTCGTCGTCCCTGAGCCGAATGGGAGGCGAGTATCGGGGGGGTCTGTGTGGCGCGACAACCCCCGATCGGGGGTGCTTCAGACGCATCGATCGTCCGATCGGCGGGGTCATCGTCGAAGACCTCCCACCACACGAAGGCCGCGCTTCACCGCGGCCCGCACGGGGGGATTGCGAACAATGAAGTCATGCGTCGCGCGCACGGGCGTTCGCGTCACCCGGCGTGCCACCGTGACCATGCTTCGGCGCTCCACCCACCCCTCGGCGACCCGCAGCTCACGGGTGCCGAGGGATCCCTTCTTGAAGTTGTCGCCTTTTCCCAGGTCGATGTAGTCGACGCCGCGCTCAGCGGCGGCCTCGGCCATCATGAGGTCGGAGAGGTTGCCCGCACCGGCGCTTGCGACCTCGGGGTCGTACGCAATGATCCACCCGGCCACGACCCGCGGCGAATGGAGGTTTATCTGCCCGGCAACAAGCCGTTCGCCCGAGTAGAGAGACGTGCAGAGGCACCGGAAAGTATCCGTACCTCCCACCAACAGATCGGCCAGGAGCGCCGATACCCACGGGCGCGTGATCGGGTCGGGTCGACCGGTGCGGCGGTACTGATTCGATTTCCACTCGAGCACCGTGCGGTGGGCGGCCGGATCGGAATCGTCGTACTCGAGCCGCACCGGCCCGAACCTCGGCTCGAGGCGGCGGACGCCGCGGCGGGCCTTTGAAATCCACGACTTGGAATTCTCGCTGACCGCTTTGCAAAAAGCCTCGAAGCCGTCGGTGAGATCCATGATCGGCGACGGCACCACAGCAGCGTGATAGGGCACGAACTGCGGTTGCTCGGCCATCAGATGGCTGTATTCCCATACGACGAGGTCGCAGGCCGTGACGAGCTCGGCGGCGCTCCACTCGAGACCGGGATCGACCACCACGGCCTGGCAGTCGTTGACGCCTGCTCCGATCGCCTTGCCGATCCGCCATCGACGTTTCTCGAAAGCGAAGAAGCCCACCGCCCCGCTGCCGTCGTCCATCACACCGACGCGCGCGTCGGCACGGTGGCGGCCGACGGCCTGGGCGAACTCGGGCGACAAGAACGGGTTATTGAGTCCCGCCCGTGTCTGGATTGCGCGCCAGCTCTCGATATCCGAGGCGCTCAGCTCGTCGGGACGGATCACTCGCACCTTCATCGTCGACCCCCTCGCACCGCATACCGAACAATGGACGTAGGGGCGCAACGTTCGCGCGAGATCATGCGCGCCCCGGGATGTAGCGGAAGATCACGGTTCCGCCTCGGTCGTAGACGACCAGGAAATCGCGGGCCGCCCGCAGCTCGCGGGGGATCGCTGCAGTGACATCGCGTGGCAGGACGCCGTGCAACTCGACCGGCCGAGTCTGGCTCGGCCCGATCGCGAGGTAGCGATCGCGTTGCGGCAGGACGTTCATCAACCCGCGGATGGCCTCCATCCGCGTCGATCGTCGAAGAAGTCGATTCCGCGTGTACGGGTCCTCGGTCAACGACGGGCTGAACGATGAGGCACTCACCGCGAGCTCGGCGTAGCGCCCGGCGATACGCTCGGGAAACCCGGGCGCCAGGAAGGCGAGCACGGCACCGTCGGGCGCCGTCTGCTCGAACCAGCGGCTGGCGCGCACGTCTTCCGAGCCCACGTAGTTCTCCAACTCGAGGCCGAAGTAGGCCACCAGGGTAAGCGCCGAAACCACGCTGACCGCCGCCCCGAGCCCGATGGCTCCGGCGATCCGCGCGCGCGTTGTCGCGCGCTCGCCGGCAGGGCGCAACCACAGGTCGATCCCGATGAGGGCGTCAGACGCGAGGACGGCGAGCCACGGCAGGGCGAACAGGTAGGCCCGCAGACCACCCTCTCCCCCATAGGACTGGAGCGGCACGATCAGCAGGGGCGCGGCGATCAGCGCGAGCGGCGCGGCGACTTCCTTGCCGTGGCGCAGCCGGCGCAGGCACCCGGCGATGACGAGCAGGCCCATGACGGCGACGACCATACGCGCAGACAGGGCGGTGAGGTCCGCGTGGGGTAAGGACGGAGCGGTCGTGACCGGGGCAGCGGTGGGAACTCCGCCGAACTCGACCAATGAGATGCGGTTGTTCAGGTAGGGCCATGCCAAGGCGATCCAGACGACCTCTGCGGCAACCAGCCCGGCGATCGCGATACCCAGGCGCCGGCCGGTGACGAGCGCGAGCATCACGGTGGACACGATGAGCACGATGGGCGAAAGCTGGTGTGTGAGGACCACCGCCAGCGCCGGGGCGGCGGCCAGCGCGAGCGCCACCCCGGTGCCGATACGTTGGTGATCAGTCGCGGCCGGCCGCGCATCGACGCGCCGAGGGGCTCGGGTTCGGGCGCTGATGCGAACCCAGGCCCCCGTCGTCGCCCGCGCGAGACTGCTGCCGCCCTCGCCGGGGGCAAGCCGCAGCCAGAAGCCAAGGACGACGAGCATCAACGGAAATGCCAAGGCTTGGGGGGCGAGGTAGTTCTGACCGATCCAATCGCCGAGGACGACGAGCAGCACGACCAGCATCTGCTGGCGGCGGTCGTCGACCAGGGGCCGGATGGCGAAAAGCGTCGCCGCGACGGTGAGAGCGCTGAAAAAGACCTGTGCCCACGGCGCGTAGACGGAAGGCTCGATACCCGTCGCTCCCGACAGCAGAGCATTGCTGGCGAAGAAGCCCGGCCAGTTGTTGTAGATGTCGATGGAGCGGTCGACGCCGCCGTGCATCTGGATGTAGTCGATGACCCCGAGATGCTTGTAGACCCACGGGTAGCGCGGTTCGTCATAGAGCACCGCGGTGGTCCCATGCAGGAAGACGATCAGCACTCCGAGGTGGACGAAGAACGCGCGTGGCATCGCCGATCGGCCGATGAACGCGGCGATCGCGCCCGAAACCGCCAAGAGGACTGCCGCGAAGTAGGTGGGAGGAAGGGCATCGATCAATCCCAGGCCGCGCATCTGCTCGAGTTCGGTCTGCGAAAGGGCGACCAGCCACAGCACGGTCGCGGCGATGACGACCGCGGCATGGGCAACGACGCGAGCCGCCGGCGAGTCGCGCGGCGGGACGGTCCGCGCGAGGACTGCAGCGGTGGTCATTGGTTGCCCTCGACGTCCGTGCGCGAGGTGAAAGGGACCACGCGACGGAGGCGGGCCGCAAGATCCAGCGTGCCTCCTGCCGGCCAGAGCGGCCGCGACAGTGCCCGGGTGGCGAGGATCGCCAAACACGCGAGCGCAAGGAGACCCAACCAGCCGCGCGTGTACCAGGCCCCGAGCCAGAGCATCGACTGCGCGAGCACCACCAGCACGCCAAGGCCAATGCCGGCGACAACACCGATCGTCGACTCCGGTGGCGTGCCGAGTCGCCAGACGAGCACCAATGCGACGGCACCCGGGGCGGTCATGACGAAACCGAGAAGGAGCAGAAATGCAGGAACCGAGGGGAGGATGCCGCTGGCGGCGATCAGGCCAAGAGCGCTCGAGACAAGGGCAACACGCTCATACGGCCCACTGCGCGCCCATACGCGGCCGGCGGCGGCTCGGGCGCGGGCGGTCGCGAGGCGCACCGGTGGCGCATCCTTCGAGCCGTCAACGGAGAGCACGCGCACAACCGAGGGCAGCACGGCAAGCGCCACGATGACGCTCATCGTCGACCACCCGACCGCCACGCCCATCACGCCGAACCGCGCGCCGAGCAGGCCGCACAAGAGCAGGGCGAGTACGCATCGGGCGATCCCCAAGAGCGCCAGACCGCGACCGTGGCGCCGCACCCTGGCCAGCCCCACGAACAACTCGATCACCCCGTGGCACACCACGCCGATGGCCAGCACGCGAAGGGGGCCGCTGCCGCGGGCGACGTACTCCGCGCCGAACGGCGCGAGCACGAGCGGTGCCGCGATGATGAGGACCGCCGCCGCGCCGAGCACGAACACTGCGAAGCGCCGGACGGCGGTCCGCGCCAGCTGAGCGAGTTCCGATTGCGCGTAGGCGCCCTCGACGGTCATCGATGTCGCGACGCTCAGGCTCATCATGTCGATCGCCGTGACCAGGGAGAACGGAATCCAGAAATATGCGTTGTTCGCGCTCCCCAGGATCGCCAGCACAAGGAGGGGGAGCACGGTGTAGAGCCCCTGGATGAACGTGGCCGCGGTGTAGTCGAGAAGCAGGTACCTGCGCAACTCCGGGCTACGGAGCCCGGGGTCCCCCTCCTCTCGCGCGGCGGGTACGTGCCGGGACGTGGCCCGCCCGAACACGATCGCGTTGACCGGAATCAGCAGGAGCGCCATGGGCAGCACCCAGGCCAGGAAGATTCCGTTCGTCGCGCCGACGGCCAAAAACAGCGGCAGGCAAAGGAGTTTTGCGAGGCCGAAAGCGGTGTTCTCCACGGGAATCCACGGCGCCTGACGCAAGCCGGTCAGCGCGGCGTCCTGAAGGCAGAAGATGCCCCAAAGGGCCAGGCTGGCGACCCACAGCCAACCAAGGCCGGAATCGAATCCCAGCCCGGCCAGGTCATCGGATACGCGCGGCATCAGGAGCATCGCGCCCGAGCCGAGAACGATTGCGAGCCCGCAACTCACCCCGTATCCGATCAGGATCAGCCGGGCGGGCCGGGTCTGCTGGGGAAGAAAGCGCACGAACAGGTTGACCATGTTGAACTGGCAGATGGTCGAGAGCGTCATCATCGTGACGATCAAAACGCTGTCGCGACCCACGGTCTCGATGGGGAAAAGGCGGGCGGCCGCGATCCAGAAAGCCACCCCGAGCAGACCCGTGGCGGCCGTGTTGATGACGAGGCTGTAGGCACTGCGCAGGAAGTGGGTCGCGGAGTCTGTCCCCCGAGGAATCAGGCGCACGCGCGGTTCGCCCTTCGGGTCGCGGCCCGGCTGCGCAGGTAGCCGACGGGCCCGACGAGCATCCCTGCCAATTCGAGAACCGTCAGGTGGCGTGGATAGGAGGCGCTCTTTCGTTCGTTCTTCACCGAATCGGGGCTCGCGAGGTAACGAAGGCCGGCCGGGACGCGCCGCAGCAGCTCACGTCGATGCTGTCCGACCACGAGCTGCTTGGTGATGGTTGCCGACAGCGCCGCCCCGTACGCGAAGGTCTGGCGGCGCAACCGCCTCGGCGTATCGGGGTGCTCGTGCCAGACGAACGCGGCCGGCTCGTAGATCAACGCGTGCCCCGCCAGCAGGGCTCTCGTAAACAGGTCGAGGTCCTCTCCCCCGCGCGCAGGCGTGCCGGTGCCGAGCGCGTCGTCGTACCCGCCGATACCCCGGAGCATGGATACGCGGCACGCAATGTTCGCCCCCGAACCGAACTGCCCGGCAGCGAACGGAAACAGTGGATCCTTCGGCCGATCGGCCATATCGAAGCGGCGCCGCTCAAAGCCCTTCGCAAAGCCGGCGAACTCCTCGAGCGTGATCTGCGATGGGGTCTCCAGCGAAAGCGGAACGATCAGCCCGGTCACGACCGCGGTCGCAGCATCGCTCCAGAGCGTGTCGAACAGACACTGGCTCCAGGCCGGGTCGACAATCACATCGTCGTCGGTAAACGCGATGAACTCGGTTTGGCAGACCGCAAGGGCGGCGTTGCGGGCACGGCCGAGCCCGGGACGCCGTTCCTCGATGTACCCGATCCGGGGATCACCGCCGAAAGCTTCGTGAAGCGCAGCCTTCACCACGGAACCGTCCGGGCGATTTTCAACTACCAACACGCGGTCGTCGACGGCAAGGCCGGGGACAATGGAATCGATGGTGCGGATGAGTGACGTCGGCGAGTTGCAGGTCGTGACGACGACCGTGCCGGCCGGTCGCGAAACGCTGCGATGCGGGAGGGTCGTGGTGGTCGGCGTGAGATCCTCGATCGCCTGTCGCAGACGCTCAGCGGACACTCGCCCGTCTGAGGCGGGAAGGGTGACAAACCCGACAGGTCGGCCGTCCCGGGTGATCACGGCGGCCAGGCCTCGGTAGGGGCTTCCATCGCGAGCGTGGCCCAGCGCGATCTCAGCCGCCGGCTCGCCAGCGTTGATCTGTCGGACGGTCACGGGCGCCGTGAGCCGTGTGGGCCGACCGGGGTCGCGGCGGGGGCGCGCTGAAGAACCACCAGCCATGTAGGTGACACCTCGGTCGCGTTACGGCGGCCTCGCGAAGGCCCGGCCTAACCGGGCACAGCTCGCGCGTCCGGCCCGCCTCGGGCATGACCGCCGGCGCCGGACGTGGCTACCCGCTGGCCGCACCGGCCCTGGCGGGCGAGAGGGACCTTAGCGCCCCCGCCCCGAGCGGCAGCCGCTGATCTCATGTTTTTTTTACGTGAAGAACGGGGGTTGTCCACATGTGAGGGATGCCTCCCTGACCGAACGGGGGGGGCGCGGCCGAGACTCTCAGGGTGCAATAGCGAGGCGCGAAGGGTCGAAGAGTCAGATTCTTGCGGTTGCGGCAGTAATCACCGGTGCCCGAGGGAGACGAATAATGGTCGCACGACGGGACGACACGAGATCGCCCTGGCCCCATCCTGAGCAGACGATGCTTGCGCCACGTGTGAGCGTTGTCATCCCCACGTTGAACGAGGCGAAGAACCTCCCGCACGTCTTCGCGCGCCTGCCCGACGACATCTACGAAATCGTTCTCGTGGACGGCGCATCGACCGACGGAACTGTCGAGGTGGCACGTGATCTGTATCCGGAGGTTCGGATTCTGGGTCAACCGGGCCGCGGCAAGGGCGACGCCTTGGCGGCGGGCTTTGCGGCCTGCCGAGGCGACATCATCGTCATGATCGACGCCGACGGCTCTCAGCGGCCCGAGGAGATTGCGACCTACGTGGCGGCGCTGCGCGCGGGGGCCGACTTCGCCAAGGGCTCTCGGTTCATGGCCGGTGGCGGTAGCGCGGACATAACGCTGATGCGCAAGGCCGGTAACTGGGTGCTGACCCGGGTCGCAAACCGGGTCTACGGATCGACGTACTCGGACCTCTGCTACGGCTACAACGCTTTCTGGGCGGGCTGCCTGCCGCACATGGACGTCGATTGCAGCGGCTTTGAGGTCGAGACGTTGATCAACGTCCGCATCGCTCGGGCGGGCCTGGTGGTCGTCGAGGTGCCGAGCTTCGAAGACTGCCGGATCCACGGCCAGAGCAACCTGAATACGTTTCGTGACGGGCTTCGCGTCTTGCGCACCTTGTGGCGCGAGCGCGCGCGCCAGCCGCTGGCGTCCGCACCGGCGATCTCCGGTCGGGCACTGAACGAGTCGAGTGTTGGCGGGTGAGTCTGTCGCACCTCGACACCGTCGATGAAGAGGTCGGCCGAGCGCGCGTGCCATCAACGATCTCGGTGGTCATCAGCGCGTATACGGACGATCGCTGGAACGATCTCCTCGAGGCGGTGGCGTCGGTCGATGAGCAGACCCTCGCCCCGCTCGAGACGGTCGTGGTCGTTGACCACAATCCGGGCCTTCTCGACCGCGTGCGCGACGCTCTTCCCCACGTCGTGGCGGTACCCAACGCCGGCGACCGAGGTCTGTCCGGTGCCCGCAACACCGGTTCTGGGCACTGCCGCTCGGACATCGTGGCGTTCCTCGACGACGATGCCGTCGCGGAGCCGACCTGGCTCGCGCGGCTGGTTGTCGGCTACACCGACCCCGGGGTCGTCGGCACCGGGGGTGGGATCGATCCGGTTTGGCAGGTCGGCCGCCCCAACTTCTTTCCCGGCGAGTTCAACTGGGTGGTCGGCTGCACCTACACCGGGCTGCCCGAACAGACCGCCGGGGTACGAAACCTCATCGGCGCGAACATGTCGTTCCGACGAGATGTCATCGCGGAGGTCGGAGGCTTCCGATCCGAATCGGGTCGGGTCGGTGCACGGCCATTTGGAAACGACGACACGGAGTTCTCGATTCGCGCGCGTCAGCGCCGTGGCGGGGTGATGCTCTACGAGCCCACAGCCCGTGTGGCTCACAAGGTACCCGCCGCTCGGTCGACCTGGTCGTACTTCGTCTCGCGCTGCTACATCGAGGGCCTCTCAAAAGCGCAATTGTCGCGGCTCGTCGGAAGTGGTGACGGGCTTGAGTCGGAGCGGGCTCACGCCCGGGTGGTGCTTCCTCGAGGCGTCGCCCGCGGCGTGTGCGACAGCCTCACGGGGCGCGATCGAAACGGGATACTCCGCTCCGGCGCCATCGTCGCGGGGCTCGCGTGCGCTACCGCGGGTTATCTCGTCGGACGCATCAAAGAGCGGAAGGTCAGCGGCTCGCCACTCCGGTGAGCCAGGAGAACAACCGCCGAGGGATCGGCTCATGCCGCTCGGGACCGTCAGCCTGGGTGCGGTCTCTGCCGGTGCCGCTCGGTCCGCGCTCGCGGACCTGTATCTCGGACGTCACCTCGCCCACCCAATCTTGGAAGTCGTGGCGATCCCCGAGTGGCATGCTCGAACCCTGGTCGGTTCGCGTCATCTCCCACCGCTTTCACATGTTTGCGGTTGTGCGTCGCTCGCGAGGTCTCTCGGCACGAGGGCCAAAATACTTGAGCGGCCACCCTCTGCCCCGGACCCCTCAGCCCGCGTTCTGCCGGTCCAGCGGACGGCGACCGTCGAGCTTCGAGGACTCCCTGATGAGCGTTTTGCCTATTGGACACCTCCCATCCCCCGCGGGACATCGACGAGTTTCAACCCGCCGGCGAGCCCGGACGTCCGTTACATCGACGACGTCGCATCGCGCGAAATGCCCAGCTTTCGACGGGAGACGACCTCCAGCGGCGATCAGGAGTCCATGTGGTCGATACCGAGCTGGCGGCGCGGGCTACGCGGGTCGGAGCGCACGATCTTCCACCGACCTCCCCGGGACCATAGCCAAAGCACTACTGGAGATGTTCGTCGTGAACGAGCTACGAAAGCAGGTGACCTGGCGCCAAATCGCGGTCGACCTGTTGCACTTCCGCGACAGAGATGGCGACGACATCGACCTCGTCGTCGAGGATCGCGCCACCGGCCGGGTCGCGGGATCGAGATCAAGGCCACGTCAACACCGAGAGTCCGCCAGGTGGCCGGGCTCCGACGTTTTAATCCGCGCTCGGCAACCGTTTTGCGCGTGCGCTCGTGCTTTACCCAGGCGCAAACACGCCGCCGATGGGGGATCGCATCTGGGCTATTCCTCGCTCCAGCCTGTGGCGCAGTGCGTCATGCCACCGGGGAAATGTCATAACCGGTGCCAGACACCGGTTATGACATTTCCCGTCCTGGCGGCGGTGGCCCTGGGCAGCCCGCGTTCTGCCTACTTGGATGACGGCGCCGGCCTAGCCTTTCGCGGATGTCTTCTCTCCCACCCGGTTGGGCAACCGACCTTGCGGTGCTGGGGCACAGGACCGAGGCGACCAACGCCGCGGGCCGCGTCTACCGCAGCCTGGGCTTTGAACCGGACGGAGCGAAAGCCCAGGTATACCGCCCGCACGCCTGAGATCGCCCGTTCATCCTCGCTTCACGTCGGCCAGCGGCGGGAGGAGTTGCAGGTGCTCCCACGGGAACGCTCCGGCGATCTCGGATGGGGGGAGCCCACCGAAGGCGTTCTCGAAGGCCCCGCTTCCGGTCGGCAGAGGATCTTCACCGTAGAAGCTGACGACACCCGAGACGTCGCGCACCACGATTCCGTACGTCTGAGCGGCGTCGGCGAGCATCCGGGTGAAGGGCGGCAGGTCCAGGCTGTCGAGATCCAACGCCGGGTCGAGGCGAAACCGTGCGCCCTCGGGAACAGACGCCGAAGAATCGGATGTGCCGTCGCCGCGTTGCGCCGGCTCCCGGATGACGTTGGCGCGCACCTCGGGAACGGCAAGCGCGATGGCGTGGTCGATACGGCCCGCTCGGGCCTCGTCGAGCAGGACCATGCCTCCGATCATCGCCAGGCCCGTCGCGGACGCCCCGTACGGCGCGGCGAAGACACCGTCACTCGCCGAGACCCGGTCGAGCCTGCCGCCCCACTGGGCCGTCCAGGGCCCGCCCGGCGCGCGCGCGGCCTGCCAGAACTCCCATATGACGTCGCGGCCCGGCTGCCAGATCACCAGGTGCCGATCGGTACCCCGTGCCGGAACCGCGGTCTCCGGGATCGGCACCGCCTCGACGCGTGACTGGAGTTTCGGATCCGGGATTCCCATCGACACCGCGACCGTCGGCGCATCGTCGGGCACGACGTAGACCGGCGTGCTGAAGCGGTCGGTGTTCATCCACGCACCGTAGGCCTCGACCTGGCGCCGCAGATCAGCGGTGATCGCGTCGGACGCCGGGTCGAGCGGCGCGTCGGCGTCGAGCGGCGTGTTCCAGAAGCTGGAGTCGGCGAAAGGTCGGCCACCCTCCGGCGCGGGGCCGGGTGGGGGCGGGGTCTCGCTCGAACACCCCGCGACCAGCGCGACGACCGCAAGGCAGAGAGCGGCGAGATCCTTTCGGATCACGCCATCGAGCCACCGGCCTCGAGTGCGGCCTGGGCCCCTGCGATGCGCGCGGTCTGCACACGGAACGGTGAGCACGACACGTAGTCGAGCCCGGTCTGGGCAAAGAACCGCACGGAGTCGGGATCGCCACCGTGCTCGCCGCAGATCCCCAGTTTGATGCCCGGCTTTACGCCGCGCGACAGCTCGGTGGCCATCGCGACCAGCGCCCCGACTCCGTCGACATCGATCGTCTCGAACGGGTTCGAGGGGATGACGTTCATCTGCAGGTAGTGGGTGAGGAACTTGTTCTCCGCATCGTCACGCGAGAAACCGAGCGTGGTCTGGGTGAGGTCGTTCGTGCCGAACGAAAAGAAGTCGGCGTGGCCGGCGATCTTGTCGGCGACCAATGCCGCCCGCGGCAGCTCGATCATGGTGCCGACGAGGTAGTCGATGCTTTCGCCCTGTTCTGCCAGGACGGTTTCGCAGACGTCGACGACCTGCTCGCGCATGATCCGCAGCTCCTCCTCGAAGCCAACGAGCGGAATCATGATCTCCACGATCGGTGCCGCGCCTGATGCCTTTTTGACTCGGCAGGCGGCGGTCATGATCGCCGCGACCTGCATCCGGTAGACGTCGGGCCACTCGATGCCGAGGCGGCACCCGCGGGTCCCGAGCATCGGGTTGACCTCTTTGAGTTTCTCGACGCGGGGTAGCTGCAGGTCGGCGTCGATGTCGGGCACACCGATGATCCGGGCGCGCTCGACGCGAAGGCGAAGCTCGGTGTAGTCGGGAAGGAACTCGTGCAGCGGCGGATCGAGCAGTCGGATCGTCACCGGCAGGCCCGCCATCGCCGCGAAGATCCCCTCGAAATCGCGCTCCTGGAAGACCCTCAGCTTTGCCAACGACGCGAGCCGATCTGCCTCGTCGTCGGCGAGGATCATCTCGCGCACGATCGGCAGCCGATCGTCACCCGCGAACATATGCTCGGTGCGGCACAGGCCGATTCCCTCGGCCCCGAACGCGCGGGCCCGTTCGGCGTCGTCGGGGGTGTCGGCGTTGGCACGGACGACGATCTTTCGGAACTCGTCCGACCATTCGAGGATCCGCACGAGATACGGGTTGTTCGGGTCGGGTGGCACCAGCGGGGCGTGGCCGACGAAGACCTGTCCGCCGGTGCCGTCGATCGTGATCTGGTCGCCGCGGGTCAGCAGCTGCCCGGCCACCCGCAGGATGCCCTTCTTCTCGTCGATCTCCAGGGCCCCGACCCCGCAGACCGCGGGCGTGCCCATTCCGACGGCAACGATCGCCGCGTGGCTGGTCTTGCCGCCATGGGCGGTGAGGATGCCCTCGGCGGCGACCATCCCGTGGAAATCGTCGGGCGTCGTCTCGTCGCGCACGAGGATCACCGCCTCCCCGTCACGGGCCCGCCTTTCGGCATCGTCGGCGGTGAAGGCGAGCGCTCCGGTCGCCGCGCCAGGCGATGCGGCGACCCCGCAGGCCACCGATTCCGGGGCCCTGGCGAGGTCGAGTTGAGGAAGCAGGAGCTGGCGTACCTGATGCGCGTCGACGAGCGTCGACATCGAATCGGCGGCCGTCACCAGGCCCTCGTCAACGAGATCGACGGCAATCCGCGCCATCGCCTGGGCGCTGCGCTTGCCGTTGCGGGTCTGCAGCATGAACAGGCGGCCGTCTTCGATCGTGAACTCGACGTCTTGCATGTTGCGATACGTACGCTCGAGCATTCCCATCGTCTCGATCAGCGCGGCGTAGGCGTCGGGCAGTACGTCGCGCAGCTCGGTGAGCGGCAGGGGAGTGCGAATTCCGGCGACGACGTCCTCGCCCTGGGCGTTGACGAGGAAGTCGCCGAAAGGCTCTGACGGGTCGCCGGTGACGTTACTGCGGGTGAACGCGACGCCGGTCGCCGACTGGGGGCCGCTGTTGCCGAAGACCATTTGCTGCACGTTGACCGCGGTACCGAGGTCGTGGGGGATTCGGTTGAGTCGGCGATAGTCGCGGGCGCGGCGGTTGTCCCACGATTCGAACACTGCGCGGACAGCGCCGTCGAGCTGGGCGCGTGGGTCTTGGGGGAAATCGTCGCCTTTGTGCTCGCGGTAGATCCCGCGGTAGGTCTCGACGAGACCCTCGAGGTCGTTGGCGGTCAGCTCTACGTCGGTTTCGACGCCACGCTCGGCCTTCAACGTCGTCAGCGCCCCCTCGAAATAGGCGCGGTCGACCTCCGACACCACGTCGCCGTACATCTGGATGAAACGTCGGTACGAGTCGTAGGCAAACCGCGCGTTGCCGGTGCGTGCGGCCAAGCCCTCGACGCTGCGGTCGTTCAGGCCGAGGTTCAGAACGGTGTCCATCATTCCGGGCATTGAGAACCGGGCACCCGAGCGCACCGACACCAGCAGGGGGTTGTCCGGGTCGCCGAGCTTCTTTGCGGCCTGAGTCTCCAAGCGGGCCAGGTGTTCGGATACCTCGTCGTCGAGCCCGGCGGGGAACTGGTGCTCGCTGGCCAGGTAGGCGATGCAGGTCTCAGTGGTGATCGTGAAGCCGGCGGGCACCGGCAGGCCGAGGCGCGTCATCTCTGCCACGTTGGCGCCCTTGCCACCGAGCAGGTCGCGCATCTCCCGCGACCCTTCAGCGAAGTCGTAGACCCGCTTGGTGGTTGCGGTGGTAGTCACCGTGCGCTCCCGTCGGTCAGCTTGGTGAAGTCGGCCACCCGCAGGAAGACGTCGCGGGCCTCACGCACGAGGGCGTACCGTCGGGCGCGGGCCGCCTCGTTATCACTATTGACCATTACGTCGACAAAGAAACGGTCGACAGCGGAAACCAGCGGCACGAGATCGGCAAGGGCGACCTCGACGTCCGCGTGTTCACGTGCCGCCTCGACCAGCGGTCCCGCCACTGTGATCGCGTGGTGGAGCGCGTCCTCGTCGGCGTCTGCGGCCGAAACGAACGCCCCGCCGTCGGGGCCCTTGGCCGCCAATCGAACCAGGCGAGTAGACGCTGTGCCTGCCGTTTTCAGGCCTTCGGTGTCGCGTGCCGCGGCGATACCTTTCGCCCACCGCGCCGTTGCCACGACGCCGCCGACGTCGGCGCCCTGGGCGGCCGCGACGCTCTCCGCGTCGACGCCCTCCTCGGAGAGGTGGAACGCGAGCCGGTCGGCAAGGAAACTCTTGAGGTGCGGCAGGGCGGTCTCGTCATCGAGGATGAGATCCGCCCCGCTGGTGCGCAGGTCGTCGGCGGTCGCCGAGAACAGGGTCTGGGGATCGATTTCCCAGCCGGTCTCGAGGAGAATCCGGGTCAGACCCGCCGCCGCGCGGCGCAGGCCGTACGGGTCTTTGGATCCCGTCGGGATCTCGTTCACGTAGAAGGCCCCCGTAAGGCTGTCGATCTTCTCTGCGAGGGCCACAACCTGGCCGGCCCCGCTCGTGGGAAGCGGCGAGCCCGGGCCTTGGGGCAGGTAGTGCTCGCGGATCGCCTGGGCGACATCGGTGCTCTCACCCCAGAGCTCCGCGTAGTCTCCGGCGACCTCGCCCTGCAGCTCGGCGAACTCGGCGACGAGCACGGCGCCTTGATCGACCTTTGAGAGTTGGGCCGCGCGGGCGGCCGTCGTTGCGGTCGTCGCATCGAGACCGGCCTTCAGCGCGATGAGCTCGGCGATGTTCGTCAGGCGATCACGCTTTTGGGCCATCGATCCGAGGCGTTTGTGGAAGACGATCGAATCGAGCCGCGCGTCGAGGGCGTCGAGCCCCGCTTCGAGGTCCCTGTCGAAGCTGAACGCGGCGTCTTGCAGCCGGGCTTCGAGCACACCGGCGTTGCCCCGCGTGATCACCGCCGCGTGGGCAGGATCACCGTTCGAGACCGCGAGAAACCGCGGATGAAGGGCTCCGTCGGGCGTCGTCAGCGGGAAATAGCGCTGGTGGCTCTGCATTGCGGTCACGAGCACCCGCTCGGGCAGGCGCAGGTGATCGGGGTTGATGTCGCCGACGATCACGCTCGGACGCTCCACCAGGAATAAGACCTCCGCGAGCTTGCCGCCCGGGTCGCTCCACGCGCAGCCCTCAGCCGTCGCGGCCGCATCGAGCCCGGCGACGATCTCGGCCCGCCGCTCGGCCTGGTCGGCAACGACCCCCTGGGCGCGAAGGTCGTCCCGGTAGCTCGACGCCGAGGCGATCGCCGTCGGCGCGCCGAGGAACCGGTGGCCTTGGGAGACATCGCCCGCCACGAGGTCGTGCAGCGTGAAGGGCACCGTCTTGTCGCCGAGCTTGGCGACGATCCACCGCACGGGCCGCGAGAACCGCAGGCCGGTGCCGTCGCCCCAGCGCATCGTCTTGCCGAGGCGAATGCCATCGAGGATGGCGGCGGCGACACCCGGGACCAGATCGGAGACCGCCACCGCCGGCTCGTCACGGTCGGCATAGACGAAGTTGCGGCCCTGGTCTTCGCGTACGACGAGGTCGGCGGCGGTGAGCCCCTGCGACCGCGCGAAGCCTTCGGCGGCTTTGGTCGGAGCGCCATCAGGCCCAAACGCCGCTTGCTCGGCCGGGCCCCGGTGGGAGACGGCTCGGCCCTCGCGCGTCTCTGGGAGGCCTGCAATGTGGATCGCGAACCGGCGTGGAGCGACCCACACGGTGACGGCGCCGTCCGGCAGCCGGGCGGCCGTCAGGGCCTGGGTGGCAAGGCCGGATGCCTGCTCGAGGATCTCCCGGCAGGCGCTCGACGGAAGCTCTTCGCAGCCGAACTCGATCAGAAGGTCAGGCATCGGCCGCGACCTCCTCGGGCACCGCGACATAGGCGGCCGCACACTTCGCGGCCAACGCCCTCACGCGCCAGATGTAGGCGCCCCGCTCGGTGACGCTGATCACGCCGCGGGCGTCGAGCAGGTTGAAGGTGTGGCTGCACTTCAGAACCTGATCGTAGGCGGGCAGCACGAGCCCCTCTTCCAGGCACCGTGTGCACTCGTCTTCATGCGCGGCGAACTGCGTGAACAGCGAGGCGGTGTCGGCGACCTCGAAGTTGTACCGGCTCCACTGGCGCTCGTTCTCCTGGTAGACGTCGCCGTACTTGACCCCGTGCGCCCACTCGAGGTCGTAGACCGAACGGACGTCTTGCAGGTACATGGCGATCCGCTCGAGCCCGTAGGTCAGCTCGACCGAGATCGGCGTGAGGTCGATGCCGCCGGCCTGCTGGAAGTACGTGAACTGGGTGATCTCCATGCCGTCCATCCAGACCTCCCAGCCGAGCCCCCATGCGCCGAGGGTCGGGCCCTCCCAGTCGTCTTCGACGAACCGGATGTCGTGCTCTTCGGGTTTGATCCCGATCTCCCGCAGCGAGCCGAGGTAGAGATCTTGGACGTCATCGGGCGAGGGTTTCAGGAGCACCTGGTACTGGAAGTAGTGCTGCAGTCGAAAAGGGTTCTCGCCGTAACGCCCGTCGGTCGGCCGGATCGACGGCTCGACATAGGCGGTGCGCCACGAATCGGGGCCCAGGCACCTCAGCAGCGTCGCCGGGTTGAAGGTGCCCGCCCCGACCTCCGTGTGGTACGGGTTCATGATCAGGCAGCCCTGCGCACCCCAATAGGCATGCAGGCGCAAAATGACGTCTTGGAACCCGAGACTGGCCACGGTCGAACGGTGCTCCTTGGAGGGGGTCGGGAGACCGCCGAGTTTAGTGGTCTCGACCGAACTCTTCGTTCAGCGAACCCGTTCCCAGAATGCGTTGGGCTGCTCCCACGCCAGGCCGAGCACAGACCCGAACCGACGATCCGCTGAGACGAGCCGGGTTGCACCGATGCGTCTCGCGACGGCAGCGAGGACCGCGTCAAACGATCCGATCTCGGGCACCTGTTCGAAGATCTCAAGCCCGGCACGCAGATCGGTGTCCTCGACAAGGGTCAACGGCTGCAAAAGGCCCGCGAAATCCCGAGCGAAGCCGACTGCGTTCTCCCGCGATCGTCGACGCGAACGCACGTGGACGAACTCCTGGATCACCTCGGGCGTTGTCGTTGCCTCGAGCGCGCCCTGCATGATCAGACCGATCAGACCTTGGCACGGAACCTTCAGCGGATGGGCGTCACCGACGGCGTAGACCAGCACGGAGGTATCAAGGACGATCACTCTCCGAAGCGGTCGTGCGCATCGGCGATCTCACGCTTGAGGTCCGCCGGGTCATCGGGAACATCCATTGGATCTGCTCGGAGAATCCGCTCTCCGGCCTCGCTGCGACTCGGCCAGGTCGGGGGCAGCCGATAGTCGACAGCCTCCCGAATCACCTCTGCTACAGAGACTTTGCGCGACTTGGCCTCGCGTTCGATTCTGCTGAAGCGTGCATCGTCGAAGAGCACGTGGACACGGCGGGTCAACATGCGCAGACAGTAGCATGTGCGTGCCGAGGTACCGCACGCGGGGTAGCCGGCTGCGTCGGTGAGCAGTGCTCACGGCATCGTCGGCAGCCCCAATCAAGCTCCCCGGCTCACTCCCCGCGCGGCGGAGGGCTCGGCCGACGTGCCCCATCGGGGCGGGGCGCGCGGAAGTGCGGTTTGCGGGGAGATCCATTTCATCCAAGGAAACGCCTACGCCGGCGAGGCTGAGCTGTCAGTTCGGGTTGCTTGTCTTGAACGCAGCTTGGCTTGGAGACACGCGACAGAAGAATCCCTAATCCCTAGGGATTGTTGTCGCGAATCGAAACGACGTCCATCTGGCCTCCTTCTGGCAACTGCGCATCGACCGGGCATAGGGTGCCGATCAACGAGAGGACGCCATGAAAGTTCCGCTGACACTGCTGGATTTCATCGATCGCGCCGGCCTCCACGGCGATCGTGTGGCCATCGTCGACGAACCCGGCCCGGCGAGCCTTGGTGAGGTCTCGTTCGCCGGACTCCAGCGCCGATCGTGGGGAATGGCGCGCGAGCTTGAGCGCGTGGGCGTGGGCCTCGGCGAGCGGGTCGCGATCGTCAGCCCCAACTCCGCACGTTTCGTCGTCTCCCTTTTCGGCGTGAGCGCCCACGGGCGGGTGCTGGTGCCGATCAACTTCCGGCTCAACGCCACGGAGATCGCCTACATCGTTCGTCACTCGGGCTCACGGGTGGTGCTGATTGATCCCGAGATCGCGGCCTCCCTCGGCGATCTCGATGGCATCGAGACGATCCTGATGGACGGCGTCGCGGACGCCGCGCTCTTCGCCGAGAGCGACCAGCGCCCCACCAGCTGGGAGCCGGACGAGGACGCCACCGCCTCGATCAACTACACCTCGGGGACCACCGCCCGGCCGAAGGGCGTGCAGCTCACCCATCGCACCCTCTGGCTGCACGCGGTGAGCTTCGGCTGGCACCTTGGAGTGTCGGCCCGCGATGTGTACCTGCAGACTCAGCCGCTCTTTCACTGCAACGGGTGGGGTCTCCCCTATGGCCTGGCCGCGATGGGCGCGCGCCAGGTGATGCAGAGGAAGGTCGACGGCTTGGAGATTCTGCGTCGGATCTCCGCCGAGGGCGTGACGCTCACCGCGTGTGCGCCCGCCGTGATCGACGCGGTCCTCGCGGCCGGGGTCGCGACGCGAGCGCGGGGTGAGGAGACGCCCCAGCATGGCCGAATGCGCGTGATGACCGGCGGCGCTTCGCCGCCTACTTCGACGATCCGACGGGTCGAGGAAGAACTCGGGTGGGAGTTGATCCACGGCTACGGCCTCACCGAGAGCTCGCCGGTCATCACCATCAACCGGGCGGGGCCCGAGTCGGATGACCTCACCCCCGACCAGCGCGCCGCCCGGCTCTCGCGCCAAGGGATGGAGCTGATCGGCGTGAGCATCCGCGTCGACGAGCACGGCGAGGTTCTCGCCCGCTCGAACCATGTGCTCGAGGCCTACTGGGACGATCCCGACGCCACCGCGCGGGCCCTCGACGGAGGATGGCTCCACACCGGTGATGGAGGTGAACTCAACGACGCGCACCACCTGCTGATCACCGACCGCAAGAAGGACGTCATCATCTCCGGCGGGGAGAACATCTCCTCGATCGAAGTAGAGGACTGCCTGCGCGACCATCCGGCCGTCGTCGAGGTCGCCGTGATCGGCGTCCCCCACGAGCGCTGGGGCGAGACGGTCATGGCCCTGGTCGTGCTCGGCGGCGGACTCACTGCTTCGGAGGCCGACCTCATCGCGCACGCCAAGTCGCGGATGGCGACCTTCAAGTGCCCGACACGGGTCGAGGTGCGCGATTCCCTACCCCGTACCGCCACCGGAAAGATCCAGAAGTTCCTCCTGCGAGCGCCCTACTGGGATACGCCCCCGGGCTGACCGCTGCAGAAAAGCGGTACTCGGCACTGCGTAAAAGCGGTACTCATCGCTGCGTAAAATGCGGTACTCACAGAACGGTCCTTCCTATGGCAGCCCTCTGGATGCCGGGGGGGCAGCCTGAGTCCCTGCGCATAGATCGGTGCCCGGCACCGATCTATGCGCCTAAGAAGATTTGGAAACGCCAGACGTGCAAGCGCGGAGCGGGACTGTCATGTCCACCACTCCGCACGCTGGCTCTCGTGCGGATCTCAGATCCCTCCAACTTGGCGAGCAGCTCGACCTTCTTCGCGTCGAACTCCACCTCGGTGAGGATTCCCGCGTCGCGGAGCTCGGCGAGCTTGCGAATCTGATCCACGATGTCTGAGCGTTCGACGCCCGGCGGTGCTAACAGTCCAGGCCTTGAGATGGACGGATAGAGCCTCCTCACCGTGCAGCGGCACCCCTACCTTCGGCGGGGACCTATCGCCTTTGAACGCGCGCGCCACGAGCCTTCAACCGGCGTAGCGGAGCGTAATTCCACCCCCATGTGTTCGTGGAGCAGGAGCCCGATCACGCGCTCGATCCCCAGAGCGGCCGGTGGATCGATCAGTCGGCGGGCCTCCGCCAAGGGGTTCCCGAGCAGCGCGGCTAGACCTTCGCGGGAGTGGTCGGAGAACGGCTCCCCCGAGACCGCGCAGTCATGGCACAGCGCACCGCCCATCCGCGCCGAGAAGCCGACTAGGGGCGGGGGCGCTCCGCACGAGGCGCACGAGCCCAGCCGCGGCACCAGTCCGGCCACCACAAGGAGCTTTGCCTGGGC
The DNA here is from genome assembly GCA_031362405.1 of Thermoleophilia bacterium. Classification (GTDB taxonomy): domain Bacteria; phylum Actinomycetota; class Thermoleophilia; order Miltoncostaeales; family Miltoncostaeaceae; genus JANLSO01. The sequence continues at coordinate 26,376 of JANLSO010000056.1, read as the reverse complement.
GCTCAGCACCAGGGGGTCCAGCCGGGCCGGCCCCTCCAGCGGAATCGCCGTGGCGAGGTGCTCCAGCGTGCGCACAACAAGGGTGAAGGCGGCCTCGTCTTCTTGGCCTTCGGGGAGCGTCCTCATCGCCGCCTCCAGGACCGAGCTCGCCGCCTGTAACCGGTAGCCCTCGACCCACAGCCCGGCATGCGCCTGCACAACCGACGCACCGCGGATCGTGTGCATGTCGCCGCGGCCGCGGACCAGGGTGAGGCGCACCCAGACTCCCGGCTGGAGGCGCCCACCGAGCTTTGAGGTGGTCTTGCGCGCACCCTTGGCCATCGCCGAAGCGAGCCCGTGCTCGCGGGTGAGCAAGGTCAAAACGGTATCCGCCTCGCCGTAGCGGATCCCCCGCAGCACGACCGCGTCGGTTTCGAAGGTCGGCATGGCTGGATGATGGCACCCCCTTCGGCCAGCCGAAGCGTGTCTGGTACCCTTGGGGGTATGCCTAATATCGTGATGTACACCGGCGACCGCTGCCCCTACTGCGCCCGGGCCAAGCGACTTCTCGAAACCAAGGGCGTGGAGTTCGAAGAGCGCCACATCGGCCTTTCGGACAACTCTGCCCGGGAGGCGCTGGTCGAGCTGACCGGTCGGCGCACCGTGCCGCAGATCATCATCGACGACACGCCCATCGGTGGCTGGGACGACCTCTCCGCCCTCGACAAGAGCGGTGAGCTCGACACGCTTCTGGGGCGCGCCGCCTAAATCTGGCGGCGCTGCTCGGCGGTCGGAACTCCGCGCAGGCTCGTGGCGGCACGGACACCGGCACGGATCGCCTCCGACGTCACCTCTGCCGCGGCGATGCCGCACGCGAAGGCGCTCGCGGGCCCCTGGCGAGTCGACAGGCAAAAGACGACGTCGCCGTCGAACGGCGTGTGCACCGGTGACACCGCCCGGCACAATCCCGCCGAGGCCATCCGTGCGACCTGGGCGGCCTCGACCTTGGTCAGCGTTCCGTCGGTCAGCACGCAGACGAGGGTCGTGTTGAAGTCGGCCGCCAACCGGGGATGGGCCGGGCCTTCGGTCAGCGCATAGCGGGACGAACGGATGAAGCCGCGCTCGGGTGTCCATGCCCCGGCAAGAACCTCGCCCGCCTCATCGAGGACATCACCGAACGCGTTCACCACGGCGATCGCCGCGACCGTCATCCCACCAGGCAGGCGCACCGTGCTCACCCCAAGGCCCCCCTTGCACCATCCGGATTGGCCCATCAGCTTGCCGACCGTCGCGCCGGTACCCGCGCCGACGCTGCCCATCTGCGGCGGCCCCTCAGTCAGGGCCTGGCAGGCGGCGTACGCATCGTCGGGGCCCGGCCGGCGGGCGTTGGCGGTAATCCCGAGGTCGTAGATCACCGCGGTCGGCACGATGGGAACCCTCGCCGCACCGGCCTGGTGGCCGAGGCCCTGCTCTTCACAGAACCGCATCACCCCGCCCGCCGCCGAGAGGCCAAACGCACTGCCGCCGGTCAGAAGGACCGCCGTCACGTGCTCGACGCTCGTCATCGGCGACAGCAGCTCGGTCTCACGCGTGCTCGGCCCACCACCACGGACGTCGACCGAGCCGAGGGTCCCCGGCGGGGGGACGATCACCGTGCAGCCCGTACCGGCTTCGGCGTCGGTCCAATGGCCGACCCGAACCCCGTCGACCCAGGTCACGCCGAGCCTCCGAAGCGGGGCTGGCAGCGCGGGCACCAATAGGTACCGCGTTGGGCGACGCGCGTCTTTCGGATGATCTGGCGGCACCGCGGGCACGGCTCGCCCGCGTGCAGGTGGACCCGCAGCAGGTTCTGCATCTCGCCCTTGTTTCCGAGGCCGTCGCGGTACGTGTCGATCGACGCGCCGCCGGCGTCGATCGCGGCGCGCAGGCGATCGCGCACGGCACGGTGCAGGCGCACGTGTTCACTTCGCGACAGCGACCCGGCGGGCCGTTCGGGGTGCACCCTGGCCTGAAAGAGGGCCTCGTCGGCGTACATGTTTCCGATTCCCGCCACGAGGGCCTGGTTCAGAAGGGCCGCTTTGATGACGATCCGTCGCCCGTCCATGAGACGCCCAAGCTCGTCGGCGGTGAACGCCTTCGTGAGCGGCTCCAGGCCAACCCGGCCGCGCCAGTAGCCGGCCTCATCGGTACCCGCGGGGATGATCCACGCCCGGCCGAAGCGGCGCTGGTCGCCGAACGTCAGCGTGGCACCGTCGTCGAGGTCGATCACCGCGCGCACGAAACGTTCGCCCTCGGCAGGTGGGCCCGCCCGCCAATGCAGACGACCCGTCATGCGCAGATGTGCGGCGAGGGTCTCCCCGCCGGAAAGCCGTATGAGCAGGTATTTCCCACGCCGCTCGACGCTTTCGATGCGCTGCCCGACCACCTCGGCAGCAACGGCCTCGGGGTCGTCCGGGGCGGTCAGGCGCGGGTCGAGCACGTCGAACCGGGTGATCGTGCGGCCCGGGATGCGCTCGCTCAACTGGCGCCGGATCGTCTCGACCTCGGGAAGCTCAGGCATCGCTCGCCACGATGAGGGGCGGCGCGGCGACCTGTGTCTGCGAGACGACGATGCGCGTGGCCAGGTTAGCGACACACGCCTCGGCCAAGGCCATATCGCGGGCGTGCACGACGATCACCGGCTCGCCCGCGGTCACCGCGTGGCCGACCTTGGCGCGCAATTCCAGACCCACCGCCGGATCGACGTTCTGCGAAGGATGCAGGCGGCCGGCACCGAGCCGCCGGGCGGCCTCTCCGAGCGCCCGCGCCGGAAGCGCGGCCAGCCACCCGTCGTGGGGGGCGACGACATCCAGCCGGATCGGCGCCGACGGCAGCGCGTCGTCGTCGGTCCACACGGCGGGCTCGCCGCCCTGGGCCTCGACCCACCGCTCGGCCATGGCCAGGGCGGTTCCGTCGATGATCGTGGCTTCGGCCCGCGCAAGGCCGTCGCCGACGGGGGCGACACCGGAGGCTTCGGCCAGCTCGGCCGCGACGCGCAGGCCGAGCTCGCGCAGGTCGGGTGGTCCCGCCCCGCGCAGCACGGCGGCGGCCTGTCGCACCTCCAGAGCGTTCCCGACGGCGCCGCCAAGAGGCTGACTCATGTCGGTGGCCATCCAACGCACGGTCCGCCCCCAGGGCTCCGCGAGCGAGACCATCAGCTCGGCGGCGTGTCGGGCCTCCTCGGGCGTCGCGAAGAACGCGCCATCGCCGCACTTCACGTCGAGGGCGATGGCCGATGCCCCACCCGCGAGCTTCTTGCTCATGATCGATGCGGCGATCAGCCCGGCGCTCTGCACCGTGGCGGTCTGGTCGCGAAGCGCGTACAGACGTTTGTCGCCCGGGGTGAGCCGATCGGTCTGGGAGATCACTGCACAGCCGACATCCTTGATCTGCCGAACGAAATCGGCCAGATGCAGGTCGGCCTGGTACCCGGGAATGGCCTCCAATTTGTCGACGGTGCCACCTGTATGCGCCAACCCGCGGCCGCTCATCTTGGCGACCCGCACCCCGAGGGCGGCGGCGATCGGCACCGCAACCAAAGTGGTGGTGTCCCCGACTCCGCCGGTCGAATGGGTGTCGCCCGTCGGGCCCAACGAGCCCAGATCAAGGCGGTCCCCGGTGGCGATCAGCTCGGCCGTGAGGGCGGCCACGGCGGCCGAATCGAGCCCCTGCAGGCAGGCCAGCATGCACCACGCGGCCATCTGGGCATCGGTCGCGCCGCCGCCGAACCAGTTGCGCACGAAGTACGCGACGCTCTCGGCGTCAACGGTCTCGCCGCGTCGGCTGCGCTCGAGGAGCTCGAGAGGGGCGAGCGGGACCGACATCGATCGCGGAGCGTACAGGGGTGCTGGTAACCTCATCCGCCATGACGCGAACCCGCATTTTCTCCGTTATCGTTAGTGGCTTCGTCACCACGTGGACACTTTCCGGCGTCGTCGCTTTGGGGCAGGCCCCCGACCCGGCCCCCACGACGACGTCGACCCCGACGACCACAACCGCACCGGCGACGATCACACCCCCGACGGCCGTTGCGGGGCCGCCGAAGCTCAGCGGCCTGAAGCTGTCGTCGGTGGTCAGCCTGCGGCAGGGGCACGCCCGCTTTCTCGTCGGCATCCGCACGGCAACATCGGCGCGGGTGGGCGTCCAAGTGTTTGCCGTCAGCTCGGGTGACCTCGTCAAGACGATCGCGTCACCCGGTGCCGACGCGCCGGGGCGGGTTTATTTCATGATCGAGGCCACCAACGACAAGCGCTTCCAGCTCCCGGCCGGCAAGTACCGGGTGCGCGTGCAGGCCACCGACTCCAAGAACCGCGTGTCGGCACCGATCGAGAAGGTCATCTCGCTGAAGTTGACCGCGCCCCGCGGCCGCCTCGACACCTACACGGTGCCCCTGTGGCCCCAGTTCGCCCGCAGCTTGAAGGTCCCCAATCAGGGCGGCCAGTTGGTTGTGGCTCTCGCTCCCAAGGGCGACGCGATTGCCGGCGGGATCCGCCGCGGCGATGTCATCCTCAGCATCGGTGGCAAACAAACGCTGACGACCGGCTCCATGGGTACTGCATTACGAGGCCTGAAGGCCGACACCGATACGCCGATCATCGTGCGGCGCGGCACCCAACAGCTCACATTCGGGACGACCGTGAAGCCCGACTGGAACGCCCTGCCCGACTTCGCGGCCGCACTCACGGTGCTCGCCAAACGTGAACCCACGCAGTACGCCTACGCCGTCGCGCGGGCCCGCTACCTCATCGATACCGGCAAGCCGGCCGATGCCGAGGAGCTCATCAGCACCTGGCCGAAGGCCTGGAAGACCAGCGCCCCGGGCGAGCTGATCCAGGCGGAGCTGCAGGTCGCGCTCAAGCAGAATAAGAAGGCCCTTGGCGCCTACAACCGTGCGGCTCGCAAAGACCCAAAGCTCGCCGAAGCCCAGTTCGGTCGCGGGGTGACCCTCGACGCCCTCGGCAAGAATCCGGAGGCGGCCGCGGCGTTCCAGGCGGCACAGGCGATCGACACCGGTGACCCGGCCTCGCCGAGTTTTGCGGCCTTCTCGCTGGTGCGCGCCACGAAACCCGCCGAAGCCGTCGTGGCCGCTCGAGCTGCGGTGAGCCTTGACCCGACGTACGACAACGCCCAGGTTGCTCAGGGCATCGCCCTGATCGCCTCCGGGAGCAAGGCCGCCGGGGTGAAGGCGCTACGTCGCGGTTTGATCCTCACGAACGACCCGCAGCGCGCGCAGACGGTGATCGACGAGTACCTCGAGCCCAACGACCCCTGACCTGCCGACGTCACGGCCCGTCGTGACGACCTGCACCGACGATGCGGCGATGAATGGACCCGACCGAGGTCTGCACTCGCTCGACGCGATCCATCTCGCGACCACACGCACCCTGGCCCCCAAATTGATGCCACCGTCACCTACGACGACCGCCTTGGCCACGCCGCGAGCGATGGCGGCTTCGGCGTGCTCTCGCCCCGCGACTAAGCGGTGCTGCCGCCGTCGTCATCGTAGGTGCCGCGTCGTGACGCGGGTCGACGGGGTCCTGCGCTGCCGCCGGCCGCGGAGAGAGCGACAACGCTGATGACGCCGGCGGCCAGGCCAACCCAGCTTTCCCAGGCGGTGATGGGGTTGGCACTCGTAAAGATGCCGAACAGAAGGAAGACGCCGACAACGCCGACAAGGGCCAGCGGCCGCTGGCGGGGCGGGGCAAGGTGCACAATCCACGGCGCAAGGGCAGCTACCAGTAAAAGCAGCAGTGCAGTCATGACGCCATCACTCCTCGAGGGTTGCTTATCGGGCCAGACTAGTCGGGGCCGTGGCGCGGCGTCCAGTTGGCCGTCGCCGAAGGCCACGTCGTGATTGCGCTGGGCCTGCATCTGATGCCATCAAGAGACCTCCTCGGAACACCGCGGCCGTCGGTGCTCGCCGAAATCGATCCGTCTGGCCGGTTGGTACGTCTGGAGATCCTCGACACCGACGCCGACATCGAGTCGGCGGTGCCTGCCGGGCCGGCCGTGTTCGCGATCGACGCGCCGCTGCATGTGCCCAATGAGCGAGGCCAACGGACCGTCGAAACTCTGCTTTCTTGGCTGGATATGCCCGCCTTTCCCGTGTCGCGCGCGCGTATGCAACAGGTCTTTGGCGGTTGCCGCGGCGAAGCGCTGCGCTCGGCCCTCACCTCGCCCGAGCGGCGACTCGTCGAGACCCTTCCCGAAGCAGTGCTGCGACAGCTGTCATGGCAGCGGGGGCGCCCCGAGGATGGCGTTCCCCTCGGCATCGCCGCATACCGAGCCGCATGGCTCGGGACGCGTGCCCCGAGATATCGCCCGAAGGGAACGGGTAGGGCGCGCCCCGACGGCCTCGTTGCTGCCGCCGACCTTCTTTCCGAGGCCGTCGAACTCGGTGACTGGTGGCCAGGGGTGCCGCGCGACGATTGGGACGCCATCGCCGACGCCGCACGTCTGGATGCAATCGCCTGCGCCCTCGTCGCACACCGCCTGATCCATACGCCCGAGCACATCCTGATTTTAGGAGACGAACCTCCCACGGCGATCCTCGCCGACGCAGACATGCGCGATCGGGCTGCCATCAACGTCGAGCGTATGCGCGCCGAAGGGGTGGCGATCAGCTACCCGCGCTAACAGGCGGGTCATCACAATGCGCGTCACGAGGCCGCGCCAACCCCGCACGCCGCCCACCTCAACACCCAACACGTTGTGCCGCCGATCACGAAGTCAACATCCGGTGCGCGCACCGGATGTTGACAACGACTGCTCGCAGTCACGATGAGCGGGGCTTGTGAGGGACGGGATGCAACGCGAGCGACCAGACCCTCGACGGTTGCCGATCGAGTTCTTCGGCGAGATCGCTGTCGTTGGCGTACGTGCGATCGGGGATGGCTCGCATGGCCACGGGAGCCTCCACGAGGTCGCCCCGAAAGGGCCAGGGGTCGACGGTGCACGCAGATGCGCACAGATCGGTGCCCGGCACCGATCTGTGCGCATCTGCGGGTCGTAGCCGCACCTCTACCCCGTCGTCACCGACGTATCTCGGGACGCGCGGCAGCGTCCACGTCGCGCCTCGCGGCAGACCACGCCAGGTGAGGTAGAGGCTGAGTGCGTCCCAGGCCTGGAGCAGCCGGAAGCCCGCCCACGCCCACTCCGCGACGTCAGGGCCGTCGATCTGAGCCCGGAGACCCACCTGAAGGTCGTCTTGGGTCGCGAGAAAGACCTGCTCCGCTGCCGGTCGGGTCTCGCGTGCGGGTACTGCGCCATCGAGGCCCAGGCGCTTCTCGTACAGACCCTGCCCGTGCAGGCTCACGATCAGGCCGACGCGCGGCCCGGCGTCAACCGCCGCGCGGATTCCCCGCTCGTAGAGGGGGATGTGGTCGTCTCGGGCGAGATCGGGGAAGTCGACCGGGCGCCCGGCTGCATCGACGCACGGGTGCTCTTCCCAGGTCCGCCAGCCCTCGTCGTGAATCTCGGCCGCGGCGATCAGGTCGTCGTAGGCCGGGGGTCGCGAGAACTCCTCGTTGCCCCAGGCCCGCGCGAAGACTCCGCACTGCCTCTGATGGTCGACCTGCTTAACGACCGTCAACGTGCCGTTACCCGGGCAGATGATCATCGCGGAATGCGCGCCTGACCGTTCATATCACGGTGTGCAAGCGTCGCGCGCAAATCGAGACTCAGGGGTGTCGTCGTCATGTCCACTGCTCATGAGTATGTCCGGCGACACCATGTGGCGCTGCTCGCGCTGTTCGTCGCCCTCGGCGGCACCTCGTACGCCGTCACCGCCCTCGACCCCGGCAGCGTCGGCACAGACCCCAGCTCAAGAACGGCGCCGTCCCCTCGAACACGGTCTGGGCGCATCCCTCACGAAGGCCGACTTCGCCGAAGGCGTTGTGGTGGCCGGTGTTCAGGGCCCTCAGCGTGCGCCTGGAGCAACCAGCGTAGTGGTGCGCGACCGCCGTCCCTCAAAGCCCCTTGCCCTTAACTCAAGCGAGTCATTGAGTGCCCTCTGCGCGGATGGCGTGCGAGCAGTCTCCGGCGGCGCCAGCGCAGACTTTGTGGATCTCTCTCGGAGCTTCGCGCTCGGTCCGGATGGCACGTGGCCCGACTCGGGCGGGACTCCTACCTACCGGATGGGGTTCGGTCGTTCGCAACACCGGGAACGCTTCGATCATCCCAACGGCCTTCGTCGTCTGTGCGAGCCCTTGACGGCTTACCGGACCGACCATTCGTGGACGAGGCCGGAGAGGTCTCGGTCGAGGAAACCCATGCCGCTGTTGATCACCACCCGGTTGGCGCCTGTATCCCACGGGCGCTTGGCCTGGATCGGGCGGCACATGTAGAGCTCGTCAGCGGCCCGGGTAACCGCCACGTAGAAGAGGCGCTCTTCTTCATCCAGCCGGCCCTCGCTGAGCGCCCAGCTCGACGGGAACGAGCCCGCTTCGACCTGGAGCACAAAGACCACGGGCCACTCGAGGCCTTTGGCCTGATGGACTGACGACAAGGCCACCCGGCGCGCCGGACCGGAGGTGTCTTCGTCGACCTCCACCCGCTCGGCAAGTTGGAGATCCGCCAGCAGCCGCTCGACATCTTCTGAGCGGGCCGCGATCTCGGCCAACCGTGCGAGATCGGCCTCGCGATCGGAGGCGTTCGGATAGCGCGACGTCAGGTGATCGCGATACCACTCCGATCGGGCGACGTGCAGCACCATCTCCTCGGGCCGGTCGGTCTCGGAGACCCGGCGAAACGTGTCAAGGAGCGGACCCCGGCCGGCCGGGCCATCGATGCTCTCCAGCCGACCAACTGCAGTGGCCAGGTCGTCGCATTCACCGATCGCCTCGATGGCCCGGGCGCTCGACCGCTCGCCCACCCGCTCGCCAAGTCGCAGCGCCCGGCTCCACGCCAGGGTGTCGCGGGGGTTGTGGCGCAGCCGGCAGAACGCGAGGACATCCTTGACGTGCGCGCTCTCCACAAACCGAGAGCCGGAGTACAGCTCGAACTCGACACCGGCCTCGGCCAGGGCCAGTTGCAGGTCGACCGAGTGGTGGTGGGCGCGGTAGAGCACCCCGATATCGCCGGGGTCGCGCCCCTCGGTGATGAGATCCGCGATGCGCTGGGTGACGAAGGCGGCCTCGTCACCAACCGACGACAGGTGCGCCACAACGGGTCGCGCCCCGAGCGACGGTCGCATTGCCGTGAGCTTCTTTCCCCAGGGGTTTCCGGCGGGAAGACTCGCCTGGGCGAAGTCGACGATCTCCGCCGACGAACGGTAGTTGCGCCCCAGGTGGACGACGTGAGTACCGGCAACCGCGGCGAAGCGGGAGACGACCTCGGGATCGGCTCCCCGCCACCCATAGATCGACTGGTCGGGGTCGGCGACCGCAACGACCTTCGACCCTGCAGCCCCGAGCGCCTCGACGAGGCCCGCCTGCACCGGGTTCACGTCATGAAGCTCGTCGACGAGCAGCCACTCGGCGGTCGTGGCGACCCGTTCGCGGACTTCCGGGTGTTCCTCGAAAAGGCGCGCCGCCATGATGAGCAGGTCGGCGTAGTCGACGGCCCCCATCGCCCGCTTGCGCTGCTCGTAGCCGGCGGCGATCGCCACGAGTTCGTCGACGCGGTCGACCAGCCGCGGGTTCTGGTCGACGATCACCTGGGCCAGGGGTCGGCCCGACTCGCCCGCAAGGCCGACGGTTTGGGCGATCCATTCGGGGCGGGGAAGCGACGGCCGGGTCTCGCGTCCGGACAGAACCTCGTCGCGCGACAGACGCACGAGTTCGCCCTGGTCTTCACGGTCGAGAACCGTGAATGGTGACGGCAACCCGACCAGCGACCCCCACCGACGAAGGATGCGCTGGCACACCGAGTGGAAAGTGCCGGACGTCATGGCGGCAAGGTCAACGCCGGCCGCGGCCTGCGCGCGGAGGGTCATCTCACGCGCCGCTCGCCGGGTGAACGTGACAAGGAGGATCGACGCCGGATCGGCCCCCCGCTCGACCAGATGGGCCACCAGGCCGACGATCACTCGGGTCTTTCCCGACCCCGCTGAGGCCAGCACGAGCGTACGGCCAGTCGCCTCGGCGACCACCTGCTGCTGTTCGGTGTCGAGAAACGCGCGCAACCGAGGAGAAAGACCGGCGTCGGCCGCGCGGGGCCGCAGACGATAAACCGTACGCTCACCCGGTTCGGCGGCCAACGGGTCGCGCGGCGCCCGCACGTCAGAGCGCGCTTTTTGCGCCTCATGGGCGAGAGAGAACGGCGGTGCCTTCTGGGCCCGTGGATATCCGGTCGAACTCATGTTCGCCAGAGGGTATCCCCCCGCCCGGACGCCCTACCGCGCGGCGCCGATGGAGCCGCAGACGCCTGATTCGTCGGATAGCCGGCGATCGAGCTGGTCGACGGGGACCGGTCGGCTCAAAAGGAAGCCCTGAGGAGGGTCGCAGCCGATCGCCCTCGCCGTCGCCAGTGCTTCTTCGGTCTCGACGCCTTCGGCGACGACGGTGAAGCCGCGATTTCGGGCCAGGTCGATGGTCGACCGGACGGTCACCGTGTCGTCGTGGTTGGCCTCCATACCCATCACGAAGCTCGTGTCGGTCGGTCCGGCAGTCGATCGCTGTGATGAGAATCGACCGACACAGCCGTCCGGAATCCCGTGGCGATGATGTGGCCGCTGCGGGTTGGGCTACGGTCGCGTCGTGAACGTCATCGCCGATGCCGACCTCGCTCTCGTGCGTGCTGCGCAACACCTGCGCTTCACCCCCCTCGACGGGTTGATGGAGCTGGCGTCCGCGTGGTGGTTCAAGGGGCTCGTGATCCTCGGAGTCGGCCTGATCGCCGACCTGGCGCGCCGGTCGCGTCTTCCTCTCGGGCTCATATGCGGGGTCGTGGCGTACGCCCTCAGTGAAGCCGCCGCGGTCGCGTTGAAAGGCCTTTTCGAGAGGGCACGGCCTTCGCTCATCGACACGACGCTCAATCCGCTCGTCGCAATTCCCGAAAGCGCGGCGATGCCCTCGGGTCACGCGACGACGGCCTTCGCGGCCGCCGTCGCCATTGCGCTGATTCACCCGCGCCTTCGCGTGCCGCTCATCACCCTCGCCACCCTGGTCGCGGTCTCGCGGGTGTACCTCGGGGTGCACTTTCCGAGCGATGTCGTCGTCGGGGCGGCCCTGGGGACGGTCATCGCGTTGGGGGTGGTTGGCGTCGCGCAGTGGTTGCGCGAGGGTCTGCGGCGTGCCGACAGACCTCGTTCTTTACGACAACCCTGATTCATCCAACGGGCGCAAGGTGCGCTTTGTGTCAGGCGAGCTGGGCCTCGACTACCGGACGGTCATCGTGCCGCTGACCGGCGAGAGACCCGAGTGATGCCGGGCGATTCACCCCTACGCCACGGTGCCGGCGCTGGTCGTCGAATCGAACACGATGCTGCGGCACCTGGCCGACCGCGAGGGTCGCCCTGACCTCTACCCCACGCCCCCTAAAAGTCGTGTGCGCGCGCCCGGCTTTTCAGGCGGCGACCTGATGGCGCGCGCCCACCAGGAACGGCATCTGGGACACCGCGAGGGATGGCTCCCGGGCATCGGTGCTCGGGGCCTACGACGGCATTCTCTCCACGGCCGGGCTGGTACTCGGCGTCGCCGCCGCGGACGAGTCGGTGAGCGCGATTGCAACCGCCGGGCTCGCGGGCCTGGTGGCGGGCGCCGTGTCGATGGCCGCCGGAGTGTTCGTGTCGGTCAGCTCCCAGCGCGACGCGGAGATGGCTGATCTACGCCTGGAAAGCCGCGAGCTGCGCGACGACCCGGAAGGTGAGCTGCGCGAACTCGACCAAAACACGGTGGCCCGGCCGCGCAGGCGGCGTGGTCGTCGGCCGCCGCGGTCTCGCTCGGGGCAGCCGTGCCGTTGCGGGCGATCACCCTCGCCCAGGAGGGGATACGCATCGCGTTGACCGTCGTCGTCACCCTGATCGCCCTCGCCGGCCTGGGAGGCGCCGACGCCCGGCTCGGCGGCGCCCGATGAGCCGAGCCGCTACCGCGTCGCCGCCTGGGGCGCGGCCGCAATGGCCCTCACCTACGCCATCGGCGCCCTGGTGGGAACGGCCTTTAGGAGGCTCTTGTCTTTGCGTCCCGGGCACCGGGCGTTTTGCGCCCTTGCGTCCCGGTGCCCCGCTGTGTTTCAGACGACAAGCTGAGCCACGTCCGGATGCAGGGTGGCGAGGCCCGCATCGAGAGTGATCAGGCGGGCGCTGCGTCGCCGAGCGAGCTGGGCAAGGTAGGCGTCGGTGACCTGGCGATGCCCAACAACCCCTTCCCACCGCACGTCGACCAAGGGCAGATCGTCGGCCCAGAACTCGTGTCGGCGATCGGCCGTTACGCTCTCGAGCACGCTGAGGGCCGCGCCGATGCCACGCTCGGGCAGGCGCGCAAGCGTAAGCCTTACCAGTGCACTCTGCGTGATCGGGCAGGTGGCGAACCGCGTGACCTCGGGGCCCACGAACCACTCCTCGCAGCGCTCGTGTGCGGTGTGGTCAGTGTCGGTGAGACCGATCAAGACGTTCGCATCCAGCAGCCAGGTCACTCCAGGCCGTCGTCTTCGAGGAAGGCCCGCACTTCCTCAGGCGTGATGGGGATGCCTGGCGAGACCGTCAACAGCCCAGTTCGAGGACTTCGTCGCAGATCACCGGCAGGCGATGCGGTGCTCCTCAGCCCGCGGTCGGCCAGCTCGACCAACAGGACACCGAGCGTCACACGCCGCTCGCGGGCAAGGGCAGTGAATCGAGCGTGGTCGTGATCGGGGATATCGATTGTCGTTCGCATCTCGTCATCATGATGTGATGATGCGCCGAGATCAACGCCCCTCAGGCCTCGGCGCCCCGCAGGTCGATCGCCGTTGGCACGCTCTGCACAGCGGATGCCATACAAGACGTGTGGTACCGTCTTCCAATGATGAAGACGACGGTGTACCTGCCCGACGAGCTGCATCGGGAGCTCAAGGTCGCGGCGAAAGAACGCGGCACCAGTGAGGCGGAGTTGATCCGAACGGCCATTCGTCACGAGCTGATGGGCGCACCACCTGGGCAGGCAGAGCGTGCGCAACGGCGTGCGCGATTGATGGCCGCGGTGGGGACACTCGACAGCGAGACCTACCCGCCGGGATACCTCGATGAGGTGCGCGTCGGTTGGCGCGGCTGATCGTCATCGACGCGAGTGTCGCGATTGCGGCGCTGGCGGTCGACGATACCCACCACGCGGCGGCGGCCGCCGCCATGGCGTCCGCGGCAGACGACGAGATCGTGATGGCCGCGACGACGCGCGCGGAGATTCTGATTGGACCGTCGCGAGTCGGCGGACGGGCCCTGGGGGCCGCCAGGGATTTCGTCATGGGGTGCGTCACCGTGCCCGTTACCGCGCGGATTGCCGACGAGGCCGCGTTTCTCGGGGCGCGCCACCGCGCCCTGAGCGTGCCCGACGCGACCGCGCTCGTCGTGGCCGAGGTGATCGGCGCCGACGTCGTCTGGACCTTCGACCGCCGGTGGCGCACCGTCGACCCGCGGGTCAGCATCCCCTGAGCTCGCCTACAGACCGAGGGTTCGGGCCAGGTGCATGAGGCCGATCAGGGTCTTGGCGTCGCGGATCTCCCCGAGTAGGGCGGGGATCTCCGAAAGCGGAACCGCGACGACCTCGATCTCCTCATCCTCGTCGGGCAACGGGGGGGCGTCGATGATCGTCAGGTCGGTGGCCAGGTAGCAGTGCATGACCTCGGTGAGCACGGCGGGTGCGGCGTAGAAGCCGCCCAGGTACTCCCACGATCCCGCCGCACGCCCGACCTCTTCGGCAAGCTCGCGTTTCGCCGCCTCCACGGGCACCTCGTCGGCGGAATCAAGCTTCCCGGCTGGCAGCTCGAGGAGGTACGTTTCCACGGCCTCGCGGGGCTGGCGCACCATCAACACGTGGTCGCGTTCGACGGGCACGATCATCACCGCGCCGAGCTGGTCGATCACCTCGCGCCGTACGACCATCCCGCTGGGGCGCCGGTAATGCGACACGCGCAGGCGGAGGACGCTGCCGTCGTAGATCAGCTCGCTTTCGACCGGCGGGTCGAGCCGCAGCTCATCCGTCATCCCCGGGCTTCGGCGACGATCGCCAGGGTGACCTCGACCATCAGCTCCAGGTCGGCCACGGCAATGTTCTCGTTGGCGGTGTGGATGTCGGTCATCGCGTTGCAGAGGTTCACGGCCGGAAAGCCGTTCTTGATGAGGGCATTCGCGTCGGAGCCGCCGCCACTGGAAATGAAAACCGGCTCGCGTCCGACGTGACGCAGGGCCGCGGCCGCGATGCGCACCTCGGGGGCGGTTTCCTTCAGCCGGTAACCGACGTACTGGGTGAAGACCCGGCACTCGAGGTCACATTCCGCGTCGCTGGCCGCCCACGTGAGGGCGTCCATCATGGCCATCACCTGGGCCGACAGCGCGGCCTCGTCGCGGCTGCGGGCCTCGGCGATCACCTCGCACCGGGCGGGCACGACGTTCGTGGCGGTACCGCCCGAGATCACCCCGACGTTGGCGGTGGTGACCGGGTCGATGCGCCCCAGCGGCATCCTTTCGATGGCCCGGGCGGCGGCCACGATGGCGCTGCGGCCCGCCTCGGGAGCGATCCCGGCGTGGGCCGCCTGGCCGACGAAGGTCGCCTCGATGCGTGAATGCGACGGCGCGGATGTCACGACGCCGCCGATCTCCCCGGTGTGGTCGTAGACGAAGCCCATCTCGGCCACGAGAGTCGTGGGATCGAAGGCGGCGGCACCCTTGAGGCCGATCTCCTCGCAGGGCGTGAAGACCAGCTCGATCCCCGCATGCGGTGTACCCGCGTCGATCAGATGTCGCACCGCGGTGAGCATGGCTGCGACCGCCGCCTTGTTGTCGCTGCCCAGAATCGTCGGGTGGCGATTGGTGAGGCGTCTCTCGTCGGTGAGGATCACCTCGATCGGGCCGGTGTTCGGCACCGTGTCGAGGTGCGCGCAGAACATGATCGGCGTGCCGGGCGCCGTCGCCGCAAAGCGCCCGACGATATTCCCGCACCCGGCGCCAATCGTGGCGGCCGTACCGTCTTCACTGACCTGCGCGCCCATCGCCGCCAGCTCGGCACGAACCACCTCGGCCACCGCCGCCTCATCGCGAGACGGCGATTCGACCTCGCACAGCCGGCCCATCAGCACGGCGACCGCGGCAAGCCCCTCCAGGGACGTGCTCACGCGGTCTGCGACTCAACCCCCACCGGGGTGGCCTCCTGCTGCTCCCTTTTGCCCCGGGCCCGTTCGGCCGCAGCGCCCATGAAGTCGCGAAACAACGGCTGGGGACGCGTCGGCCGGCTCTTGAACTCGGGGTGGAACTGCGAGGCGTAGAAGAACGGGTGGTCGGGCAGCTCGACGATCTCCACGAGGCGACCGTCAGGAGAGTGGCCGCCGATAACGAGGCCCGCCGCCTCGAGCGGCGGCCGAAGCGACGGGTTGACCTCGAACCGGTGGCGGTGGCGCTCGTAGATGACGTTCTGGTCGGCATAGGTCGCACGTGCCCCGGTGCCCTCGACCAGGGTGACCGGGTCGGCGCCGAGGCGCATGGTGCCGCCGCGCTCTTCGATCTGGCGCTGCTCGGGAAGCAGGTCGATCACCGGGAACGGCGTGAGCTCGTCGAACTCGGTTGAGTTGGCGCCGGTCATTTTCGCCACGTGGCGGGCGAACTCGATGACGGCGATCTGCATTCCGAGGCAGATGCCGAGGTACGGGACGTCGTTCTCGCGGGCGTACCGGACCGCCGAGACCTTGCCCTCGATGCCACGCGGGCCAAAGCCACCGGGCACGAGGATGCCGTCGGCCTTGGCCAAGGAGGCCGCCAGCCCGGGGTCTTCCGAGTCGACCCAGTCGATCAGGAGCTCGACGCCGTGGTGGATCGCTGCGTGCTTCAAGGCCTCGGCGACCGACAGGTAGGCGTCGTGCAGCTGAACGTACTTGCCGACCAGGGCGATCCGCACGATGTGCTCGCAGGCGTGAATGCGCTGGACGAGGCCGCGCCACTCGGTGAGGTCGGCCGGCCCGGGATGCAGGCCCAGGCGCGCGCAGACGGCCGTGTCGAAGCCCTCGGTCTCAAGGAACAACGGCACCATGTAGATGTCGGGCGCGTCGAGGGCCGCGATCACCGCGTCGGTCGAGATGCCGGCATGCAGGGCGATTTTCTGGCGGACATCGTCCGTGAGCGGTTCTTCCGACCGCAGAACAAGGACATCCGGCTCGATACCGATACGGCGCAGCTCCTGCACCGAGTGTTGGGTGGCTTTGGTCTTCAGCTCACCCGAGGCCTTCAGGAACGGAACCAACGTGACGTGCACGAAGGCGACGTTCTCGCGGCCGACGTCGTTGCGCAGCTGACGAATCGCCTCCAGAAACGGCAGCGACTCGATGTCGCCGACGGTGCCCCCCACCTCGACGATCACCACGTCGGCCGCCGAGGATGCCGCCGCCTGGCGGATGCGGCTCTTGATCTCGTTGGTGATGTGCGGAATCACCTGCACGGTGGCCCCGAGGAAGTCGCCGCGGCGTTCCTTGCGGATCACCGAGTCGTAGACCGCGCCGGTCGTGACGTTCGAGATGCGGGTGAGGGTCTCGTCGGTGAACCGTTCGTAGTGGCCGAGGTCGAGGTCGGTCTCGGCGCCGTCTTCGGTGACGAACACCTCACCGTGCTGGAACGGGCTCATCGTGCCCGGGTCGACGTTCAGGTACGGATCGCACTTCTGGAGGAAGACCTTCAGCCCCCGCGCCTTCAACACCGTGCCGAGCGACGCCGCCGCGAGGCCTTTCCCCAGCCCCGACACCACCCCGCCTGTCACGAACACGTACTTTTCGGCGGTTTCACCCATGCAACGCCCTCCTCCGTCGGCCCGACCAAGGATACCCCGCGGCTCGGGCGACGTTCCGAGCAGATGCGACACGGCTGTCAGGTGGTCCGGCGACCGCCCCTCGGGTTTTGTCTCCTAGGACCCTCCAATTTCGTCGTTAGCGGCCCTCCAAATACGGGTTTGAGAGTCCTCCAAATTCCTAGCTCTTGTGTCTCCATATTCCGAATCTCATGCTAGACCTCCGGTCTTCATCGACGAGTTTCAACATGCCCCTGCCCTTCTCGATGCCATCAAGGCGGACCTGAATCGCGGACTTCGACCGGGGAGATTCGTACTCACGGGTTCGACCAGCTACGCGACTCTTCCCTTGGCCGCGCAATCGTTGACGGGGCGTCTTCACATCATGGCGATCTGGCCTCTCTCGCAGGGCGAGCTCCATGGGGTCCGCGAAACGTTCGTCGACCATCTCCTGAACGATCCAGGCAAAATGGTCGTCTCGGCGCGGTCGACAACCTCGCGGGCCGAATACATCGAACGGATCGTGGGCGGGGGCATGCCCGTTCCGCTCTCGAGGCCGCCAGGCCAAAGGCGGGCGCGTTGGTTTGACGACTACCTCGCTCGCGTGCTGGAGCGCGACGTGGTGGAACTCTCGCGGATCAGACAACGCGATCGGATGCCCCGCTACCTGGCTCGCATCGTTGGGCAAACCGCCCAGATGCTGAACGTCTCCCGCGCCGCCCGAGATACGGACCTCGAGACATCGTCCGCAGAGAACTACCTGCGCCTGCTCGAGGCGGTCTTCTTGGTGTATCGCCTCCCCGCCTGGGGCACGACCCTGCGCGCCCGAGCAGTTTCGAGCCCGAAGATCCATGTCACCGACACGGGTCTTGCCGCCCACATGCTGCGGCTCGGCGCATCGAACCTCGCCCGCCTCACCCCCAGCGCGCTGACGGAACTCGGGCACCTCACGGAGTCGTTCGCCGTCGGGGAGATCCACAAGCAGCTCGCCTGCTCGGATGAGATCGCGCATACGGGGCACTGGCGCACTCACGACGGAGCCGAGGTCGACCTGGTCCTCGAGCGGTACGACGGGGGTGTCGCCGCCGTCGAGATCAAGGCCGGCTCCGCGCCCGCGACCAGGACGTCAAGGGTCTTCGCACGCTGCGAGACTCGTTAGGCGAGTCGTTCCTCGCAGGGGTCGTGCTCCACTCCGGCCCATACGCGTACCGCCTTGATGACCGCCTTTACGCGGTCCCACTCGACCGACTCTGGGTCTCGTGATGCGAGCCGACACCCAGAGACGCCAGCCGTGGTACCCCCCGGATGCCTATTCGTCAGGTGCGACGCTTATAGAGAAGACGATTATGTTCTAGTCTATAAGAGTCGCCAGCGGTGATCGCCGCCCCTAGCCATGCCGGCCGATTGCCTCACGGCCGGTCGCGGGAATACGCTCGCAGCCGGTTCCAAGGAGGCGACGCAATGAAGGAGTCGGCCGAGAAAACGAGGTTGCGGGCCGCGCGGGGTCGGGTCGCCGACGTCCACGAGCAGATGTGGGCCGAGCGCACCGCCCACCTAACGGCTCGCGGACTCGATCTGCTGGCGCCCGCCCCGGGCGCTCAGGGTCTTGATATCGCCTGCGGCCCGGGAGCAACCACGGTCGCATTGGCCGAGCGCCTCGGCGGCGGCACGACGCTCGGCATCGACTTCGCGCCCGAGATGGTGGCGCGTGCCGGCGAACGCTTCGGCGAGCGCACCGATGTGAGATGGTCTGCATTGGCCCCGCCCAATCAACCTGGCGCTACGTATCCGAGTGGGCAGTGCGGGTTCGGATGCGCGGCGGGGATGCCGGGTTGCGGGCCAGTTGAAGCCGTGGTCGGCGCGTTCACCTTTTTGATCAGGAGGTTCAGGCCCCCGGTGGGCCCGTTCGAGGCGCCCTCAGGGGGTGGGCGAGAATCTATGAACCCGGATCCTTCAAAGATGAAGGCGGCGGGGCCCCGGAAGGGCCTGGAATCAGCGGTCTCTGTGCCGACGAAGAAACCCTCCTCGCGCGGGGGGTGGGAAGTCAGCGAACCCAACCTCCCGTAAACCGAAGACACGACATGCGAGACGCTCACTCAGGTCGGCGATCTCCGTGACTCTGGTGCGGTACTTCCACGTCGGTCCTTCCATCGGATCTGGGTACTGATATCGGGGATCGAAGAAATCACCCGTACGGAAACGGCCCGCGCGATCAAGGCGGGCGTGGACGTCCCTGACCCCAAGAGGAGGGGTGCCAAGGCGAACAGCCGGCAGTAGGTCAAGCAGCTCTTGCAAGAGGAAAGTCCGCTCTCGAGGCGCCCCGGCCTCGACGATAGCGACGGCGGCGTGCTGCCCCTCGAAGCACACGACCAGGTCACTCTCGCCGAGCAAGCCAGGCCGCCAAGCTGTGGAGCGATGCAGAGACAGATCTACCCCACGCTCAGCCATCTGAGCCACGACCTGTGAAATTGCGGGCGCCCCCGACGGGCCCGCAGAGGCCATCGAATCCACGCTGACGCCGAACTCCGCAAGTTTGACCCGCATGCATGCGGCCGCCGCAGGCGACCTGAACCGGTTAGCAGTGCACACCACGGAGATCCTGAATCCGACCATATTGTGGCCCAACACCAACCCTCCAGAACTTTAACTTCGCCCAGGCGAGCGAATCAGCGTGCCCTGACCGATACCCGCAAGGGCAATCAGTAAGGACGGCCACGGAGCCTTATTCAGACGCCGGAGAACCCGACGCAGACCATGGCCTCCGCCAAAGCCAGCGCGACGGAGAGCATCATCAGACACCCAAAAGGATCTGCGCCAGATCATCCCAAGAGAGGATACCCTCGGCTAGCTCTGGCCTGCGCCCGGCTGCCGCAGCCGCCTCCAGTGCTTCCCGCACGGTCGATGGCTCTGCAACGTTGTACGAGAACACGTTTTCCCGATCAATGAAGAGGTCCGAGGGCGCCACTATTGGAAGACCGCAGTAGGTGTACTGCGTGGTCTTGAGGCTATGGATTCTCATGCTGTCGCGCGTTCTACCCTCCGCCTTTAGTGTAGGGAACGTTGACAGTCCGATGTCGGCGTGGCGGATAAGCGGGACGGTCTCCTCGAAGGGAAGCTCGCCGTAGTAGTGCACGTTGGGATG
Source organism: Thermoleophilia bacterium (assembly GCA_031362405.1). Classification (GTDB taxonomy): domain Bacteria; phylum Actinomycetota; class Thermoleophilia; order Miltoncostaeales; family Miltoncostaeaceae; genus JANLSO01. The sequence continues at coordinate 6,318 of JANLSO010000056.1, read as the reverse complement.
CGACACCGTCCGGGGTATCGGCCCGATCACGTGAAATTCCCATTTGGGAAATGCGGCCGCTGCAAGCTCCATGAAGGCATCATCCATCCATTTGGTTCCCACCCACACCACATGAGTTCCTTCCACATACGGGGATGTCTCGGCGCGATCGAAAAGATGTTTCGCCACGCCGTGAGGGTGGTACGTGGCGTTGTCGCTGCCTAGGCGATCCACGGTGATGTGACTGGCGGTGCTGATAAGATCAAATTCTGGCGCCAAGGATTCTTCGGCATTAAGAACTGATGGGTGTGTTCGTAAGTTGGGAAACGTGAGATCGTCGGAGGCGCGGTAGACCAAACGACCGGCCGGATTCAATCTCTGCAATTGCGGAACAAGCAGAATCGCAGGTGTGCTCTCAATGATCATCAGGTCGGACCCAGCCACCGCCTCCGCAAGCGACTTAAGTGGGGTTCTCCCATATCGCGCAAAAAGGGGGGCGCTGAGCCAGTTCATCCAGGCGTGAGGCAAAGCTACTGGGTGGTAGTTGGTGTAAAGTACGTAACTACGCAGCCGTTCGTGGACTTGTACGAGCCGGTTCGCCTCTTCGCAGACGGGGTAGTCGAACCGGAAGTCCCGTCTCAGGCGTGAGACTCTGCTGATCGGGGCAGTAACAAAGACTACGTCCCAGCCCATACGCCAGAATGCGTCCGCAATCCACTGGAAGCCAGCCTTTCTGTCCGAGCCAAGATAGTGAAACGAGAACAGGACGACACGCGGAACGCTGCTCATGAGACCACCGTGTTGGCGCCGGGCGATGCCGGGCCGCAAATGCATTGATGCCGTCCCCCGGCCAATTGCCGGGCCGGTTTGAGGCTCGACCGCCGAAGCCGGCCGGACGCGGGCCCGTCGCGCCGGGCACACCGACGTGGTACCGGGATCCCCGCGGGATAGCGGCTGTCCGTACGCAAGCAAGCGCACTTAGGTGCCGCCACGGATTGCACCCTCCTTAACTCAGCCGCGAGGCAGCACCAATAAGAATGCGACAACGCACGTTGCGCTGGGGCACTCTTACCTCTGTGGGCGTACGTAATGGGCCGAGGCCCCCAAGGCTCCTGCATCTCGAGATCGAGCACCGACGGAACCAGGCGCGCGTGCACCTCGAAGTGTGTGGTAGGAGCTGTCCGAGGCGCACTCAACCCGCCACGCGAAGGGAGCTCCCGAACAGCCGCTTTCCGGCGCCGGTAGCGAGCCGATCGTTGTGCCAGAGCAGTGTGAAATGGCCGCTGACCCGACGGCACCGCTGGGCGAGATGTTCGATGGCCTCGAGCGCCCCTTCGGGACGGAGCTTTTGGTAGTCGAGGAGAGTTCCGTCCATGACCACGAGAGGTCTTTCCACAAGCGGTAACTCCGCTCTGGCGAGGATGTTGAAGACCGGAAAGGGCACACAGATGCCACAGCGAAATCCGGGTGTGTCCGCAAAGCCCAGAGTCGAGTCGTAGTCGAGACCCGCGTCGGCCCAGTTTTGCCACGTGATCGGATTACGCCAGCGGAGATAGTGCTGGCGCCCGCCCCATCGCTCTTGAACAATCCCTAGGCGCGCCGCGGCCGCGCGGAGAGACCCGAACTCCCAAGCGGTTCGATCGGCGTCTTCATATGTGTGGTAGCTCGGGTGTAGACCGATCTCATGCCCCCGTGCGGAGATCCGCCTCATCAGCCAACCGACCCGAGGCTCCGAAAGGGAGTACCGGCCGTTCCGTGGGTCGCCCTGCCCACCGGCGAGAAAGTTGAATACCGTGCTTACACCGGCCTTCTCGGCCTCGTCCATGATCATGTCGAAGGTAAAGCAGACATCGGACCGTTCGTCGGTTCGTTCTGGTCTCATGGTCGAGAGCGCCCTCCTCACGGCGAGCCCTGAGTCACGTCGGCGAAGGAGATCCCCAAGAACGCGGCGAGGGACTCCGTCCCGGCAGAACGGGAGGTCCACGTCGTGGCTAAGGACCAGCTTGTACGACTGCCTGGCACGTTCGATTCGTGGCCACAGGCGACGCATAAGTTGAAACAGGACCTCTGCGTACTCATTGACAATGGGTCGATCAAGAAAACCCGCCCGGTAGGCGACCGACGACGTGCCGGGAAATCGGCAATGGACGTCGACGTGAGACGAGATGGCCTCCTCGAGACGGGACAAGAGGAAGAAGGCGCCACCGATCAGGTCCGCCGACAGGTGCAGGACACTGCCGGACGACTCCGACAACCACGAACCGTCTTCCTTCGCAGTTCCGAAAAGCACAGGCAGGTCATCCTCGCAGAGAGCGGCTCCTGGAAGGTCGGCCGTGACCCGCCATTGTCCGACAGGCAGAGTCGGCAACGAGCCGGCGTCTAGCAAGTTCCTTTCGGGCCCTGAAAAAAGACCGTCAGCGAGCTCGAGGGTCCCCGGTTCGCCGTCGCAGGTAAGCCGTACTCCCGGACCATCGCCAAAGCCAATCCGGAATCGCAGCCCGAGGACGGTTCCCAAAAGCACTCGGACCGTCCAGGCTCGCTCGGGAGTAAACGAGGGCGGAACTGTGACCAGCAAACCCGGGGGCGTCACCGCCCCCTCCGTCGCTCTCGGACACCTCGCGCAGCTGCCAACAGGTGACCGGCGCCCCGTATCTTAGACACGCGTAGGTAGGGCGTCGGCACACCGCCGAAGCCGCGGAAAAACTCTTCGATCGGCGCCAGCATGGACCCCTCGAAATCGAAGATCTGCCCGCGTTGGGCTGCGCCCTGGATTCCTGCCCACATCAGGAGACTCGGAGCCCCGACCTCTGGCATCGCCTCGTCACGCCCCCCCAGCAGGTAGTAGGTGGTGAAGTCGTCCCACACGAAGTAGGCCACCGCGTGCATGCGGTTTGCGGAATCGACGGCGTAGAAGAGGCTGCGTCGCCCGCGTCCCGCGAGAACGCTGTCGATCCGACGAACCAGATCCGGATCCGGGGCTCGCGCGCCTGCCCGACGGAGCGTCCGGTCGATCAGTTTGATGAGAGGTTCGATGTCTTCACTCGGACGCACTTCGAGGTTCTGCTCGGCCTTCCTCACACTGCGGCGGGCCCTCTGGTCGAACTCTGACCAGACCTTATTGAGGTCGCTGACGTCATCGATGCGATAGGTGTACCGCACCCGGACGTCGAACCCCGCCCAATAGAACGGCAGTGCGTTTGTGAAACTCGGGGCAAGGTCCTGCTGCATTAAATGGAACCTTGGTATCTGCCCGAGGAGATCGGCCACGAGCGTCTTCTCTCGCGCCGCGCGCTTGGATTGTTTCTGAGGCAGGCGGTCCATCCAAGGGCCGAGCGTCTGAGTAAGTGGTGGCTGGCCGACGACCACAAGACCGCCACGACGCTTCAAGACGTACGGAAGGCGCGCTACGACCGCCTCGCCGGCACGGACGATCGCCTCGCCCCAGAGACCAGGGGCAACGGCGTCGAGCCACCACGGCTCCTCGAAGATGGAGTTGGACTGGCTCGCGGCTTCGGTCGTGTCCGTCATTTCTCGTTCATGTCGCCGAGGACGTCGGGTTCCATTGCCGTATCCGAGCCAGGACGGTTCGCACGGCAGCGGGATACAAAGAGAGTTCCCCTCTAGTGGGCACGACGAGCCGGCGCACGCTCAAGCCTGCGACCCGAGCGAGCACAAATAGAGACGCCGATCCAAAGCCGGCGTAGGCTGCAACCGATGCTAGCGCCGCGCCCCTCACGCCCAACGGCGGTATGAGCGCCACGTCGAGAGTGATTGTCACCCCGGCCGCGAGGAGCGCCAGCAACGATGCTGTTCCCGGTCTGCCGCGACCCTGGAGATCTCCGGCAGCCACAATGCCCACGCCCAAGAACCACATGCCAGGCAGGAGGATCAACATCGGAATAAGCGCTTCGTGGAAAGCCTGTCCGAATGCGAAAAGGATCAATGGGGGCCCGATGAGTGCTACCCCAGCGATCGCGCCGAGGGCGAGCACCCCGTGATGCACAAAGGCGGCGGTGGTCGTGGTCCGGCGACGCTCATCCTCCTGGCGAGCGAGAAGGGGGAGTAAGCCACCTTGGAAAGCCGTCGCGAGGAGAATCACGATCTCCGCGACCGTAGCCGCCACGACGTAGTAGCCGACCTCATCGAGCGGCCGGAAGTACTGGAGAACCAAGACGTCCAGACGGGAGTTCAAAAGCAGAGAAACGGTGCCGATCTGGAGAAGAGATCCATAGCGCAGCATCGCTTTCGCGGTCCCCCAATGGAATCTCGGTCGGCCATCTTTGAGTAGTACGGCCATCCCACCGACGACGATCAACCCAGCAGCGATCAGGCTCCCGGCGAGGCCTCCCGACACCCCGCCCCCGAGCACCCCGACAATCAGGAGGACCGCGAGAAGATGGACACCACGGGAAGTGATCAGCAGCAGGTTGCCGAACCCCATTGCGAGCCGTCCCCACAGATGGTTCATGGTCGTGTAGCTGAGGAAGGTGACTGGGACGAGCACACCGGCAAGCACCCAGGCGTCCCCTCCCCGGCCTTGTGCAAGAAGATCTGCCAGATAAGGCCCGAAGAGAAACGCCACGGGCACAAAGACGCCGGCTAAGATCAAGGCGTACACCAGGCTATGTCCTAGAATCGTCCCTGGCGGCGTAGCGTTACGACTAGCGAAGTAGTTCATCGCAACGGGCAGGCCGAAGCTCCCTAGCGCGACTGGCAGACTCGATGCCAAGAGCATGATCGCGAGAAGTCCCCGATCCGACGGCCCCAGGAGTCGTGCGAGCACAACAGAAGTTGCGAAGGCAATCGCGAGCGCCGCTGCCTGACCGAGCACGTTGAATGCGACGAGGCGGCCGAGTGGCTTAGGCCGGCCGTCCTGACAGGGCATGGATGGCACGTCAGGCTGATTCGACAGCCCGCCCAGTTCGGTCATACGCTGTGCCTCAATGCACGGTAGATCACGTAGCGGTCACCGGGTCGCGACCGCGGCGCCTGATTCTCGGTGTGAGAGGCGACTTCGCCCAGCCTCCTGCTGTCGTCGAAACGCTCCCTCTCGAGTGGATTAACGTAAACGACCCACATGTCTCGCGGCGCGTCCTTGAGAGACACCTCCAAGGCGTTCACCACAGCCTGAAGAACGGCACCCGAGAAGGGGTTGTAGAAAAAGATCACGAGAGGCTCGTCCGGCAGGACGAAGTCGGCCGCGTCAGTGCAGGCCACTTCGGCCAGGCAGCCGGATCGCACGACGGTGGGCGACTGTCGGAGATTCCTTGCGCAAGCGGCTGCGATGACTGGATCGAACTCGACCCCAATGACCCGCGAGAAGCCCTGCTCGGCGGCGAGGACCAGCGCGGCCCCTTTGCCACAGCCGAAGTCAACAAACGTGAACTTCGCCGGATCAACGGGGACGGCATTCAGAGCGCGAAGGAAGCTTTCGGTGCGAACCGGCTGGTAGTCGTGGGCCCCCTCAGGCGCTGCCGAGTGTCTGAGCACACCTCGGGTGCGGATGCCGTGCGCCCTGTCAAAGCGCATTTCGTGGCCGTAGTCTCGAATGTGCAGAACCTTGAGCCGCGCTCGCTCAGCAACCCTGCGGGCCGTCCCAGCAACACCGCGACTCCGTACTGAAGCACGGAATCTCTCGATCAGGCGGTTAGTCATAGCTCGAGATCCTTTCTCGGAGAGGTCGTTCGCAACATCAGCGGAGAATGCCGCTCATCAGGAACGAGCGGATCCCGTGCCCCTGAGAGATCCACGTGCCGATGTCGGCGACTGGAACCACCGTCGTATCGCTTGATCGCACCGCGTGCGCGTAGGACGCTTTCTGCACCGGTAGGGAATACAGACCCATCAGACGAGAGACGTCCTGAAAGAAGGACCCAGCCATGCGCGAAGGAGCCGCATCCGCATTTCAAGATCGAGCCGTTCATTTGGTCATGGTGGACCGAGGGCGACGAACGGCGCCTGTGACTCCAGATGCGGATCCTTCGGAAACCAAAGCGGATGCGCGCCGACGCCGTGAACTTCCTACTAACACCGCCCCGAGACCAAAGATCACAAGAAAGTGGTAAATTCCTTGCGAGAATAGAAAGAGTCGCCATAACTCGGCCAGACCGAACAAAGTAATCGCGGCGAAAATCCTGCCGACTCCACCGGCCGCAAAGAACTGACCGCCAAGCCAGCTAAAAGCGCCAACGCCAACGAGCGCCGCTGGTATTCCAGCCCAGCCGTAGAAAAGCAGAATGTCGACGATGGATCCATTGGTCGTAAAGTCCCCTTGAAGGTCCACCCGGTCCAGGTAGGGCTGATCGAAACCGTCAACCGGTTGGCCTAACTTAACGCCGA
>JANLSO010000053.1:0-6160 GCA_031362405.1 Thermoleophilia bacterium | reverse complement strand
GGTCGAATAGAACCTGACGCCAGAGCTCTCGTGGTGGGCCCGCGCATCCTCGCAGGGAGTTTCGCGCATGACCGCGACTCGCTGCCCGAGACGATGCCCCCGGGCCTTCTGCATCGGGCGGACGCCCTTCACGTCCGCCGCCGTCAAGGTGGCGTTCGATCGCCGGATCGCTGTCAAAGGCCGGTGCCGCCTACATGCAGTTCCCGGATCGAGGATACGCCGCGACGCTTCCCTCAGGAACCAGGATGACCGTCGGCTACGCGACCGCCAACCCGAACGCGCAGGCGATCGCAGAGATCGTCGCCGCGCAGCGTCAGACCATCAAGATCGCGGCCTCGGCGCAGGGTTACCCGACCTCGCAGGTCTTCGGATGGGCCAACGACCCCACCAAAGGGCCCGGACGCCTTCATCGACGGCAACACGACCCGGCCACCGGCTGATACCTGAACTCCGCCGACAAAAAGGGACGGGGTCGTGGCCTAGAAGTGGCTGACCGGCATTGCCGAGTCGCACGACATCGGTGCCAACGAGCTCGACTTCATCACGAAGTAGCCCTGCTCTCGGAGCCCGGGGCCATTGCGATGATCGCGATGCCCTGGGCTCGCGCGCGTGCTCAAGAACCCCGGTACGTGCTGTATCCGAAGGGCGAGACGAGCAGGGGCACGTGGTAGTGGGTTGACGCGTCGGTGACGGTGAAGCGCACCGGCACCTCGCCGAGGAAGCCGGGTACGTCGGCGAAGTAGCCGCCGATCCGGAAAATGAGCTCGTAGACTCCCACCACGAAACTCTCGCCTTCTATAAGAGGTTCAGGTGGCCGCCCATCGGCGCCGGTTGTTGCGGCCCGAATCCACACACCGTCGCGGTGAACGGCGATCTCGACACCCGCTGCCGGGCGACCACGGGCGGTGTCGAGCACGTGCGTGGTCAGCCGGCCGCTCATCGGCGCATGATCAGCGTGATCGTGCCCTGCGCGCTGAACGGGTCGGTGTAGACATCCTCGACCACGGGATCCCGAGTGAGGTTGCGGGCATCGAACGCGACCTCCGTCAGCCCGGCGAACCGCTCCAGCAGCCGCGCAGCCATGGCGTTCACCAGGTGCTGGATCGACTCGCTCACGAACCCCTCGAACACGGCCGCGCAGACGTCGCGCACCTGCTCTGGGGCCACGTACCGCGCCGGCGTCGCCCCGAGGGCATCCCGTGGGTCGGCGTAGCGCCAGGCCACGTCGAGGCCGACATAAAGGGGCCGGTCGCGACGCTCGGGAAGTGTGGTGTAGCCGTCGCGCACGAAGGCGGTGAAGGCACTGCCGGTCAACTTCACGAGCGCGATGTCGCGCCGACCCGCCTGAAGGTCGCCGATCCGCAGGCCTGCGGTGTCACGGGTCAGCTGCAAGTCGGCGACGGCGCGATCTCCGGGGACGCGGGCGAAAAGGGTGCCCGCGGCGCCGACCGGATCGAACCGGATCTCTTCACCCTGCATGCGCAGGGCCCGCATCTGCGGGTACTCGGCAATGAGATGTCCGCCGAGGTGATGCAGGAGGCTCTCGAGGGTGGTCCCCGCCCATGTTCCGCTCTCGCGTAGGACGAGGTTCTTGATGCTGTCGGTGGCGACGACCATCGTGTTATCACCCTCGGTGTACGAGGGCAGGAAGTTCTCGCCGAACACCTCCACGGTCACAAGAGCCGCGAACAGGGCGTTGAGGCGCCCCGTGAATGCCGACTCGGGCACGACCGCGAGGTCGCGAAGGGGCGCGGCATGGTGCCGATATACGGGGACGGCGGCCTTGCCGTAGGTGATCGTGAACTCGGGCAATCCGGAACACCTTCGTGTGTGGCTCGTCACAAGCCCTGAAGGATCGTATCCTCCCCGACTTGGAGGCAACACTGCAGCCGCGGGATCTCGCCGACGCCCTGGCCGCGCGCGCAGCGCATCCTGAGGCGCTCCCGCTGGCCGGGGGCACGGATCTGATGGTCGAGCTGAACTTCGACCGTCGTCGCCCCAATCGTATTCTCGACCTGACCCGCGTGGGCGAACTCGAGCGCTGGTTCCGCGATGGTGACCACATCGTGCTCGGGGCGGGGGTGACCCACACCCGCCTCGTCCAGGAGCTCGGCGATCTGGCACCCGCCCTTGCGATCGCCGCGCGCACGGTCGGGTCGCCTCAGATCCGCAATCGCGGCACGATCGGTGGAAACGTCGCGACCGCCTCCCCGGCCGGCGATGCGCTGCCTCCCCTGGTGGCTGCGGGCGCAACGGTCGAGATGGCGTCGGCATCCGGCAGGCGCACCGTCCCGCTCGTCGATTTCTGCACGGGCCCCAAACAGAACGTGCTGGGCGACGACGAGCTGATCACCGCCCTGCGGGTACCCATTGCCCGTGGGCCCCAGCAGTTCGCCAAAGTCGGGCCACGCAACGCGATGGTGATCGCCGTCTGCTCATTCGCGATCATCTTCGACCCCGAGGCCCGTTGCGTCGGCACCGCAATCGGGTCCGCGGCGCCGACGGTGATCCGGGCGACCGACGCCGAGCGGTTCCTCGAAGGGGCACTGGACGAGGCCGAGGGTTGGGAGGGCCGGGCGCCGCTGCCCGAGGTCGTGCTCGCGCACTTCGGGGAGCTGGTGGGCGCCGCGGCCCGTCCGATCGACGATGTGCGTGGCAGCGCCGCCTACCGTCGCCACGCGCTCGCGGTGCTCGGTCGCCGCACGCTCGCCTGGTGTTGGGAGGAGTACCGCGCATGAAGCTCGTCCTCACGATCAACGGGGCGGCCCACGAGGTCGATGCGATGTGGGAGGGCGAGAGCCTGATGTACGTCCTGCGCGAACGCCTCGGGCTGCCTGGCGCGAAAAATGCCTGTGAGCAGGGGGAATGTGGATCGTGCTCGGTGCTGCTCGATGACACGCTGGTCTGTAGCTGCCTCGTGTTGGCCCGACAGGCGCAGGACCGCCTCGTGGTGACCATCGAGGGCCTGGGGGCCGCTGGCGAGGTCGGCGTCGTGCAGCAGGCGTTCATCGAGAGCGGGGCCGTGCAGTGCGGGTTCTGCACCCCCGGCTTCATCATGGCCAGCGAGGACCTCCTGCGGCACACGTCGTTTCCGACCGACGTCGAGATCCGTGAGGCCTTGGCGGGCAATCTGTGCCGCTGCACCGGCTACGAGAAGATCCTCGACGCCGTGCGGCTTGCGTCAACCCGCCTCGGAAGCGTCGAATGACCGGGAGCATCCTCATCGAGGGCTGCGCGATCGCCACCGTCGACGGGCGCAGGGCCGAGTATCCCGACGGCTGGATCCTCACCGACGGTCCGCGCATCGCGGCGCTGGGGGCGGGCGCCGCTCCACCCGCGCCCGCCGGCACCCGCCGTATCGACGGCCGTGGTCAGCTGGCGACCCCGGGTCTCGTGAACTGCCACCACCACCTTTACCAGTGGGCCAGTCGCGGGCTCGCCCAGCAGGAGAACCTCTTCGGCTGGCTCACCGCCCTCTATCCCCTGTGGGCCCGCATCGACGAGGAGATCACCTACCAGGCGGCACGCGGCGGGCTCGTCGCGCTCGCCCTGTCGGGCTGCAGCACGACCACCGACCACCACTACGTGTTTCCGCACGGCGCCGGGGATCTCCTCGCGGCGGAGATCCGGGCGGCCGACGAGTTGGGCCTGCGGTTCCACCCGTGCCGGGGCTCGATGGACCTCGGACGAGCCTCGGGAGGATTGCCTCCTGACGAGGTCGTCGAAGACCGCGACGCCATCCTCGTCGCCACCGACGCGGCGATCGACCGCTGGCACGACCCGAGCCCGGAGTCGATGCTGCGGATCGCGGTCGCCCCGTGCTCGCCGTTCTCGGTGACGGCCGAGCTGATGCGCGAGGCGGCGGATCTCGCCCGCCGTCGCGGCGTGCGCCTGCACACCCATCTCGCAGAGACCCTCGACGAGGAGGCGTTCTGCCTCGAACGCTTCGGCGTGCGACCGGTGGAGTACCTCGACGATCTCGGCTGGCTCGGCCCCGACGTGTGGTTGGCCCACTGCGTGCACCTGTCGCAGAGCGAGATCGCGCGCTTCGCGCAGACCGGTACCTCGGTGGCGCACTGCCCGTCCTCCAATGCGCGCTTGGGCTCCGGGATCGCCCCCGCCGCCGACCTCGTCGCCGCCGGAGTCGCCGTCGGCCTCGGAGTCGACGGTGCGGCCTCGAACGAGTCGGGAGAGCTCGCCGTCGAGCTGCGACAGGCTCTCCTCGTGGCACGTCTGCGCGGAGGCCCCGCCGCGATGACGGCGCGCACGGCCCTGTCGCTCGGCACCATTCACGGCGCCCGCTGTCTCGGGCGCGAGAACGAGATCGGTTCGCTCGAAGCCGGCAAGCTCGCCGACATCGCCCTCTGGCGGATCGACGGCGCGGGATACGCCGGGTTGGCCGACCCGGTGGCGGCGTTGGTCCTCGGGCCTCCGCGTCAGGTCGCCGGGTTGCTGGTAAACGGACGCCCGATCGTTCATCAAGGCGATCTGCTGACCGCCGACCTCGACGACGTCGCGCGCGGTGCCGCCTCGGCAAGCGCACGGCTGAGCGCATGAGCACGACGCGCACGCTTCCGGTGGGCCGTATCGGCGAGAGCGTGCTGCGCTCCGATGCAGGCCCCAAGGTGCGCGGCGAGTTCGCGTACTCCTCCGATCTTGCCGCCGATCGCATGCTCTGGGGCGCCACCCTGCGCAGCCCGCACCCCCGGGCCCGCATACGCGGGATCGACATCACCCGTGCGCTGACCCTGTCTGGGGTCCACGCCGTCCTCACCCACACCGACGTGCCCGGGGCACCGACCTACGGGATGGAGATCTCGGACCAGCCGGTCCTCGCGCGCGATCAGGTGCGCTACCAGGGCGAACCGGTCGCGATCGTCGCCGCCGACCACCCGGAGACCGCGCGCCGCGCCATCGAACGCATCGTCGTCGACTACGAACCGCAGACCCCGTTGACCGACCCCGAAGATGCCCTCGCCGACGACGCCCCCGCGCTCCACCCCGACGGCAACCTCCTTCGCCGCGTCACCATCCGCCACGGCGATCCCACGGCGGCGGCCGAGGTCGTGGTGCGAGGCGACTATGAGATGGGCATGCAGGACCAGGCCTTCCTCGGACCCGAGTCGGCCCTGGCGGTTCCCGCCGAAGACGGAGGAATCGACCTCTACATCGCCACCCAGTGGCTCCACGTCGACCAGGGCCAGGTCGCGGCCAGCCTCGCCCTGCCGAAAGAGTTGACCCGGCTGCATCTCGCGGGTGTGGGTGGGGCGTTCGGCGGGCGCGAAGACCTGTCGATGCAGGTCCACGTGGCCATGCTCGCCCTGCATACGGGGCGTCCGGTAAAGATGGTCTATTCGCGAGAGGAATCGTTCTTCGGGCACGTCCACCGCCACCCGGCGCGCATGCAGTACGAGCACGGCGCGACCTGGGAGGGGCGCCTTGTCTACGTGCGCGCCCGGGTGGTTCTCGACGGCGGGGCGTATGCCTCCAGCAGCACCGCGGTCGTGGCCAACGCGGCGACGTTCGCGTGTGGACCTTACGACGTGCCGAACGCCGATATCGAGGCGGTCGTCAGCTATACGAACAACCCGCCGTGCGGCGCGATGCGCGGTTTCGGGGCCGTTCAGGTGGCGTTCGCCCATGAATCGCAGATGGATCGGCTGGCGGCCGCCATCGGGGTCGACCCGTTCGAGATTCGTCTGCGCAACGCGCTTGCGACCGGGATGCGGCTGCCCACCGGACAGGTCGTCGACGGGCCGGCGCCCGTTCGTGAGCTGCTCGAAGAACTGCGTGCGATGCCGCTGCCGCCCGATGTCGCCGCGACCGATCTGCGTGAGCTGCCCGGCGGCGTGTCGAACAGCACCCACGGCGAGGGCACCCGGCGCGGAGTGGGTGTCGCGGTGGGCTTCAAGAACATTGCATTCGCCGAGGGCTTCGACGACTTCTCCACGGCCCGCGTGCGCGTGTCGGTCGACGCCAAGGGCCCGGTGGTCGAGGTGCACACCGCCGCGGCCGAGGTGGGGCAGGGTCTCGTGACCATTCTCGAGCAGATCGCCCGCACCGAGCTCGACATCGAGCGCGTCGTGGTGGGTGCGGCCCCCACCCACGGGGGCGCCGGCGGCCGCCCCAAAGGGGGGCGGGCGAAGTGGGTTAACGGCGG
>JANLSO010000034.1:0-4253 GCA_031362405.1 Thermoleophilia bacterium | reverse complement strand
GGTCGAGTCGGTCGAGGAGTGCCTGAATGCGAATGGCGGAAAGATCGATGGGGAACGTTGCGGTGCTCATGGTTGACTCCGTGAGTCGGGGTGAGTGGTTCATGCCACGGCATACTTTCCGGGCCCGGTGACGGATGGGTTTCGACGGCGTTATCGATCGGCAAACCCGCGCACGAAAGTTCCTGTGAGCGACGCAACCCGCCCGAACGACCCCACGCGCATCGCGATCATCGACCTGGGCTCGAACTCGTTTCGATTGGTCGTCTTCCACTATCAGCGCGGCCGGTGGTTCCGAATGGTCGATGAAATCCGAGAGCCGGTGCGGATGTCGGCCGGCGCCGATGAGACGGGTATCCGCCCCGCGGCGCTGAAACGGGCCGAAAGCGCCGCGCGCCTGTTCGCGGCGTACTGCGACGCCGTGAGGATCGAGACGGTCGACGCGGTCGCCACCAGCGCGGTGCGTGACGCGGCGAACCAGACCGAGGTTCTCGCGGCCTTGAGCTCGGGAGGTTTGCCGGTACGCGTGCTGTCGTCGCACGAGGAGGCGCGGTACGGCTACCTCGGCGTCGTGAATGCAACGACACTGAGCGATGGGTGGGTCCTCGACATCGGCGGCGGGAGCCTGCAGATCGGTCGTGTCGATGACCGCCTACTGACACGCTCGATGAGCCGCCCCCTAGGAGCCGTGCGACTCACCGAGCGCTTCCTCACCGGTGACCAGACCTCAAAAGCCGAGCTGCGAGAGTTGCGCAGCTACGTGACCGACACCCTCGCCGGAGTCGAATGGCTCGTTCCAGGTGGGCGGATGGTCGGCGTCGGCGGGGCGATCCGCACCCTGGCCGTCATCGACCAGCGGCGCCGGCGGCATCCGATCCCAAGCCCAAGTGGCCACCGCCTGACACGCGAGGCGCTCGCGGAGATCGAATCCGATCTCGCGGCCATGCCCGTGTCGCAGCGGGCGCGTATACCGGGTCTGAAGCCCGACCGGGCCGACATCATCCTGGCCGGGGCGGTGGCGATCGGCGCGGCGATGGATCAGCTCGGGATGCGACGCATCGAGGTCTGTGGCGAGGGCCTGCGTGAAGGGGTGTTCTTCGAGCACTACCTGGCCCCCGACGACCCGCCGCTGCTGGCCGATGTGCGCCGCACCGCTGTGCTCAACGCCGCCGCACACTTCGGGACCGACCGTGCGCACGCCGATCACGTCACCGACCTCGCCCTTGCGATCTTCGATGGCACCGCGCATCTCGGCCTGCACGAGGGCGATCGCACGGAGCGAGAGGTTCTGTGGGCGGCGAGCATGCTCCACGACATCGGCATGTCGGTCGACTACAGCGCACACCAGAAGCACTCGGAGTACTTGGTCCTGAACTCTGGGCTGCCCGGGTTCGACCACCGCGAGGTGGCGTTGATCGCGACGCTCGTTCGCGGCCATCGCAAGGGCATCCCGTCACTCGAGCCCGTCGCCGCGGTGCTGCGCGACGGCGACGACCGACGCTTTCTCCGCAGCGCCGCGTGTCTTCGCCTCGCCGAACAGCTCGACCGCGCCCGCGCCGGCCAGGTGGCCTCGCTTGTCTGTCGGGCAACCGACGCTGGCGTCGAAATCGCTGTCGCAGGCGCTGCCGACCCGAGTCTGTCGTTGTGGTCAGCGGCTGCCGAGGCCTCCGTGTTCGAGCGCGCTTTTGGCCGCCCGCTGACCCTGACCGCCTAACCCCCGCCCGACCACGCAACCCGTGGTTGCGCGCGATGCACAGATCGGTGCCTCGCGCGATGCACAGATCGGTGCCTGGCACCGATCTGTGCATCAGCCTCTGCTGGCCTCGGCGTTCCTCTGCACTACGGGGGCACTGCTAACCGCCGGCGCGTTTGACGGTGTAGTCGGTTTCGAGGTGGGTGACGATCCGGTCGCGATGGTCGCCTTGGATCTCGACGACGCCGTCCTTGACGGCACCCCCTGATCCGCACAGGCGCTTCAGTGCCCGCGCGACGCCGGCCACGTCGCCGGGCGGCAGGCCCATGACCAGGGTGACGACCTTGCCCTTGCGGCCGGCCTTGGTTCGGCTGACCCGCACGACGCCGTCTCGCGGTGGTCCGTCATCGTCGCGAGACGCCGGCGTCTGGCGAACCCGGCCGACGTCGGATGAATACACGCGCTGAGCGCTTTCCTCGCGGCGCGGAACGCGGGGCGTCATCGCCGGCCGGCCCGATCACTCGTGCTTATCAACGGCATCAGTTCTCACCCCCGTGGTACCCTCGCCCAATGGTTTCCCCACCCATCAGCCCGGACGAGGTCGCGGGCCTTACCGACCGTTTCGAGTCGGAGTCGCCCGAGGATCTCCTCATCTGGGCAAGCGACCGATTCGCCGAACGCATCGTGCTGACCTGCTCGTGGCAGCGCCAGTCGTCGGTGCTCGTGCACATGGTCGCAACGCTGGGCCTTCCGGTACGCATCGTCGAGCTCGACACCGGGCTCCTGTTTCCCGAGACGTACGCGACGCGCGACGCGCTGGTCGACCGCTACGGAATCGCGGTCGAACGCATCGACCCCTTGCGTACCGTCGACGAGCAGGCGCTCGACGAAGGCCCGCGTCTGTGGGAGCGCGACCCCGATCGATGCTGTGCGCTGCGCAAGGTCGAGCCGCTCGAGCGTTCGCTCGTCGGCATGTATGGCTGGATCACGGGAATCCGGCGCGCCCAGGGCGCGACGCGCCAGGGTGCCAAGAAGCTCGAACTCGACGTGGGCCGCGGGATCGTGAAGATCCAGCCCTTGGTCGATTGGGATGACGAGCGCGTGCAGGGGTACCTCTACGCCCACGACATCCCCTACAACCCCCTCCACGACCGTGGCTACCCGTCGATCGGATGCGTGCCGTGCACCCGCGCCATCGCGCCCGGCGAAGACCCTCGCGCCGGGCGCTGGTCAGGCACCGACAAAACCGAGTGCGGATTGCACCAACCCACAACGTCGGCCGCCTAGGTTACGACCGCCCCGCCGCCGTGGCGTCGGGTACCTCAATCAGCCCGCCCGTACCCACGTCGTAGACGTACCCGTAGATCGGAATGCGCGCGGGGACCAACGGGTGTTGGCGGATCCGACGAACGTCCTCGACGACACTCTGCTCACGATCGGCGATCGTCAGCCAGTCGATCTTCCGGCCCTCGGGCGAACCCGGCCCCGGCCCCACGTCGTGAAAGCCCTCGGGGCCCAGCGCCGCGGTCTCGAGGCTGTTCGCGAGCAAATCGCCCATCAGCTCACCGCTGAAGAACTCCATCCCGCAGTCGGTGTGGTGGACAACGAACCATTCCTTGGTGCCGAGCAGCTTGTAGGAGATGACCAGGGACCGAATCGCGTCGTCGCTGGCGCGCCCACCGGCATTGCGGATGACGTGCGCGTCGCCCTCGGCCAGACCCGCGTACTTCGCCGGGTCGAGGCGGGCGTCCATGCAGGTAAGGATCGCGAAACCGCGCGCCGGCGGAAGTGCGAGCTTGCCGCGCTCACCGAACTCTGCGACGTAGGTGGCATTGGCGGCGAGCACCTCATCGAGCACCGGCATGTGAGCTTCTTCCCGTTGGACCGATGGGAACGGTCGCTAGCGTAGCGTGCGTGATCGATCTACATTCCCACACCACGAGCTCCGACGGCGACCTGTCGCCAACCGAACTGGTGGCGCGAGCCGCGCAGCGCGGGGTGAGGGTGCTGGCGATCACCGACCACGACACGATGTCCGGCATCCCTGAAGCAGTGTCGGCCGCGGCAGTGCACGGCATCGAGGTGCTCCCTGGCGTCGAGATCAGCGTGACGTACACCCCGGGCTCGCTTCATCTGCTCGGGTATTTCCCGGACGCCGCACCCGAACCGCTCACGTCGAGGCTCCGAGAGCTGGCCGCCGGGCGTCGCTCACGGGCCCAGGAGGTCGTCCGCCTACTCGGAGCGCTCGGCGCACCGATCACGATGGCGGACATCGAGGCCCGCGCGGGAGGCACCATCGGGCGACCCCATGTCGCCGAGGCGCTGATTGCCGCCGGACACGTCGCCACGCGGCAGGAGGCCTTCGACCGGTTTCTCCACGATCACGGTCCCGCGTGGGTTCCCCACACGGGGATCCTCCCCGATGAGGCTGTGAAGCTGGTCCGCGACAGCGGGGGCGCGCCGGTGCTCGCTCATCCGGGAACCCTTCGCCTCGGCACGCAGCATCTCGACAGCCTCGTGGCGAAGCTCACCCATCACGGGCTCGTGGGGATCGAGGTTTACC
>JANLSO010000209.1:0-6883 GCA_031362405.1 Thermoleophilia bacterium | reverse complement strand
CCTCATCAGGATCCTCGGCCGGCTAATGAAGCGACGCGACCGTTTCGATCGTGTGCTCATCGAGACCACGGGTTTGGCTGACCCGGGCCCGGTCGCCCAGACGTTCTTCATGGACGACGAGATGGCCTCGAAGCTCTACCTCGACGGGGTCGTCACGGTCGTCGACGCCAAACATGTCTGGCAGCACATCGACAGCTCACCCGAGGTCAAAGAGCAACTCGCTTTCGCGGATGTCGTTGTGATCAACAAGGTTGATCTGGCTGCAGGAGACGACATCGACCGTCTCGAGCGCCGCGTGCGCGGCATCAACTCGCGGGCGGCCGTCCACCGCGCGTCCAACGCCGATGTCGATTTGGCCGCCGTGCTCGACCTCGGTGGTTTCGACCTCGACCACGCCCTCGCGATCGACCCCGACTTCCTCGAGCAGCAGTACCCCTTTGAGTGGGCCGGTATCTACCGCCTTGGCGCCGGTGCCCACCAGCTCAGCATTGGTGGAGAGCACGGTCACGACCACGATCACAGCCATCACGATCACCATCACCACGATGCCATCGATGTCCTGATCATGTCAGTGGCCGACGCCACCGATGCGAGCCTCGAGGTTGCCGTGGGTGAGGCGGGCGCGCTGTTCAGCGACGACCCTCAGGCGGTCAGCCCGCACGGAGCCGTGCCGATCGGTCGTGTCGTGCGAATCACCATCGATGTGCGTGGCTCGGCACCCTCGATCGACATCCCGGCCGACGGCGCGTACGCCCTGTTCACACAGCACACGCCCGGCGAATGCGACCTGAGCCTCGAGCGGGAGGGTGCGGTCGTCGAGCCGTCGATCGAGAGAGCATTTGCACCCGACCATGAGCACGACGACGAGATCGCCTCGGTCGGCATCGAAATGAACGGTGACGTCGACGGCGAGAAGCTCGATGCTTGGCTCGGGAACCTCCTCGCCACGAAGGGCCAAGACATCTTTCGCTGCAAGGGGATCCTGTCGATCGCCGGCAACCCCGATCGCTATATCTTTCAGGGCGTCCACATGACCGTCGACGCCCGTCCGGACCGCCCCTGGGGTGAGGTGCCCCGTCGCTGTTCGATGGTGTTCATCGGGCGCAACCTCGACCGTGCCGCCCTGACCGAGGAGTTCCGCGCGTGTCGCGTATGAAGCCGGCTCGCCCGTCGGCGGTGAAGGCCCCGCCGGCCACACCGCCGACGATCGCTCCGATCTGGCGCGCCGAGATGGGCGACCACGCGTCGCGCGTCGTCTGGAGCCCCGACAGCATCCGCGTCGCCGCGGTGGCGGCCGATGGCGGTTGCGTCGTGTTCGATGCCCAAGCGGGAGCCGTCGCCCGTGCGCTTGCCGGTCACGACAACGGTGCCGCCGATGTCGACTGGTCGTCGGATGGCCTGGCCCTCGCCACCTCCGGTGAAGACGGCACCGTGCGCATCTGGGACCCCTCCACCGGTACCGAGATGTACCGCCTCGAGGCCGGTGGCTCGTGGGTCGAGCGCTGCGCGTTCAGCGCCGATGGCGGTCTCATCGCCGCCTCGACGGGCACGCGGCTGCGCGTATGGGACCGCACCGGTGAGGTCGCCTTCGACACCGACGACCATCCCTCGACGATCACCGATCTCGCCTGGGAACCCGGCCGCGGACGTGGCCTTGCCGTCTGTCACTACAACGGCATCACGGTGTGGGACCCCGACACCGAGACCAAGCGCCACAGGATGGAGTGGACCGGTTCGGCCCTGGCGATGGCCTGGAGCCCCGACGGCAAGCACCTGGCGACCGGCGACCAAGATGCCACCGTGCACTTCTGGATCCTCGCGACCAAAGACGACCTGCGCATGAGCGGCTATCCGACGAAGGTCCAGCAGCTCGCGTGGGACCACGCCGCCCGGCACCTGGCCACCGGTGGGTCGTCGGAGGTCACGATCTGGGACTGCTCGCCCCCCGGCCCGGCCGGTACGAAACCTCAGGTCCTCGAGGGAGACGAATCGCTGATCACGGGTCTCGCCTACCACCCCTCGGCGCCATTTTTGGCCGCGGGTACAGAGGGCGGTCGGGTGCTGGTGTGGCGGGCCACGAACGGTGCCGAGCCGGCCGGGGTCGACGTGGGGGGCGAGGTCGCCTCGATCGCATGGTCGCCCGACGGGACCCGTCTCGCGGTGGGCGCCGCCGACGGGGGCGTCGGGGTCATCGACGTGCAGCTGCCGGCGCCGGTCACGGGCAAAGCCGGGAAATCCCGGTAGTTTTAGGGGTGAAAGCCGCTCAGTCTTCTGGGCGCACCTCGAAACATCGATCCGAAAGAGCCCGTATGCCGGTTGAGCGCGACCCCGCCCCCCAGTTCGACGCCTACGCCCACCCCGAGCGGCTCGTCAGCACCGAGTGGCTGGCCGCTCACCTCGACGACCCGAACGTCGTCGTCGCCGAGTCAGACGAAGATGTCCTCGTCTACGAAACGGGGCACATTCCGGGCGCGGTGAAGATCGACTGGCACAGTGACCTCAACGACCCCCTCACCCGCGACTACGTCGATGAGAACGGCTTCGCCGAGCTGATGTCGCGTAAGGGCATCGGCCGCGACACGACGCTGGTCTTCTACGGAGACAACTTCAACTGGTGGGCCTCCTACGCTCTGTGGGTCGCCAGCCTGTTCGGCCACGCCGACGTGCGCCTGCTCGACGGTGGCCGCCAGAAGTGGATCGCCGAGGGCCGTGAGATCACGACCGACGTGCCCGCTCCCGCGCCGGCGACCTACCCCGTCACGCCACGCGACGACGCGTCGCTGCGCGCCTTCAAGGATGACGTCCTCGCCCACATCGGCACCGGCCCGTTGGTCGACGTGCGCTCACCCGGCGAGTACTCGGGTGAGCTCAGCCACATGCCCGACTACCCGCAGGAAGGCGCGATCCGCACCGGCCACGTTCCGACGGCCGTCAACGTGCCGTGGAAGCGGGCGGCCAACGACGACGGCACCTTCAGGAGCCTCGCCGACCTGCGGGCGATCTACGTTGAGGAGCAGGGCCTCACCGAGACCGACGACGTCATCGCCTACTGCCGCATCGGCGAGCGCTCGAGCCACACGTGGTTCGTGCTCACTCACCTCATCGGACTGCCGCGGGTGCGCAACTACGACGGCTCGTGGGTCGAGTGGGGTAACGCCGTCCGGGTCCCGATCGAGAAGTGATTCCCGCACCGCTCCAGGAGATCGTCGACGACTTCGCCGATTCCCCGGCCAGTTTCCGGCTGGAGATGCTCCTCGGGTTCGCGAACGGTCTGCCCCCGTTGCCCGAGCGCTTCGCCGCCGCCGGCGGTGAGGTGCTGCAGCGGGTGCCGGAGTGTCAGACACCGTTCTTTCTGGCGGTCGAGATCGATGAGGATGACCGCGTCCACCTGTTCTTCGATGCGCCCCGCGAGGCTCCGACGACGCGTGGCTATGCGGGAGTCCTCGCCGAAGGGCTCGACGGCGCGCCGGTGAGTTCCGTCCTCGAAACCCCACCCGACTTCTTCTCGAAAATGGGCCTCGCGGAGTTGATCTCACCACTGCGACTGCGCGGCATGAGCGCGATCCTCGCCCACATCAAGCGGCGCGTCGTCGAGTTGGGCGGGGCCTCGTCGTGACCGCGCGCATCGGCATCCTCACGGTGTCAGACCGTGCCAGCCGCGGCGAATACGAAGACCGCGGCGGCCCCGCGATCCGCGCGTACCTCGATGGCGTCGTGACCTCCCCATGGGAGGCGATCGCCCGCGTCGTACCCGACGAGCGGCCTCTGATCGAGGCCGCGCTGACCGCGATGGTCGACGCCGACGGCTGCTGCCTGGTGATCACGACGGGCGGCACGGGCCCGGCGTCCCGCGACGTGACGCCCGAGGCCACAGAGGCCGTCTGCGAGCGCATGCTTCCCGGCTTCGGTGAGGCGATGCGCACCGCCTCCCTGGCGAGCGTACCGACGGCGATCCTTTCGCGGCAGACCGCCGGCACCCGGGGCGCGGCGCTCCTGCTCAACCTGCCGGGCAAGCCGGCCGCGATCTCCGAGTGCCTCGACGCCGTGATGGCCGCAATTCCCTACGGAATCGAGCTGGCGGGTGGCCCGGTCATCGAGGCGACCGGAGCCTTCCGGCCTCGTCGCTGACGAAGCTCGACCGATCACGGCTGAAGGAGGGCGGGACTTCCTCAGGTTGGCGACGGCAGCGGGTGGACACTCATCGAGATGCGTCCCGTGCACGCGCCGCAGCAACGCCGCCGGATACCGGCGAAGCCACAGCGCGCCGTGCAGCGCCAGACCGTCGATCAGGGGGAGACCCGCTGCGCCTCAGCAGCGATCGGGCGCCCGGAACCAAGCAGCCTGGCGCGGGCAAAAAGCCGATCGCGAACCGGACGGCCTCGCCGCGTGCCTGCTCGCCCGGTACGTACTACGTCTGCCGCGGTTCGGTGCTGCCCGAGACCGTCCAGGTGTGGCGCGTCGGTCGTCCCTGGCGAGCGGCGACCGCCAGGCGGTCGCGACGAGGAGAGAGCGCCCACGACGACCTCCCGGGGCCCCACGTCGCTAGCGCACGTCGGCCGGACGATTGGCGAGGGACAGGGTGGTGGAGATCGTTTTGCCGGCGCGGATCACCTCGAACGTGAGGGTCTCGCCGACGCGCCGTGAGGCGACGGCCTGGCTGACGTCTGCCATGTCGCGCACCGGCCGGCCCGCGACGCGCACGATCACGTCGCCGCCCTTGGGCGGGTTCGTCTCGCTGTCGCCGCCGCCGGTTGCCTCCTCCAGGCCGGCCTTCTTCGCGGGCCCACGGCTGTCGAGCTTTGCCACCATCACACCGCGCAGGTCGGGCGTTCCGTTCTTGGTGGCGACCTCGGGTGTCATCGGCACGCCGGTGATTCCGATCCAGGCGTGCTGCGCGGTGCCCGTGGCGATGATGCTGTCGGCCACCGGGCGGATCGTGTCGATCGGTACGGCGAACCCGATGCCGACGTTGCCGCCGCTCTCGGAGGCGATCTGCGTATTGATCCCGATAACGCGTCCAGCTCCGTCGAGAAGCGGTCCGCCCGAGTTGCCCTGATTGATCGCGGCGTCGGTCTGGACGACGTTCTGGATGCGGAAACCGCTGGGTGAGTTGATGAATCGCTCAAGGGCGGAAACGATCCCCGTCGTCACCGTCTGCGCAAAGCCGAGCGGGTTTCCGATCGCCACGACCGGGTCCCCCACCTCAAGTGCGGCGATCGACCCCAGCGGCAGCGCCTTCACCCCCGCGGGCACCTGTTCGACCTCGAGCACGGCGAGGTCGGTGTCGCGGTCGGTGCCCAGCACCTTGGCCGTCGTGCTGGTTCCATCCTCGTAGCTCACCTCGGCCGTCTTTGCATCGTCGACGACGTGCGCGTTGGTGAGGATGTGGCGGCGGCCATCGATGACGAATCCGGTGCCGAGTCGGCCGCTCGTCGGGTTCGGCCCGTCGCCGACGGTCACCGTCACGACGCCCGGAGAGCGTTCACGGAAGATCTGCTGAACGCTCACGGCGCCGGCGGTCGAGGGAGTGGCGTCAGGGGCCGACGGGGTGGTCGTCTCGGCGGCCGCCGCGAGCTCGCTGGGGCTGCCGGCCACGGTTATCGTCGCCGGCGAATCATCTGACAGTCGACCCACCAAAGCACTGCCGCCGAGCGCGACGACGCCGCCGATGACAGCGGGGATCACGGCGCCGCGAAGCCACCGCGGCAGCCGGCGGCGAGGGGGAGTTGGCGCGGCCGGCGGCTCCGGGTCGGGGACCGGGCGGCGGGTCGGCGGGCCGGGGTAGGGAAGCTCTGTCATGGATGGGCAGCTTAGGTGGGAAGCGTTAAGGGACGGCGAGTTTGCGCTTCAGTGCGTGTGTGCGCGCTACCTTTCGCGCGATGCCTGAACGAGTTCTCGTCGTCGAAGACGAACAAGCCATCCGGACGATCGTCGAATACGCCCTCACGGACGCCGGTTTCGCGGTCGTGGCGGTCGCACGCGGTGACGAGGCAATGCCCGCCTTCACCCGCGAACAGATCGACCTGGTCATTCTCGACCTGATGCTCCCCGGACTTGACGGTCTGGAGGTCTGCAAACGGATTCGCGCCGAGAGTCAGGTCCCGATCATCATGCTTTCGGCGCGCGGTGAGGAGCTCGACAAGGTTCTCGGTCTCGAGCTTGGCGCCGACGACTACGTCACCAAGCCCTTCTCGCCGCGCGAGCTGGTGTCGCGGGTACGCGCCAACTTGCGCCGCGCCCGGGCCACCCCCGACCGTGGCAGCACGCTACGCTCGGGTGACCTCGAGATCGATCCGACCGCGCGCACGGTGATGCGTGGCGATGAGGAACTGCACTTGACGTTCTCGGAGTTCGAGATCCTCCACAAGCTCGCCAGCTCGCCGCGGCGGGTCTTTACCCGCGAGGAGCTGATGAACCACCTCTGGGAGGGGTCGTTCTTCGGCGACTTGCGCAGCGTCGATGTGCACGTACGGCATCTGCGCCAGAAGGTCGAGGAGGATGCCTCGGCGCCACAGCTCATCCGCACGGTGCGCGGCGTCGGCTACTCGTTCGGCGGAGACGTGGTTCGGACGTGAACCGTTCGCGGCCCGTTGGCCTGCAGGGCCTGCTCGTCGCGGTGCTCTTGGCGGTGGGCTGTCTCGCCAGCCTGGCGGTGCTGCTGGTGGTGCTGCCCACCCTCGACTCAACCGCGCGCCGCGACTACGCCGAGGCGGATGCCCGTGACCTTGCAAAGTCGGTCGACGAGGTCAGCGTCGAGGAGGATTTCCTCTCCGAGCCGACGACCGCGGATCTGCAGCAGATCGCCGACGAGCTGGCGCGCACGACACGGGCCGAGGTGCGCATCCGATACGCCGGTTCGCTTGCCCCCATCGTCGTGGCCTCT